>JAGNNV010000232.1 GCA_017990495.1 Vicinamibacteria bacterium
ACGAGGAAGGCGCAAGCCTCCCGTCCCAACACGCCCCTCGTGGTACCGTCGCCCCCGTCATGAGGTTCGGCATGGTGGCCGTGGTGATCGGGGCCCTGGGCCTCGCCTCCGCGGCCTTTCCTCAAAGCGGGGCGGACTCCCGGCCGATCGAGCCGCTCATCGAGGGCAAGGTCACAGCCGATCCGGTGAAGCGCCTGCTCCGCGTCGACTTGGCCTGGCCCCAGGGGCTCAAGCCCCGGTTCCCGCGCGAGGAAATTCCCATCCTGTTCGATCGCATGATCGTTTCCGGAGGGCCATCGGGCGGGACCACGACAAGGGTTGAAGACAATCCCGAATGGGCGGCGCTTTGCGAGCGCGCGGGGTGCCGGATCACCTACGCGGTCGACTACGGCAAAGGGGTGACCCAGGACAAGCGTGGGAGCTGGGGCTTCGAGGAAAAGCAGCGCCTGATTCTGGCTCCGCTGGCGCGTTGGCTGGTGAGGCCGGAAGATCGTCGACCGCGGGGACGATTGCGTCTCGCCTTTGATGGCGGGAAACGTTTCGAACTGGTCTCCGGCGTCATGGATGGCCGGGCCAATCACATCGATACCGACCTCATGGTGATGGACGGTCCGCATGTGGTGCTGGGCGAGTTCACCCACAAGGGCCTCGACCTTGCCGGCGGGCACATCGACGTGGCCATCGGCGAGGGAAAGCGCGGGGTGCGCGACGAGGATCTGATGGCCTGGATCCGCGAAGGAGCCCAGGACGTGGTGGGGCTGCTCGGGCGGTTTCCGGTGGCGCGGCTGCAGGTGATCGTGGCCATCGGCGGGCCTTACGCCGTGGGCTCGGCGGTGACCATGGGCATGGGCGGGGCTTCGATCTTCGTGGTGGTGGGCGAACGCACCCGCAAGGCCGACCTGCTCCGCGACTGGGTGATGACCCACGAGATGCTGCACGTGGCCCTTCCCAACATGGGCTACCAGAAACGCTGGATGGAGGAAGGGCTCTCCACGTACCTCGAGCCGCTGCTGCGCGCCCGACGGGGTCGATTCGAGCCGCGTCAGATGTGGGCCGAGTTCGTGCGCGCCATGCCGCAGGGCCTGCCGCAGGAAGGCGACCAGGGTCTTGATCGCACCTTCACCTGGGGCCGTCGTTACTGGGGTGGGGCCCTTTTCTGGCTGCACGTCGATCTCGAGATCCGCAGACGCACTGAAGGAGCCAGATCGCTCGACGATGTGCTGCGCGCGGTCCTCGCCCAAGGAGGCAGTGTGGCTTTGCGTTGGGACGTGGCCCAGCTCGCTCTGGTGGCGGAGAACGCCACCGGGGTTCCCGTGCTGCGCGAGATCTACGACGAGTGGTCGATGCGTCCGGTCAGCCCCGACCTCGCAGCGTTGTGGACCTCGCTCGGCGTACGGTCGACGAAGACGGATCAGGTCACCTTCGATGATGATGCGCCGCTCGCCGGGATCCGCCGCGATCTCACCGTGAAGCCCGAGGCCCCCGCGCTCGCCGCGTCGCGTCCCTGACCGCAAAGGCGCCGCTCCCGGCGGCTAACGCGGAGTCCGCCGGACGTAAAGCACGAGGTCGACCACGCCGCGCAGGTTGTAGGGGCCGAATCGGTCGTAGCGTCCGCGCGTATTCATGGCCATCTGCGCGTCCTGGCCCGCCGAGACGATGTACATGTCGACGTCCACCTCGGGCTTGATGTCGCCCCAATAGCCGGTCTTGGTGTAGTCGCGCAGATACCAGGCGAGCGGCCAGTTCTCGGGAGCGAACACGGCGATGCCGGTTTCGGTTCCGGCGAGGCCTTTGGCCTTTTCCTCCACGAGGCGAACGAACTCAAGGAACGAGCGCTGGGTGTGGGCGTAGATGTAGGGGTGGGCCTCGTCGTCGTACTTCCTGGTTTCAAGGTCCTGGCTCTTCACCGCGGACAGGCCGGCCGAAAGCCCCAGCAGGGCGGCGGCCACCGGAACCAGGGAGACGCGTTCACCGAGGAAGCGAAGCGCGCCGATCTCGTGGAAGAGGTACCCGGCGGTGATGGCGAGGGGCAGCAGCATGTTGAGGCCGAGCCACGGCGTTTTGTACTTCACCACCGCATAGGCGAAGAAGACGAGCAGCAACCACACCGAGGCCATCACGGCCATAAACGAACGCCGCAGGATCAGGGCGAGGATGAGGCCCGCACAGCCGAGGTAAAGGAGGACGGGATCGGCCTCTTGCAGCCACAGGAAGTGCTGGTGCCACGGGTTCGCGTGGTCGCGCACCGCGGTTTTGGTCCAGAAAGCGAAGGTGCGGAAGGCATCGAGCACGCCCGCGGGGTTGCGGAAGAACGAAGAGTAGAAAAGGCCGGCGGTGACCACGAAGGCGATGAATCCGTGGAGCAGGGAGTCGGCGTGTTCGCGGGCATACGGCTTGATTCCGCGCAGCACGGCGAGCGGCGAGAGACCGAGCACGGCCCAGGCCGCGACCACCGCGCCACCGATGATGGCGCCCACGGAGACAAAGGCGGTCTCCTTGGTGGCGAAAAGCAGGGCGAGGAAGATGCCGGTGGCGATGAAGCGCCAGCGCGCGGCGCAGTCGGGCCGGGGCGAGGTGGCGAGCGCGCCCACGGTGAACGCGACGAAGAGCATCTCGTGGATGAAGTAGCGCGAGTAGAAGATGGCGCCGGGCGAAGTGGCGAAGAGGGCCATGGCGCCAAACGCGTACATCGCGCCGAGGGGGGCAAGCAGCCGCCACAACAGGAAGATGACGAAGATGCCGAACAGGGCCGTGGTCCCGCGCACCGCGGCGTCGGAAAGGCCGAGGATGGCGGCGAGGGGCAGGGTCAGGTAATAAAGCGTCGGCCCGTGGTAGTTGCTCGGGTCGTAGTTGAAGATGCCCTCGCGCACCAGCCGGGCGAGGAAGAAGCCGTTCACGCCTTCGTCATGGTGGAAAGGGCGGAGGGCCAGATTCTGGACCCTGAGGGCGGCGGCGACGGCCAGGATAAGGAGGGCGACCAGGCTGGTCTTCGGTAGAGGCTTCATCGGGCTTTGAAGAGACGATAGGGGGATTCGATCAGCGATGGAAGGGCCAGCATTGGTTGTGGATTCGGGATCAGAGGCAGTTCGGCCGGCGTCACCGCGATGGCGTCGATGGTGATGAACCCGCTCGCCCCGTCCTTTCGCGGCTGGGCTTCACCGCGGAACACCGCCTCGGCGACCGGCTTGCGGGCCAGATAGTCGAGGCCTTGCGACCAAAGGTGTCCCTCGTAGCCCATGAATACACGCCGTCCCGACAGCAGGACGCCGTGGTTGTGGATGGGCGCGGTGAGGATGGTTAGGTCGGGAGGTGTGGTGGCGCGGACCTTCTCCGCGAAAGCCAGATCGATGGGCTCGAAGATGCGGAACGAGCCCGCGGGGGCCGCGACCTTGGAGATGTCGAGCGCGCCCGAGAGCGTGGCGATGATCAGCCCAAGGGCCGCTACTCCCTTCCCCAAGGCGCTATGACGCCAGGCGAGGGCGAGCGCCAGAGCCGCGAAAGGCGCGAGACCGGCGTGGGCGGGGGCCATGAACTTCATGTTGTCCCACATCCACGGAGAGAGGCGAAAGAGATTGGCGAGGAGGAACAAGAGGGCGAAGGGCGCGGCCAGGAAACGCATCGAACCCGATCCGGCGCGCGCGATGCCGAGGACGACGAGGGGCAGGAACAAGCCGGCGTTCATCAGCCAGTAGCGCAGGGGCTGGGCCGCGCCGCCGTCGAACCCGGGCTGCCACTCGAAGAACTTTCCCGTGGAGAGAGAGTTGTGGGTGAGCATGAAGAGGATGGCGGGTGCGGCCAGCGGGATCACGCCCTTGGCGAAGGCGATGGTGGCGGCAAGGCCGGCGCGGGTGGCGAGGAACAAGGCCACGAAGCCGAGAACGGCGAAGGAATGGGAATGGACGAGAGGCAGCAGGGAGGCGAGGATCCCCGCTTTGAGCCACGAGGGCGCGCGGTCCTTCTTCTCAAGACTCTCCACCATCAGAGCGAGGGCGAAGAAGAGCAGAGGCCAGCCGAAGAGGATGGCACGCTGAGGGATGAACAAAGTGAGGATGAAATTGGCGTAGCGCACGCCCGCGTCGTTGATGGTGAGGTCCGGTCCATTGGTCCACCACGTGGAGATGGCCTGCGCGCTGGTCAGGCTGAGGAAGCCGAGACCGCCGGAGAAGAGAGTCAGCGCCGCTCCCGTTCGTCCCAGCGCTCGCGATCCCGTGACCGCTTCGCCGAAACGGACAAGGGCCACGACCACGGCGAGGCCGAGGATCAGCGTGGGCCAGAAGAAGGCATCACGCCAGGATCCGCCGACGGACAGGATCATTCCCGAGATGAGGTCGCAGAAGAAGGGATACGTGAGGGGCACGCCGGCAAGTTCAGGATGCGCAGGTGGGAAGTTGTCGCCCCAACTGAAACCGGCGGCGATGGCCATGTGGAACGGGAGATCGCCGAAGTTGTGGCGGTCGCCGGTGGCGATACCGCCCGCCTGCTCGTATAGCGTCTGGTCGGCGAGGCGCGCCACCAGGGTTGCGGTCAAGAGCGACAAGATGATCACGCCCCACGAGGCCGAGGGTCGGTTGCGCATCAGCGGGGGGAGCGACTTCGGCGAGGCCCCGAGGCCGACGCCGATGGCCATGGTGAGCGCGGCGGCACCGAACACGGTGGTGGCGGTCAGGCCCAGGGTCAAACCGAGGATGAAGCCGCAAGCCGCGAACAGAGCGAGACCGAGTGTGGCCCCCAAAGCGAGGGCCTCGGCGGGACGGGCAGTGTCGGGATCGAGACGCCGGGCGAGCAGCGCGCCCGCCGCGCACACCCAAAGCAGAAGAAGGAAGGCGACCACGTCGTGCCGCGGTCAGACCATCGCGGTCTTGCGCACGCGGTCCCGGTTGGCTCGGAAGAAGGCGACGATCACATCGATGTACGACTCCATGGCCGGGCAGGCGAGACCGAGGGTGGCGAGATCGGCCTTGGCCTGCGAGGCGTCGTATCGGCAGCGGTGGCCGAAGTAGGCGATGGATTCCGGAATGAGGCCGAGGGTTTTCTGCACGAAGGGAATCGACACCGTGGCCCGCACAAGGGACAACGGTAGCGGCACATAGATGTAGGAGCGGCCGAGGGCCTTGGCCATCAGGCGCGAGAACGTGCGCACATCCTTGCCGTCGGGATCGGTCAGGTTGTAGGTGCGCCCGAGACTCAAGGGTGAGGCGGAAAGGCGGGCCAGGCCCTCGATCACATAGTCGACCGGCACCACGTTCATCGTGGCGTCCTTAGGTCCGTCGAGGAACACCAGGGGGATCTTCTCCATGGCGCCCATCACGGTGTAGGGGCCGTCGAACTTGGCGGTCTCGCCGGTGCGTGAGTCGCCCCACACCACGCCGGGTCGATAGACAGAGTAGGGCAGTCCGCTCGCCACCACGTCCTTCTCCGACTCGAACTTCGTCGACTCGTAGTGGTTCTTGAAGCCCTGGCCGCGGTCGAGGTCGGTTTCGCGGAACACCCCTTCGAAGGTTCCCGAGACGTAGGCGGTGGAGATGTGATGGAAACGCGAGAAGTTCGGCGCCTGTTTCGCGAAGGCGATCATGTGCCTTGTGCCGATGACGTTCACCTTGTAGGCGAAGTCGGCGGTGACCGCGAGGTCGTACACCGCGGCGAGGTGGAAGGCCGAGTCGAGGCGAGCGAGGATGGCGTCGCGCTGCGATGCTTCGATACCGAGGCCATCGACCGTGATATCGCCCTCGACAAGGCCCGCGCGATTCGCGGGGATGCCCAGGCGGGTGAGGGTCTGCTGCGCCTGATCCTTGAAGCGGGACTGCACCAAGCACAAGAACTCGGTGCGGGGGTGGAGTTCGATCAGCCGCGGGAGCAGCCGCTCGCC
>JAGNNV010000233.1 GCA_017990495.1 Vicinamibacteria bacterium
GGAACGCGGGTGATGCGTTCGATGCCGAAGGGCACGCGGAAGTGCGGCCCCGGGCCCGCGGTCCGCACATACCGGCCGAATCGCTGCACCACCGCCACCTCGTCCGCGGCCACCTGGTAGAAGCCCGTGAAGAGAAAGAGCACCACCAGCGCGGCGATCGCGTAGTTCCGGAAGGCGCCGGTGTTCACCCGAGGGCCGGAGCCTCCGCCTCCCCGCCCGTCGCCGCGGATCCGTTTGCCGAGATCCGCCACCGCCTCCCAAAGGGGATCGAGGGGATCCTGCCGTCCATATTCAGCCATGTCGGCAGTATAGGGATCTCGCCATGCTGGAGCCGCGCGGAGCGAGAACGCCCGCCGGCATCAAAAGAAAAGGGCGGGACTCCTCAGGAGCCCCGCCCAGTGCGGTTTACGCGACCGCTTTTTGAACTACCAGCTCAACCGAGCGCCGAAGCGGGCCACCCGGGGCGCCACGAGCGCCTGGATGTTGTTCGCGATCGTGCTGTTCTGGGTGCGCTGACGGGCCTGAATCGTGTTCCCGTTGAACACGTTGAACAGGTCGACGGACAGCGTGATCCGGGCCTTGCCCACACGCACCGGCTTGTTCAAGCCAAGGTCCAGGTTGCTGTAGTTCGGCAGGCGGGTTTCGCCAAGCGGAGCCAGATACACCGAAGCGATACCGCCGCCGTTGGCGCGCGACGGGGTCTGGATCTGCAACGGCAGAGGGAAGCCCGAGCGAGCGTTGAAGGCAGCCGAGATCATCAGCTCCTGCCACGGAACGGTGTAGGAGGCCTGGAGCCGGGCGAGGTAGGTCGCGTTCTGGAACACGTTGCCGATGCCGCTGCCCGTGCTTTCAGGCGCATACTCCGCGCCGTCGAGATTCGCGATGTTCGTCGGATCTTCGAACGAACCCGCGCCGTAGTTCACCTGGGTGTCGTTCCAGGTAAAGCTGCCGTTCATGGTCAGGCCGTTGGCCATGCGCTTGCGCGCGGTGATCTCGAAGCCGAGGTAGGTGCGGTCGAGGTTCGGGCGATTCGTGTACACGTACGCTGCGGGAGTCGCGGACGTGGGCTCGTAGTAGGTGATCGCCGGGCAGGTGGGATTCTGGGTCGCGATGCACGCTCCGGACCCCGATGAGGGGGCCTGGAAGGTGACGGCGCGGTAGTTGGCATCGGTCCAGTTCGTGGTGTCGTTCCAGCGCGTATTGGAAACCTTGCGGTAGATGCCGGCCACGCCGAAGGCGAAGGAGTTGCCCATCTGCTTGTTGAACTCGAGGATCGCTTCGTCGGTGTGCTCGTTCGTGAGGCCGGTGTCGACCTTGCCGGGCGAACTGAGCGAGGTCGGGTTCGTCGGGCTGTAGTTGCCGCCGAAGCTCAGCGGGGTCCCCGTGACCGTGATTTCGTTCGCCTGGACCTTGAGGTCGCCGTTGGTGTCGCGCCACGGGAAACGGATGAAGGAGGCTCCCACCGGGTTCAGTGTGCCGGCGAGATCACCGTCGCCCAACTGGTTCGCGTAGCGAGCCAGGTTGAACTTGATGATGCTCTTGCCGTCGCCGGAGAGGTCGTAGTTGATGCCAAGGCGGGGAACGATGTCGGTGAACTTCACTCCAGGGTCAGCTCCCGCGAAGTTCAGGGCCGGGAGGTGATTGAAGTTCGCGCCGGTCGCGGTGGCCTGTCCGAAGAACGGGTGCGCCGGAGCCTGGGAAGCGTTGGCGCGATCCCACTGACGATCGAGACGGAGGCCCGCCATGATGGTCAGTTTGCCCTTGGTGAAGGTGTCCTGGATGTACGCGGAGGTGTTGAAGACGTTGTAATCCGTGTACGAGTCGCGGTACATGTTGGCCTCGGACGCCTCGGACGACTGGAACAGACGGTCGCCGTTGGCATCACGCCAACGCGCTTCCACGTTGCCGCCCCGGTGGTTGGTGCTGATCGCGCGATCCTGCCGGTAACGAACGCCGAACTTGAGCGCATGATCGCCGCCCATGAAGCCCGAGGACGACCGGGTGCCGGTCAGGTCGAAGCTGTTGGTCGGTCGGACGAACTGGGAGTTCTGGAACGAGCGCCCCCACAGGCCGGTGCCGAGTTCCTGCGTCGGCTGCACTTCGGCGAGCGCCGGTTCCTGGAAGTCGAGAGTGAAGTTGTTCCCGATATGCGCGTACTGGAACTCCATCATGAACCGGTCGGAGAAGACGCGGCGGAGGGAAGCCTTGTAGGTCTTCGGGATACCGATCTTCCAGAGTTTCGAGCCGAGACGTTCGTCGATGACCGCGCCCTGCCGGTAGGCCGTCTCGATCGGCCGCAGGTCGGAGGAGTCACGCGCATTGCGGTCCTTCTTCGCGGCATTGAAGAACAGCGAGAAGTGCGTGTTGCTCGAAACCTGGTAAGCCAGCTTCGCGTTGTAGGTCTTGAGCGTGGTGAGGTCGGTGTTGAGGCAGTCCTTGACCGTTTCGAACGGGAACGTCGCCGCATTGGCCGGGGTGATGCCCACGCAGGAGCCCGTCTTCAGGAAGAAGTTGTTGACCCCGACCTTGATGTCCTGGGTGCCGTAGCTGCCCCAGGCCCAGAGCTTGCCCTTGACGATGGGTCCGCCCATTTCACCGCCCCAGTCCTTGATGTTCTGGATCGGGTTGCCCGAAGTCGCACCCTGACGACGGAGGGTGTCGTCGATGTTGGTCGACTGGTACTTCTCGCCCGTGTAGTAGTAGCGGGCCGAACCCTTGAACTTGTCGGTGCCGCTCTTGGTCACGAGGTTGATGCCGACGCCGGGGCTCTGCATGGTGACGTCCGCGCCGCCCGTGGAGATCTGCATTTCCTCGAACGCGTCGAAGTCGTAATAGACGGGGGAGGCGCCGGTCGCGGCCATGTCGGTGATGTCGATGCCGTCGAGGTTCCACTTCGACTGGTTCGACGGCGTGCCGCGGGCCACGTAGCCGGACTGCTGACCCGACATGTTGCCGCCCACGTTCTCGCGGTCGATGATGATGCCGGCCGACTGCTGCATGATCACCCAGGGGTCGCGCGCCGAGGGGACGTTTTGCAGCGCTTCCTGATTGAAGGAGGAGATGCGGCCGTTGTTCCGAGTGTCGATCAGGGGAGCCTCACCGGTGATGGTGACCACTTCCTGCATGGACGAGACATCGAGCGCGGCGTTGATCTGCGCGTTCTGGCCGATCTCCAGACGGATGCCGTCACGCACGATGGTGGTGAACCCGCTCAGCTCGAACTTGACCGAGTAGGTGCCGATGGCCAGCGCCGGGAAGCGGTAGACGCCGGTGGCTCCGGTCACCGCGGTTTGCGGCCGGATGAGGGATGAGCCCGTGAGCGTGACCGTGACTCCGGGTACGACCGCGCCGCTCTTGTCCGCGGCCTTTCCGTAGATCTCGCTGGTCGTCTGCGCAAACGCAGATCCAGCGAGGAGAACGAGAGAGGCGGCAATAGCCGCCAGTTTTCTGAATGACATCATCTCTGCTTTCTTCCTCTGAGGGGGGAGGACAAGCGCTGGTTTTACAGCGCGGGGTTGGTTGCAGAGACAGTACTCGCTCTCGGGTCGTCCGTCAATCTCTAGAACTTATGTCACGTCGAGAAGGACAATTCGTAGGATTTCTCCATGGCCTTATGTCCGGCCGAACCTACCGGTCCGCGGCGGTCTCGCGCGGCAGGACCTTCAAGCGAGTGTAGGACTGAAGCACGGATTTTGCCTCACCCAGATGAACGCGCAGGGTGTAGTCACCCGGGGGAATGTCTCCCGGAGTGAAGCCGAGGATGTAGGACCGCCGGCCGTCGCCGCCGTTCACGACCCTCTCGACCATGATGGCGCCGGGCGAGAAACTCGCGCCCTTGTCGTCGGAGAGAACGGAGCGGATGTCGACATCCACCGCGGGATCCTGCGCGGTGGCCGGGTCGAAGGCGATGAGCACCAGCTGTTCGCGTCGTCCCGGTCGCACGCTCATGTCGGTGCGGGGCACGAAGTGCGATCCGCCGAGATGCAACTCAACCGGAAGACCTGTTTGCTCCCCGCTGCGCAAGGCCACTTCGAGCCAGCCCTGACCGCGCTCCATGAACAGGGGGGGCAAAAGGAAACCCCGCGACGCCTGGCGCTCGGGAACCGTGACTTCGAAGAAGCGCGTGGTCGATTCGCCGGACTGGGGTCTTTGGGCCAGGAACTTCAGTCGGTACTCTCCGGGAGGGATGTCAAACCGACCCGCGAACGACAGGCCCTGGAAGTCGGCGCTCTCGGAGCCCGTCCCGCCGGCTTTTTCCGCGTCGAGACGGAGGAAGTGGGCGAAGTGTCCGGCCACATCTCCGGAGGCCGCGGTTGCGTACCCGTAAACCTCGAGCGGACCGGCGGTGGCGCTGATCGAACTGCGCGGGATCTGCACCACGATGCCGAGGCTCTGCTTCTCGGTGTCCGTGGGGACCGGAAGGATCAGAACCCGGAAGGGCACGGTGTCGTTCCGCGGCGTGCCATCGTCGCCTGCGACCAGAAGTTCGGCCGCCTCGAACTGGCGCTGCAGGGTGGGCGGGGCCGCCTCGGCGATGGCCGAGCGCTCGAAGAAGCCGGGGCGATGCGAGATGCGCATGCCCTTGGGCTTCATCTTCACCCGCAGTTTGCGGAAGCCTCCGTCGGTCTTCACGTCCCGAGGCTGGACGCCGAGCACGTAGTAGCGGCTGGTCATGTCCGCCATCTCGCGCAGAACGGGAAGGAGGTTGTTCGCGTCCTTGAAGAACCGTCCTCCTGTCTCCTCGGAAATGATTCCGAGTGAGTCACGACCGCCCGAATCTCTGGTGGCCATGCCCGTGGGGCCGGTCTGCAGATATTCCTCTTTCTGCCCGATGCCCGCGACATCGATCGAGTGGACCACCGCGTCTGCGCGCGACAGACTTTGCAGCGAGTCCTGGACCATGTCGCGCATACGCGCGTCTCCATAGCGCGAGTCACTGTCCACTTCCCAGATGCGTCCGGCCACGATGGCTTCGCTCGTCCGCGTCTGCTCCACTTTGTCCTGCCCGGCCAGCATCGTGCTGCTGAAGCCGGTGGAGAAGTACACAACCTGCTTGCGGCCGCTGACCCGACGGAGGGCCAGGCCCAGCTGATCGAACGACTCGAGCAGGGTCATGACCCGGGCGCGATACGACTGCTCCTCGGCGCTCCGCGCGCGGGTGGCCAGGGCGGCGATGACATCGTTCAAAAGAGCGGCCGGGGTGTCGCCCTGGTTGATGGCATCGCGGTCCGGCGTGAGGTCGGTGCTCGAGAAATCGGCGGCGATGGCGAGCGGATCGGAGATCCGGGTAAGGCTGGCGGTGCCGAGGGTGTGGATCGCGTGTTCCACGACCCTTCGGTCTTCGGTGAAGTTCGCGACCAGACGGATGCCGCGCAGGAAGTCGAACGTGGCCACACCCACGAGATCCGACTCAGCCAGACCGCTCCGTACAAACTCTTTGGCCGCTCCGCGGGCCCGGGCCAGGCCGAAGGGATCCGTGAACGATTTGTCGAAGAGAAGGAGGAAACGCCGGCGCGCGGCCGAGGTCTGTCTGATCTCCTCCTGCAGTTCGGGAGCGGTGGTGTCGATGAAGCGAAACGACACCACATCCACGTCCTTGCCGTCCTGTTGAACGCTGAAGTCCTTGGCCGAGAGTCCCTGTACCGCGTGTCCTCCCTTGCCTGATACGAAGACCGGGACCTGGACGAGGGCGACGTCCGTGCCGAAGACGAGCGGCTTCTTCTGGTCGGCCGCGAGAGTGGGGGCGAAGGTCACGGCTCCAAGCATCAAGCCGCCGATGAGGGACCACATACGTCTTGAGGAAGAGAGCATCACCTTTGCGCCTCCGAAAAATCAGTTGGACCAATGGAACCACACTTGGGCGC
>JAGNNV010000234.1 GCA_017990495.1 Vicinamibacteria bacterium
CCGCGGCATCGATCTGGCCACCTTGAATCTCGAGACGTCCAAGTTCGAGCATGGTGACGCCGCGGCGCACCAGGTCGCCGTGTTCGGTGGACTCGTTCCAGGCCTCGAGCGCCAGGTCGCGGGCATGCGCGATCTCTCCATTCTGGCGGGCCAGGCGGGCGAGTTCGATGAGCGAGTCGATGTGGACGGACACCTCTCCGGCATCGCGGGCTATCGAACGTGCTCGCTCGAGGGAATGGATCGCTTCCTTGGCCGCTCCACTGTCGCGGAACACCTGGGCCAGGGCGAACTCCGCGCGCGACTGCAAGAGCTTGGCCGAAGCCGCGGTGGCGAACTGCAGGGAAACCCGGGCCGCGATCTCCGCGGCCAGATATCGGCCGCGCACGCGATTGGTCTCCGAGAGCCCGAGTTGCGCTTCCAGCAGCAGAACCCGGGCGCCGAGGCGTTCGGCCTCACGGTTCGCAGCGAGGAACTCCGCGTCGGCCGCGCTCACGGCTCCAAGATCGGCCAGACACCGACCGAGGGAAAGGCGCACGCTCGTGAGCAGCAGGGCGTCGGGCACTTCGGCCACCAGTGCCAGCGCCTTTCGCACATCCTCGATCGCCGCATCCGGCGTGCCCGCCAGCAGCAACATGCGCGCGCGCGCGTCGAGAGCCTGAACCACGGCGAGGGAGTCACCGCGGGATTCGGCGGTCGAGAGCGCTTCGTTGACCCGATCGAAGGCTAGAGAGCGATCGCCCAGATGAGCCAGGACCTCGGCATAGGCGAGGAAGAGGGGCATCGAGCGATCCCCTTCCCCACCGTCGCCATCGAGGCCCTCGGCCTCGAGCCGTTCCCGCGCTTTGCCGGGCTCGCCAAGGAGAACCAACGCCTCCGCTTCGTGGGCCGCGATCTGCACCGCGAGAGCGCGTGGAATCGCGCCCCTCATGATGAAGTTCGGGGCGGCCGCGGTGCGAGCGGCCTCGAGGGCTTCGTCGAGCTGGAGGGTACGAAGGAGCAGGCGGGTATGGAGCAACCCGAGGCTGGCCATGGTCACCACGTCCCCCGCGGTGGCGAGTTTGAGCGCCTGCCGGCAGGCGTCGAGGCCGGGGCCAAGGCGTCCGATCTTCAGGGCCAGATCGGCGAAGCGCATCAGGTGCGCCACTTCTTCCTCGGCCGACGTCGGATCGGAGCGCCGCGAACGTTCCTCGGTTGCCTCCTCAGCCGCAAGGTATTCGGCTTCGAGCAGAAGCAGTGCGGTGGGACGGGGCGCCGCCTGCGGGCGCAACTGGGCGGCCGAGACCTGAGGAGTGGGATGGCTCGTCGTGATGACCGCGGCGGGGGCGGAGCCTTGAGAGCGCGATTGCTGAACCGCGGCAAGGATCTCGGTAAACCGGCTCACCGGCCCGGTCAACCGATGCTCGCGAGCGAGATCGAGGCCTTCGGTGGCAAGCGCCTTGGCCTCGTCGAGCTTGAGCGCGCGCAGTGCGGCGTCGGCGGCGAGGATCAGCGCTTCCGCTTGCTTGACGTAGTCGTGCCCCCGGGCGAAGAGGGTGGCGGCGCGGCGGCCCATGCGGCCGGCATCCTCGGACTCGAAGGCCTCGAGAGCGGCGCGGGCATACACGAGACAGATGTCGGCCTCGACATTCTGATCGCCCAGCCAGTCTTCGCTCTCGACCAGGGTGAGGACGGTCTGGGCGAGGCGGCGCGACTCCTCGTAGGCGCCTCCCGCGAAGGCGCTGCGCGCGGCCGCGAGCCCATGGTGCGCGGCGCGATCGAGAAGTCCGGCGATCGAGAAATGGCGGCAGAGCACCGGAGCCACACGGTCGAGTCGCTTGGCGTATCGGGTCTCGAGGAACTCCGCGTAGGAGCGGTGGAGCGCGCGACGACGGACCTGGTTCAAGGTTCGGTAGGTCGCATCCAGCAACAGGGTGCTCGCGAAGGTCAGCCGGGACCCTCCCGAAACCGAGTCGTCGCGGAAGACGCCGCGCTCCATCAGACCTTCGATCACCGATTCCGCGGAAGCCCCGAGGCCGGAGAGCTCGATCAGTTCCGCGGGATCGAAGGAAGCGCCGATCACCGAAGCCGCCTGCAACACGCTGCGATCGGGAGCACTCAGCGCCGCGACTTTCTCCTCCATGAATTTCTGGAGCGAACTCGGAAGGGCGAGGCCTTGCGCCGCCCCCCGCCGCGCGGCGACGAGGAATTCCTCGAAGCGGCCGTCGGGAGCGAGGCTGCGCACCAGTTCGGCCACGAAGAAAGGATTGCCGCCGGTCGCCTGGAGGAGTGGAGGACCTGAATCCTCGGGAACACGATCCTTGCCCAGAATCCCCGCGGCGAGTTCGCGGCAGTCGTCGGCCTCGAGGGCTTTCAACTGGATGAGCAGGGTTCCCTGGTCGCCGCGGAGACTCTTAACCAGCCGGGACAATGGATCCCCGTCGCCGCCCCCGGCCTGGACGTAGGTCGAGGCGATCATCAGCCGCGACGAAGACCGGCGGTGGAAGACGTACTGTATGGCCTCGATGGAGGCGTCGGCGAGGTGCAGGTCCTCGAAGAGCAGCACCAGCGGCTTGCTGGCCGCGAGCCGCCCCACCGTGCGCGCCAGCAGGTCGAGGGTGAACGTCCGGTCCTCGCGCCGCGCCAGCTTCACCGGCTGTGATTCACTGCGCACCGCTTCCGCGATTTCCGGGAAGAGGATGCGAAGCTCGGGCAGAAGATCACCAAGCACCTTGGTCGCCTCGGCCGGATCCGTGTCGAGGTACTCGCGGAAGGCTTCGCCGAAGCCTTGGTACGGCAAAGCGGGATCCATGCGCTCGACGAAACGTCCGTGCAGCACCAGCGCGCCGCGACTCTTGGCCATGCGTTCGAGTTCGCGCAGAAGCGAAGCCTTGCCGAAACCGGTTTCGCCGCCGATCAAAGCGAGTTGCGCTTCACCCGCCTGGGCGCGATGGAAAGACTTGACCAGATCCTCTATTTCATGGGCCCGGCCGACGATGGCCGAACCCGCCCGCTTGACCACGATGGCGTTCGACAGCTGGGTCTCGGGGTTCCTCAGCCGTCGCGAGAGCTCCCGCAGGACGCCCCCGATTTCGTTTCCGTCCTTGGGCCGGGCAGGCGCCGCCTTGGCCATGCAGGAGAGGATGATGTTCTCGGTCTCGATGTCGACGAGCGAAGCGAGCAGCCCCGGGGGCTCGGGCTCGGAGTGGACGATCTTGTAGAGAACAGTCTGGGTGTCTCCAGAGAAAGGCAGCTTTCCGGAGAGGGCCTCGAAGAGCACGACCCCGAGGGAGTAGATGTCGGCGGCGGGCGAACTCGACGAGTCGAGAATCGACTCCGGCGGCAGATACGCGAGAGTTCCGACGATGATGTCGGACTTCGTCATGCGCGAGTCCTTGGGCCCAAGGGCGATGCCGAAGTCCATCAGCTTGGCGCGCCACTCGTCGCCCTCTTTGGTCACCATGATGTTCTCGGGTTTGATGTCCCGATGCACGATGCCGCGCTGGTGCGAGTAGTTGAGGGCCTCGGCCACCTGGGCGCCGATCTCGAGGACCTCGTAGGGTTTGAGGGTTTCGTCCTTCTGGACCGCGCGCAAGGTCTTGCCCTCGACGAAGGGCATGACGAAGAACAGGTTGCCCTCGTAGTCCGCGAAGTCGTAGATGGGAACGATGCCGGGATGATCGAGCTTGGCCACGGCCCGGGCCTCGCGTTCAAAACGCTCGCGCTGATCTCCCTGCAGGTTGCCGGAGGTGAGCATCTTGATCGCGACTTCGCGCTCAAGCACGGGGTCGAGGGCGAGATACACCACTCCCATGCCTCCGCGGCCAACCTCCCGGAGGATTTCGTATCGCGACGCCAGTTTTCGACCGATCACAGAGTTCCCGCTCTACAGGTCCGGCCCCCTTGAATGCCCGCCTTCCCCCGCGGCGGGGTTGGGGTGATGATAGCCGCGCCGGTGCGAGACATTCAGGTGGTGTTTCGGATCAGGCCGGCGGCGCCGTTTCAAGGGCCACGATGCGGCGTGGCCCCGCGATCTCGGCCACCAGCCTTCCCCCTACCAGAAGCGGAGGAGAGAGGAAACCTCCGCCGAACCGAGCGCGTCCGGCGAGCTTCAGGGTGAGCGGGTCGATGACCGCAATCTCGTCCTCGAAGATGGGGGCCCAGATTCGGCCCGCCCGCAGTTGGGGCGGAGCGAAGGGCCGGGAAGAGAGAAGCACGCGGCGTCGCATGTCTCCGCCCTTCAAGGAGACCTCGTAGAAAACCCCCTCGAAGGAAAACACTCCCACGCGTTTGCCGTCGAGGTAGTCGAGCGGCCGGTCTTTGGCCCGCGCGCCTACCTTGAAACGCCAGGTGAAATCGCCCTCTTTCGAGATGGCGCGGACCAGGCGCGACCCCGAACCCAGAACCACCCGGCCGTCCGCGAAGATGGCGGGGGCGCCGAATTCCCCCTCGGGGGAAGCGAGACGGAACCGGATCGCGCCGGTCTCCCGCTCGCGGACGTGGACCGCGCCCTGCTCGAGCGAGGCGAGGTGGTCACCCGCCGCGTCGATTTCGCGAACATCCTTCGCGGGAAGATCGAAACGCAGTTCGCCGGTCGAGACGACCAGGGCCGCGAACCCGGAAGCGCCGCCGATGAACACCCGGTTTCCGTCGAGCCGGACCGACTGCACATCGGTCACCGCGGTGGTGGTCTTCCATTGGGCCGTCCCGTCCTGCGGGCTCAAGCCCCAGACCACCCCTCCTGTCTCCACGAAAACCACAAATCCAGGCCGGGCGGCCATGAATCCGGTCTTCACTCCGGCGCGGGTCCATACGGTGTCGCCGGTGCCCGGGTCGAGGGCCAGCACCGGACCTGTGGAAAGTGCCGCAAGAATGAGAGTTCCGTCGGTGGCCAGAGGCGACGCGAGAGGCACCTCGAGAGGCTTCTCCCAACGTGAGATAGCGGGAAACGGCGCATTCGGGGGCAGGATCTTCGCCTTGGCGCAGGCAGAAGACACCAACAACGCGCCCAGAACCGTCCAGAGGACGGACCTAAGTGCCGTTTTCCGCTCACCCATCGCCATCTTCCAAAGTGTAGTCGAACTGGTCCTATACTCCGGACGATGACCCGGGACTCCGTACTCATCGTCGATTTCGGCTCTCAATTCACCCATCTGATCGCCCGACGATTGCGCGAACTCGGGGTTTATTCCGAGATCATCCCTCCCGGGACTCCGCTCAAGACCATCCTCGCCTATAAGCCGAAAGGCCTGGTCCTTTCCGGCGGCCCGTCGAGCGTTTACGACAAGGGAGCGCCTCAGATCGCCCGCGAGGTCATCGAGGGCGTGAACGTGCCCGTGCTCGGCATCTGCTACGGCATGCAGATCATGGCCAAGGTCCTGGGCGGCGAAGTGGTCCAGGCCGACGCCAAGGAATTCGGTCCCGCCGACCTCGAAGCCTCGCCCCAGTCGCGCCTGCTGCGCGGCCTGGCCGCGCGGACCCGGGTGTGGATGAGCCACGGCGACTCCATTCTGCGTCCACCCAAAGGCTTCTCCATCTCCGGCTCCACCTCGAACACCGCGGTGGGTGTGATGGAGTATCCGAAGAAGGGCCTCTACGGCATCCAGTTCCACCCCGAGGTGAAGCACACCACCCAGGGCATGCAGGTGCTCTCGAACTTCCTCGACCTGTGTGGCTGCGCGCGCGACTGGGATCCCGCGTCGTTCGTGGGCGGAACCATCGAGAAGATCAAGGCGCAGGTGGGCAAGGAGCGGGTGATCTGCGCCCTTTCCGGGGGCGTCGACTCCGCGGTCACCGCGGTGCTCGTCCATCAGGCGGTGAAGTCGCAACTCACCTGCGTGTTCGT
>JAGNNV010000235.1 GCA_017990495.1 Vicinamibacteria bacterium
CGGGAGCTTCTTGGGCCAAGACCCCCTAAGGATAGTTCGGGCGGGGCCGTCAACTAAACCCCCGTCCGGACGCGAGGTGACGAAGGACACCTCGGAGGGAGGGTCAGTCCCGCAGTTTTCCGAGGCTCACGAAACTGCCGAGCAGCCCAACCGCCGCGCCAATTCCAATCAATGCAAAGACATCGGAGGATGCGAGCGTGGGGGCCATGGTGGCTCCGAGGTTCGCGCTCCGCATGGCCTCCACCACTCGCCGAAGGACCAGGGCCAGCAAGGCGCTCGCCAGAAGCCCCCCCATCGCGCCGGAAAGCGACCCTTCGACCAGGAACGGCCCGCGGATGAAGGCCTTGGAGGCGCCGACGAGGCGCATGATTTCGATTTCGTCCTCCCGGGAGTAAACCGAGAGTCGGATCACGTTCGCAATGGTGAAGCCCGAGGCCACGGCCAGGACGAGACCCAGCACCAGGGCGAGCCCGCGCACCAGGCTCACCACCGCGGACAGACGATTCACGAGAATGGCGTCGTAGTGCACCTCATCGACGCCATCGATCTTCTTCCAGCTCTCGATGAGGTTCGCCACCACCTGCGCGCGCGCGAGTTCGGGCTTGAGAGAAATCTCGATGGACGGAGGGAAGGGCGTCTCGCCGATTTCCTCGGGAATGGCGGCAAGATCGGGAAAGAGACTCTTGAATCTCGCCAGAGCCTCGTCGGCGGTCCGCTCCTCGACCCCCATCACCACGGACTGGGCCTTGATCTTCGCCACCAGCGCCTGCCGGGCCGGGGCGGAGAGGTCGGGCGAGAGATACACCACCACCTGCACCTTGCTGGCCAGCGAGTCGACGAGCGATCCGCCGGCGCGGGCGATCGAGAAGAAGAGGCCGAAAACACCCAGGGATGCGCCGATGGTGGCCACCGAAACCACGGTCAGAACGCGTCGGCGCAGGAGGCCGGACAGAGCTTCTTCGAACGCATACCTGACCGCCTTGGACATTCGGGGGGGATAATACGGTCTCACCCATGGCAATACTCATCGGCGTGGCCGGCGGCACCGGCTCGGGCAAAACCTCCTTCGCACGCAAACTCGTCGAGGCCATCGGCGAGGAAAGCTGCCTGATGGTCCCCCAGGATTCCTACTATCGCGACACCAGTTCCCTCACCGCCGAGGAACGTGCGCGGTGGAACTACGATCATCCCCACGCTTTCGACACCAGCCTGCTCGAGCAGGACCTGCGCGAGCTGAAGATGTCACGGCCGGTTCCCCACCTCACCTACGACTACGCCACCCATGCCCGCATCGTCCAGCCGGACGCCTTGCGCCCCCGGCCGGTGATCGTGCTCGAAGGCATCCTGGTGCTGGCCGAAGAGTCGCTGCGGCGGATCATGGACATCCGTCTCTTCATCGACACCGACGCCGATGTGCGCATCCTGCGAAGGCTGCGCCGCGACCTCAAGGAACGAGGGCGCAGCTACGATTCGGTGGAGAAGCAGTATCTCGAGAGCGTGCGGATGATGCACCTCGAGTTCGTGGAGCCGTCGAAACGCTACGCGGATCTCATCATTCCCGAGGGCGCTCAGAACAACGTGGCCCTCGACGCCGTGATCGCCCGGGTTCAGGCCATGGTGGCGAGCCGGGCAGCCGCGGCGGCCGCGCGCGCCGGACAGGCCGCAGGCGCTACCGATCAGGACGAGACTTCGGCCACCTGACCCTTGACGAGGGTGATCACCCTCTTCTTCATCCGCTCGATCATCTCGCGGTCGTGGGTGGCCACGAGCACCGTGGTGCCCTTGGTGGCGCACATCTCCTCGAAAAGGGCCATCACTTCAGACGCGCGTTCGGGATCGAGATTGCCGGTGGGCTCGTCGGCCAGCACCAGCTCCGGCTCGTTGATCAGGGCGCGCGCAATGGCCACCCGCTGCTGCTCTCCGCCCGAGAGCTGCAGGGGAAAGGAGTCGAGCTTGTCTTCGAGCCCCACCGACTTGAGGGCGAGGAAAGCGCGACGCCTGCGCTCTTCCTCAGGCACGCCGAGCACGCGCAGGACGAATCCGACGTTCTCGAGGATGGTCTTGAGCTTGAGGAGCTTGAAGTCCTGGAACACCACACCCAGAGTGCGGCGAAACTCCGGGATCTTGTGTTTGGGCAGAACCGAGACGTTGCGCCCGCCCACCAGGATCTGACCTTCGGTGGGCAACTCTTCACGCAGGATGAGCCGCAGTAACGTGGTTTTCCCGGCGCCCGAAGGACCGGTGAGGAAACAGAACTCGCCCTTCGGCACATGCAGCGACACGTCGCGCAGAGCCACGCCGTGCGCGTCGTACCGTTTGGTCACTCTGAAGGCTTGTATCATCGAAATCGGTCACAAGGCGCCCGGCTTTCGGGCGCGAAGGCGAAGGTTATAGGACGTTATCCCGAGGACTGAATGCGAGCGGCACTGATCCGAAGCCAGGGCGAGGCGGACGTCCTCCAGATCGAAGACATCGACGCCCCCCTTCCCTCACCCGGCGAGGCCCTGGTGCGAGTGCGCGCCTGCGCCCTCAACCACCTCGATCTGTGGACGCGCAGCGGCCGGGCCGGATACGAGCCGCCCCTGCCTCACATCCTCGGCAACGACATCGCGGGCGATATCGCCTGTTTGCCCGCGGGGGTCGAGACCACCGGGCTTTCGATCGGCCAGCGCGTGATGCTTCAGCCCGGCACATCATGCGGTCGCTGCGCCCAGTGCCTCGCCGGCGACGACTTCGCCTGCCGTCGTTACCGGATTCTCGGCCACGGCCGCCCCGGCGGCTACGCGGAATTCGTGGCCGTCCCACTCGCGAATCTCATTCCGATTCCGGATTCCATCGGCTACGAAAACGCCGCCGCCTTCCCTCTGGTTTTCCTGACCGCGTGGCGGATGCTGGTGGTGCGCGCGCAGATCAGGGTGGGCGAAGACGTTCTCGTCTGGGCCGCGGGCAGCGGTGTGGGCATGGCCGCCATCCAGATCGCGAAGCTGATGGGTGCGCAAGTGATCGCCACCGCGGGCGGCGAGAAGAAACTCGAACTGGCCCGAAGCCTGGGCGCAGACGCGGTGATCGATCACTACAAAGGCGACGTGGTGGCCGAGGTCAAGCGATTCACTTCCAAGAAGGGGGTCGAGGTGGTGATCGAGCACACCGGCGAGAAAACCTGGGAGCGTTCGGTTCAGTCCCTCGCCCATCGCGGACGCCTGGTCACCTGCGGGGCGACGTCCGGGCCGAAAGGCGCCACCGACCTCCGCTTCCTGTTCTCGAAGCACCTCTCGCTTCTCGGCTCGTACATGGGAAGCCGCGCCGATCTGCTGGCCGCGGCCCCTCACTTCTTTGCCGGACGCCTGCGCACCGAGGTTCACGCCGCCCTTCCGCTTGAACGCGCCGCGGACGCCCACCGCATGATGGAGGCCTCCGAGCACTTCGGGAAGATCGTGCTGACGGTGTGAGTTTCGATCCACCCTGGTTCGCGCGCGGCGGCCACCTTCAGACCCTCCTCGGCTTCTTCCACCGCCGGAATCTCGCCTGGACCCTGCCGAGCGAGGACCTGATCGTCGAGTCGGAGCCGGGCATCCGCATCCTCTCCCGCGCCACCTGGCAGCCGGGCGACCGCGCCGCCTCCCCCGCCTTGATCCTGCTGCACGGTATGGGCGGCCGTGATGAATCGACGCACATGCTCTCGACCGGCCTTCACGCCTTCGCCGCAGGCTGGCACGTGATCCGGATGAACATGCGTGGCGCGGGCGACTCGTTTGAGATCTGTCCCCGCCTCTACAACGCGGGTCTGGAAGTCGACCTCGTCGCGGTGACCCGAAGCGTGGCGGCCCTGACCCCGCGAGTCGCCCTCTTCGGCGCGTCCCTGGGCGGGAATCACGTTCTCCTCGCGCTCGGCCGGTCGAAGGCGGCGCTTCCCGTCGAGGTCAAGGCCGCGGTCGCGGTGTCGGCGCCGGTGGACCTTCTCGCGTGCAGCGACGCGCTGCACCAACCTGTCAATCGCGTGTACGTCTCGCGTTTCGTCGCCGATCTCAAGGCGTCCTACACGCGCATCCAGGCGCGGAATCCCGGCGTCTATGAAGCGGGGCGCGAAGTGGGTGTGCGCACCGTCCGGGAATTCGACGAGAAGATCACCGCGCCCTACGCGGGTTTTCTCTCCGCCGAGGACTACTACACCCGCTCGAGTTCAGGACCCTGGCTTCAGAACATCGACCGGCCCACACTGGTCCTCTCCGCCGAGGATGATCCGATGATCCCCGCATCAAGTGTTCGACGATTCGCGCTGCCGGGGTCGGGTTTGGTGACCCGCGAAATTCTCCTGACCGGCGGCCATGTGGGCTTCGCGGCGCCAACCAAAGCGCCCGGCCGCTTCTGGGCGGCCGAGCGTGCCTTGTCGTTCCTAGCGGCTCACGGCTAGCGGGAACAGCTCGACGGTTTCTTCATCGCGCACGGGCACCGCGTATTTACCGGTGAAGCAGGCGAGGCAATGGCGCGTGCCATGGGTATCGCCGACCGAGGAGATGAGCCCGCCCTGGGAAAGGTAGGCGAGCGTGTCGGCGCCGACCTTCTCGCGAATCTGCTCGACGGTCTGAGACGACGCGATCAGTTCGCTGCGCCTCGGGGTATCGATGCCGTAGTGGCAAGGATGGGTGGTGGGCGGCGATGAGATGCGGAGGTGCACTTCGGCGGCGCCTGCGGAACGAATGAGGTCGACGATCTTGCGTGACGTGGTGCCTCGCACGATGGAGTCGTCGATCAGGATCACACGTTTGCCTTCGAGAACCTCGCGCACCGGATTCAGCTTGATGCGCACACCGAAGCTGCGCACCTTCTGCTTGGGCTCGATGAAGGTGCGGCCGATGTAGTGGTTGCGCACCAGGCCCATCGCGTAAGGCAGGCCGCTTTCCTCGGCGTAACCGAGGGCCGCGCCGATGCCGCTGTCGGGCACGGGCACCACGACGTCCGCGGGCACGGGAGATTCGCGGGCCAACCGGCGGCCCATCTCGAGCCGGGAGCCCAAAACGCTGCGGCCGAAGACCTTGGAGTCGGGACGGGCGAAGTAGACGTGCTCGAAGATGCAGTGCCGCGCGGTGTCTTTGGGAAACGGCGTGTAGGAACGCAGGCCGTCCTTGTCGATGACCAGCACTTCGCCGGGGGCCACATCGCGCACATAGGTCGCCTCGATCAGGTCGAAGGCGCAGGTCTCCGAGGAGAGGACCCAGGCATCGCCCAGTTTGCCGAGAGCGAGCGGGCGGATGCCCATGGGATCGCGCGCGGCGATGAGGGAGTCCTGGGTGAGGAACAGGAGGGAGTAGGCCCCGCGGACCTTGAGCAGGCTGGAGGCGATCGCGTCCTCGACCGGGCCGATGCGGGCGCGGGCGTAAAGATGCAGCAGCACCTCGGTATCGGAACTCGACTGGAAGATCGACCCCGCGGCTTCGAGCTGTCCGCGCAGCACGTCGGCGTTCACGAGGTTGCCGTTGTGGGCCACCGCGATCTCGCCGCGCTGGCAGTCGATGAGGATGGGCTGAACGTTGCGCTCGGCGCTTTCGCCCGTGGTCGAGTAACGCACGTGGCCGATGGCGTAGGGACCCACGAGCGACGCGATCGACTCCTCACGCTCAAAGACTTCGCTGACCAGGCCCATGCCGCGCACGGTCTTCAGCGATTCGCCATCGGAGGTGACGATGCCCGCCGACTCCTGCCCGCGGTGCTGAAGCGCGTAGAGGCCGAGATAGGTGAGATTCGCGGCTTCCGGATGCCCAAATATTCCGAAGATCCCGCACTGATCATGGA
>JAGNNV010000035.1 GCA_017990495.1 Vicinamibacteria bacterium
TTTCTGCTCGAAGGCGCGGGCCTCGGTGTCGTTCCCTTCCAGGCTTTCGGGGTTCCTGGCGAGACCGGCTGGATGCGGTTGAGTGTCGGTTCGGTAAGCGAAGCCCAGATCGAATCGGGCCTGTCCCGGCTTGAAATCGCTCTCAAGGCGCTCATATAAAGGCGGTGAGGCGGGGGAGGCCCCCCGGGGGTCGCTACTGGTTTATCATTCGCCGCTCCTTGCGCCAGAAGCCCCGATTCGGTCTTCACGCATTGCGCCACCAAAGCAGAAGAATCTAAGGACACGAAATGGGCCTGCTCGACATCATTACGGGCAAATACGTCGACCCGACACACTTCAAGAGTGTGCACGAGGGCGGCAACATCATCACGACCACGGTGGACGCGGTGGTGAACTGGGGCCGCAAGTCTTCGATCTGGCCCTTCCCTTTCGGCACCGCCTGCTGCGCCATTGAATTCATGGCCTTTACGGGCTCGCACTACGACGTGGCCCGTTTCGGTTCTGAAGTGCTCCGCTTCTCCCCCCGCCAGGCCGACCTGCTTCTCGTCGCCGGCACCGTGGTCGACAAGATGGGCCCGATTCTGAAGACCATCTACGATCAGATGCCGGAACCCAAGTGGGTGGTGTCGATGGGTGTGTGCGCCTCCACCGGTGGCTTCTATCGGAGCTATCACACCATGCAGGGGATCGACGAGATCATCCCCGTGGACGTCTACGTTCCCGGCTGCCCGCCCACCCCCGAGTCGCTGCTCGCGGCGCTGATGAAGATTCAGGAACGGATCAAGAGCGGCGACCAGGCGAAAACTCCGCAGGGCGAGCACCGCGTGGGCGCTCGTGCCGAGGGCATGTTCGATCGGCGGGAGCGCCGGCAGGTCTGGGCGGCCGACGACGCCACCCGCGCCGCGTCCGGCCTCGAGCCCCGCGGCCGGATCCACTTCAAGCTCACCGAAGAGCGCGACGAGCCGGGGAGCGGTTCTCACCATGCCTAGCATGCAGGCCCTCGAGCGCGATCAGGCGCTCGCCAAACCCGCGTTCCGCATCCTCTCCGAGAAGTTCGGAGAGAAAGTCCTGCGCGCCACCGACTACCGCGGCGACCTCGCCCTCACCGTGGCCCCTTCGGTCTGGCAGGAAGCGGCTCGCACGTTGCGCGACCATCCGGAACTCGACTACAAGCTCTTCCTCGATCTGTGCGGCGTCGACTACCTGAACGACGAGTCGCGGGCCGATCGTTTCGAGGTGGCCCTGCATCTTTACTCGGTCACCCACAAGCATCACATCCGGCTGAAAACCTCGGTGCCCGAGCAAAGCCCTGTGGTCGACACCCTCACCGGCATATTCAAGGGCGCCAACTGGTTCGAGCGCGAGGCCTTCGACCTCTACGGGATCACCTTCGCCGGCCACCCGAACCTCATCCGCATCCTGACCCACGACGACTTCGTGGGCCACCCCATGCGGAAGGACTTCGCCACCGGCAAACGTTTCGTCACCAAGAAGCCCAAGGAATGGCTTCTGCACGTGCCCCCCGGCTCCGAGCATCTGGTCCTCAACATCGGGCCCTCCCATCCCGCCATGCACGGATGTTTCCGGGTTCAAACCCTCCTGGATGGTGAGACGATCAGAGACGCGGAAGCGGAGATCGGCTACCTGCACCGCAACTTCGAGAAGATGGCGGAGGAGCGGACGTATTGGCAGATCATTCCGTACACCGATCGCCTGAACTACTGCTCGGCCTTCATCAACGGCCACGGCTGGGCGCTCGCGGTCGAGAAACTTCTCGGGGTGGCGGCCCCGGCCCGCGCCGAAGCGATCCGCGTGATCCTCTCCGAGTTCTCGCGCATCATGGATCACCTCGTCTGCATCTCGACGAACGTGGTTGACCTCGGCGCCATCACTCCCTTCTTCGTCGTCTTCCGCGCCCGCGAAGAGATCTACGATCTCCTCGACTCCGTCTGCGGCGCGCGTCTGACCGTGAGCTACGTCCGCATCGGCGGTGTGGCCCAGGACGTGCCCGACGACTTCGACGCTCGCTGCAAGAAGACCCTCGAGTGGATCCGTGAAGTGGCGCTTCAGATGGAGAACCTCCTCACCCGGAACATCATCTTCGCCAGGCGCTTCAAGGACGTGGGGGTCATGGCGAAGGACAACGCGCTTTCGTACGGCTGGGTCGGTCCGTGTCTGCGCGGGTCGGGCATCGGCTACGACGTTCGCAAGGATCACCCCTACTCCGGCTACGACCAGTACGATTTCGATGTTCCCGTGGGCACGGTGGGCGACTGCTACGACCGCTATCTCGTTCGGGTGGAAGAGATCAAGCAGAGCGCCCGCATCATCGAGCAGGCCCTCGCCAAACTTCCCAAGGGCGACTTCATCACCCACGACCGCAAGGTGGCTCTGCCCCCCAAGTCCGAGGTGTACTCGAACATCGAGTCGCTCATGAACCACTTCAAGCTGGTCTACGACGGCATCCTGGCCGCGCCGGGTGAGGTCTACGGATACGTTGAAGGCGGCAACGGTGAACTCGGCTACTACATCGTGAGCGACGGGAAGAAGTACCCAACGCGGGTGAAGGTCCGGCCGCCTTGCTACAACATCTACCAGGCCTATCCCGAGATGATCAAGGGCACCATGATCGCGGACGCCGTCGCGATGATCGGCGGCCTGAACGTCATTGCCGGCGAGCTGGATCGGTAAAGACCATGCCCAAGTGCACCATCGACGGTAAGGAAATCGAAGTCGCTCCGGGGACGTCCGTCATCCAGGCGGCCGAACAGGCGGGCGTGCGGGTTCCCCGCTTCTGCTATCACGACGACCTCCCGGTCGACGGCAACTGCCGCATGTGCCTGGTCGAGATCGAGAAGTTCCCCAAGCTGCAGATCGCCTGCGGGACCACGGTCAACGAAGGCATGGTGGTGAAGACCCAGGTCACGAGCCCCCAGGCCAAAGAGGCGCAGAAGAACACCCTCGAGTTCCTGCTCGTCAATCACCCCATCGACTGTCCGGTCTGCGACCAGGCGGGGGAGTGCTACCTGCAGGACCAGTACATGGACAACGGGCTCCATGACTCCCGCACTGTGCTCGAAGACAAGATCGCCAAGCGCAAGGTTGTGGACATCGGCCCGATCATGCTCGATGCCGAGCGCTGCGTCGTCTGCTCCCGTTGCATTCGCTACGAGCGCGAGGTCACGAAGACCAACCTGCTCGAGTTCGTGAACCGAGGCGGCTCCACCCAGATCTCCACCTACCAGGGCGGACCGATCACCCACGAATACGCGGGGAACCTCGTTGACGTGTGTCCCGTGGGAGCTCTGCTGTCCAAGGACTTCCGGTTCAAGATGCGCGTCTGGTTCCTGAAGGAAACGGACTCGATCTGCCCGGGCTGCTCCACCGGCTGCAACATCACCATCGACCACCGCGACGGTGAGGCCTACCGCATCCGCCCCCGCCGCAACGTCGCAGTCAACAAGTCGTGGCTGTGCGATCCCGGGCGCGATCTCTACAAGACCATCGCTCCGAACCGAGTGACCAGCGCGCACCGCGCGGGCGGCGCCGTGGTCTCACTCTCCGAACTCCTCGACGAAGTGGCGCTGCGGCTCAAGGCCGCGGGCGGCAACACCGCGTTCCTCGCTTCGCCGAAGGCGAGTAATGAGGATGCCTTTACCTTCAAGAAGCTGGCGCTGTCCGTGGGCGGTCGCCTCGACTTCCGGGTCGGCAACCCCCAGGACAAGGTGACGGTCCGCAAGGATCAGATCCTGCAGCGCGAAGATCGCCATCCCAATACCCAGGGCCTCTCAAACCTGGGTCTTGGGGTGACCGGCGTCGAGGCGCTGCTTTCCGACTGCACGGCGGGCAAGGTGCAGGTCCTCGTGCTCCAGGACGGTGATCTGCTGCTCGATCCCGGTGTGGCCGAGGCGGCGAAGCAGGTGGCCTACGTGGTCGTGCTCGCCACTCACCAGGCCCCCCACCTCGCGGCCGCGCATGCCCTCATCCCCGTCGCCATGTGGGCGGAGACGGACGGCACTTTCACCAACTTCGAACACCGGCTGCAGCGCTTCAAGCGCGCCTTCGAGGCGCCGGGCGAAGCCAAGCCGCGTTTCGAAGTGGTCCTCGACCTGCTCGCCCGTCTGGGTCAGCCCATGTCCGCGGCCACCGCGGGCGACGTTTTCGTGGAGATGGCGGTCGAGGCCAAGGGTCTTGCTGGCCTTACCCACCGAAGCGTAGGTCCCAAGGGTGTCGCCGCCGCCGCTCCGGCCAGCGCGTAAACCATAGAAACGAAACCACCATGGCCTCAAGCGTCATCACCGTCAATCGAGACACCCATCCCGGTGTCTATCCCATCATTTACGGGATGTGGCTCACCCTGCGCAACATGCTCGAGACCCTCTTCGTGAGGGGTCGTTCGGCCACCATCGAGTACCCCGAGAAGAAGCGCAACATCTCCGGCCGCTACCGCGGAGTGCACCTGTTGACCGCGCGCGAGGACGGCACGCCCAAGTGTGTCGCCTGCTACATGTGCGCCACGGTGTGCCCCGCCGAGTGCATCCACATCGAGGCCGGCGAACGCCCGGAGAAGAAGATCGAGAAGTACCCCACCCGGTTCGAGATCGATCTGCTGCGCTGCGTGTTCTGCGGCTTTTGTGTCGACGCTTGCCCCGAAGAGGCCATTCTGATGAGCCGGGAGAACGACCTCGTCGGCACTTCCCGTGAGGAACTCATCATGGGCCGTGACCAGCTCATGCATCGCGGAAAACTCGCCGAGGTCGGTCGCGGGTACCACCCGACAGATCACGACGTGCGCCGTCCGGTCCGCATCGCCGCCCTCGCGCGGCTTGAAGCCGAGCATGGCATCGTGCCCGGCATGCCCGCCGACCGACGCTCCTGAGCCGCCTCGCGCCCCCGCGGGCGCAAGCTTCTCGCCCTAACCTCGGAGGCCGTTGGCGCGGCCCCGCACGGTCGTCGATGAGCCCATTGATTCATTGAGCCTCACGACGTTGCAGGACTACAATACGAGCATCCCGAACAGACCCCTGTGGACGGCAGAGGTTCCCGAGCCGCGCCGCTGATGGCGCCCCAGAAAACACCATTTAGGAGAGTCAAATCAACATGTTTCGCAAACTTCTCGTCGGGGCGATGATGCTGCTGGTTTCAACCAGCGCATTCGCCCAGTCGCAAGCCATGAACGGCCTCATCGAAGGCGTGGTCAAGGACTCCACCGGCGGCGTGTTGCCCGGCGTCAACGTCACCGTCACCAACACCACCACCGGCGAAAGCAAGACTTTCGTCACCGACGCGACGGGCAACTATCGGGCCCCTCTCCTCTCCCTCGGCTCTTACAAGGTCCGGGTCGAACTCTCCGGATTCAAGGCCTATGAACGCGCGGGCTTCACCATCTCCGCCGGCCAGAACGTGGTCGTGAACGCGACCCTCGAAACCGGCGTGATGACCGAAACCGTCACCGTCACCGGCGAGTCCCCCGTCGCGAACCCGGGCAAGGTCGACATCGGTCGCACCATCTCCGAGGACGAGATCAAGAACCTGCCTCTCGTTTCGCGCAACCCCTACAACTTCGCCTTCCTCCAGCCCAACGTCACCGGCTACGAGAACAACGAATTCGGGGCCGCGCGCATCAACGGCAACGGCTCGCAGATGCACACCAGCTACCAGATCGACGGCAACACCAACACCCAGAAGGACCGCGCCGGCCTGCGCCTCCTCCCCGTCTCCGAAATCGTGGTGAAGGAAGTCCGCGTGCAGACCTCCGGCTTCGCTCCCGAGTTCGGCCAGACCACGGGCATGGTCTACAACGCCATCACCCCGTCGGGCTCGAACACCCTCGGGGGCACGGTCAGCTTCCGCCTCCGCCGCAAGGACTTCTCCGAGACGCCTTTCTACTTCACCGGCACCCAGAAGCCCGACACCCACGTCAACAACTCCACCTTCACCCTGGGCGGCCCCATTCGCAAGGACCGCACCCATTTCTATGTGGGTTATGAATATGTCGACCGCGACCTCTCCGCCGATCGCGTGATCGCTCAGTCGGTCAAGGACAACTACGCCGCGCTGGGTCTGCCCGCGTCGGTCATCGGCGAGGGCGTGATTCCCGCCGTGCAGAAGGTCCACTTCGCCATCGCCAAGATCGACCATCAGATCAACTCGTCGCACAAGCTCTCCGTGCGCGAATTCTGGTTCAAGAACGACTCGCCCTACAACATCGGCGGCGGCGCCAACACCATTCAGCGCGCCACCGACTTCGGCGACAAGATGAACTCGGTTTCGGCCCAGCTCATCTCGCAGTTCGGCGGCAACAAGGTGAACGAACTGCGCGTCCAGTACGCGAACCGCAACCAGACCCGTACCGCGAGCGACGGCTCCGTGACCGGGGTGGCCATCAACATCACCGGCGCCCAGGCCATCAACTTCGGCAACCCGCTCGACGGCACCCAGAGCGCCGGTTTCGATTTCACCACCAAGATCTTCCAGATCGTCGACAACTTCTCCTGGACTGCGGGCAAACACAGCTTCAAAGCCGGCTTCGACATCCAGGCCATCGACGACTCCCGCGTGAACACCCTGCGCGCCCAGTACACCTTCACTTCCGTGGCGAACTACCTCGCCGCGAAGAACGGCAGCAACCCGCGCTCGTATTCGACCTACACCCAGGACCTGGGCGACCCCACCGTGGCCTACAAGTCGAAGTTCATCGGCCTCTTCGTGCAGGACGACGTGTGGGTGACCCCGCGCTTCAAACTCCTCTACGGCGTGCGCTACGACCTGTTCGACGTGCCGGATTCCCGGCCCTTCGCGGCCAATCCGCTCTCCGCCTCCTTCAAGGACGACAAGAACAACTTCGCCGCGCGCGCCGGTTTCTCGTGGTCGCTCGACAGCGAGAGCAAGACGGTCCTGCGCGCGTCCACCGGCCTCATGTACGAGCCGCCCCTCCTCAACCTCTATGAAGACGCGATCCTCCGCAATGGCGATCCCAAGTCCCTCACCTTCACCGGCGGGCCTACGGTCGCGGGCGCGCCGGCCTTCCCCAACCTCATCGCCACTGCCGCTCCGCCCAAGCAGGCGGTCATCGCCATCTCGCCCGACTACAAGACCCAGTGGGCGGTTTTGTCGAACATCCAGCTCGAGCGCGCCTTGACCGATGACATCGCCATGAGCGTCGGCTACATCAACTCGATCGGCGGAAACATGCCCGTCCTCTTCGACACCAACCTGACCGCCTCGGGCGCCACCTTGGCCGATGGACGGCCGATCTACAGCTCGACCCGCCCGAACAGCAACTTCAACGCCATCGACGTGGTCCAGTCGACGGGAGAAGGCACCTACAACGCCCTGACCGTGACCTTGAACAAGCGCATGCGGAACGGTTGGCAGATGCAGGCGAACTACACCATCGCGAAGAGCGAGGACAACGGTCCCCTTCCCGGCTACGTTCTGGCCTCGGGCGATGACCGTGTTTCCGACCCGTCAAACCTCGATCGCGACAAGGGTCTTGCTCCCTTCAACCAGACCCACACCTTCGCCCTTTCCACCCTGCTTCAGCCCAAGGTTTCGGGCGACGGCATCGGCGCCAAGCTGCTCAACAACAACCAGCTCGGGCTGATCCTCCAGGCGAACAGCGGTCTGCCGTTCAACATCCGCACCAACCGCGACCTGAACAACGACGGCAACGCCACCAACGATCGTCCTCTCGGCATCGGCCGCAACACCGGGAAGCTCGGCAGCTCCGTTACCCTCGACGGCCGTTATGTGCGCTTCTTCAACTTCGGGAAGCGCCGCCTCGAGATCTTCGGCGAAGGCAAGAACCTGCTGAACCGCTTGAGCGTGTCCACGGTCAACCGCGTGGTGGCCACCGACACCATGGGGAACCCCACCGTGGCCATCCCCTCGAGCATCATCCGCTGCGGTTCGCCCGCTGTCACTCCGTGCGCCACTGCGGCGTACGACCAGCGCAGCCTGCAGATCGGCGCCAAGATCACGTTCTAGTCGAGGCGTCGTTCAGGGCCCGCTTCCGACGTTTGGGAGCGGGCCTTTTTCTTTGGGCCGACCCCTACTTGACGATGAGGTAGTGGCGGAGAAACGCGGTGGTGCGCGTCCAGGCGTCGTTGGCGGCGTCCTTCCGGTAGCCCTTCCACGGGTTTCCGGGGTTGGCGAAGGCGTGGGGCGCTCCGGCGTAGATCTTCAGATCAAAGGTTTTGCCGGCCTTGCGCGCGGCCACCTCGAACTCCTTGGCCTGCGCCGGCGAGGGCCCCTCATCGTCGCCTCCGAAGTTCCCCAGCATGGGCGCTTTGATTTTCGCGATGGCCGCAGGCTCGGTGGGCAGCGCGCCGTAGTAGATCACCGCCGCGGCGAGGGTGGGTTCCTCGATGGCCAGGGTGAAGGCGTTCCGCCCTCCCATGCACCAGCCTACCGAAGCCACTTTTGCCTTCACCACATCCTTGCGGCCAACGAGGTAAGAAAACGCCGCCTTCATGTCGCGGGTCTGACGGTCGATGGGCGTCCCCATCATGAGCTGGTGAGCCTCTTCCGGGTTGGTGGTGACCTTCCCCCGGTAGAGGTCGAGGGCGAGCGCCACGTAACCTTCGCGGGCCAGGGCGCGGGTTTGATCCTTGATCCAGCCGTCGACGCCCCACCATTCATGCAGCACGATCACCGCGGGGAAGGGTCCCGGACCATCGGGCCGGGCCACGAAGGCGGAGACGGTTTCGGTTCCGCTCTTGAAGGTGACGGTTTCCTCCACTGCGAACGAGGCGGAGGCGGCGAGCAGCAAGGCGGCGAGAGTGGCGAGACGTTTCATGGGTTTCTCCTGGGGCATTCTTGGGTTGAACGACGCCCAAATTAACCCAGGATGCCCGCCGCCCGGTCTACTTCTTGCCGGGAGTCAGTACGAGCAGGACCTGTCCGGCGCCGGGCCGAACGTTGTCCTCGCTGCCCACAGGGTCGGTTGGATTCTTGGTCATCGGATCGCCGTCAGGGTCGATGCGGGCGTCGATGCGCATCAGACCAGGCAACGACTCTCCGGCCATCGAATCCTTCTCCGACAGCGTCACCGTGATGGGGAAGTTCATCGCGGGCACGCGCTTCACCGCGACGGGCGCGCCGGTATCGAAGCCGGCCTCGCGGGCCATCACGAAAAGAATGGCGCCTGAGGGAACGGTGACGCCCTGGGGCAAGTTCACCACCACCACCACCGAACTCCCGGAGCCCGCGGCCGCGGGGACGGCGCTGTCCGCTTCGGGGGGGGCGCTCGCGGGCGCACCAGCCGCGGGCGGACCGGCGGCTGCCTCCGTCTCGGCCGCGCTCGAAATCTGCTTGAACACGTCTGCGAGCAGTTCGCGGTCCTCAGGGAATTGCTTCTGCCCGTCCCCGATCGCCGCCTCGGCCCCCTTCTTGTTGCCGAGCTGCAGCCGGGCGATGGCGAGGTGAATGTAGGCGTCCTCGATGCGGGGGTTCTTCTTGATGGCGTCGACCAGCATGGTCTCGGCCTGATCGGCCTGGCCCATGGCCACGCGAACGAGGGCCTGATAGGTGAGGGCGTGGGGTTCGCCGGGCTGGATCTGGAGGATGGCCTGGGTCTGATCGAAGACCTTCATCAGGTCTCGCTGCCGGAGATAGGCCCGGGTCAGTTCGACGCGCTGGCCGATATCCTGCGGCGTCTTCTGGACGTTGGCCTCGAGGGCGGCGATCTCCGCATTCTCCGCTGCCGTGTTTTCCGGCCGGGCCGCGGCCGCCGAACCCATGGTGTTGCCGCCCGTGGGCGACCCGCCTTCGGCTCGCTCGGTGGACCCCAGAGAAGCGAGATAGAACAGACCGCCCAGAGTGCCCATCGCCAGGACGCCGTAGGCGAACCCGGCCAAAGCCGAGGGCGGTCGGGCCGCGACCTTGGCGGGGGCCGGGGCCTCGGGAGCCACTTCTGCTTTGGAGCTGTCCGGCTTCTTCGCCTTACGACCGGGCGACTCCATTTCCATCAGGACATGGGCGGCCTCGAGTTCGATCCGGGCTTTCTCGTCGTCGGACACCCCTTCGGCCAGGCGGCGGATCAGAGCGTCGTAGCGCTGCTGCAGATCGGAGGACTGCGACGAAGCGGGGGAGGGTTCAACCGGCCCGGCCACGTGTTTCTGGCGCGAGCGCAGGCCCACCGCCACCGCGCCGGCCACCGCGCCCAGTGCGAGAACGACGAGAGGGGGCGTCCAACTGAATTCCGCGGCCAAAGTCTTCTCCTCGTGTTTTCGGTCTGATTACGATGCGGTGCCGGAGTCGCGACGAATGCGCTCCAGATACTTCGCGAGGGCCGGATCCACTTCCGCGGCTTTCACAGAGCCGCCCTCGCCCGGAGCGGCCCGTTCGGAGACGGACACGGCGACCGTTGCGGTTGTCGGCCGGCGGGCCTTCATGATCACGAGACCCGCGCCGGCCAGAAGCACCACCACGGGCAGCAGCCACACCAGGAGGTTCAGACCCCGCATGGGCGGCTCGAGCCGGACGAACTCGCCGTAGGAGCGCTCGAAGTAGGTGAGGATCTGTTCTTCGTTGTAGCCCTTGGTGACGAGGTCCTTGACCTGCCCGCGCATCTTCACCGCCATGCCCGCAGGCGAGTCCGATATCGCCACGCCCTGGCATACCGGGCAGCGCAGCTTCGAGCCGATGTCGGCGACGAGAGCGCCCACCGCGTCAGCACTTCCAGGAACCACGCCGGCGGGAGAACCGAGGACCGCCACCACGTCGGCGTCGAGAGCGTTCAAAGGCGCGTCAGGTTCGCCGAGGACGGCGATCACCTCGGGGCTCAGCTTTTGGGTTTCCTGGGCCAAGGCGCCACCGGCCGGAAGAAGGAGGCCCAGCGTGAGGGCCGCGTACAAAACGGTTCGAAGTTCGCTTTTCATTTGCGGGCCGCCGCCAGTCTCTCGCGGATGAGTTCGTCGTCGAGGGGACCCACGTATTTCTCGATGATCGTCCCCTTCGCGTCGATGAAGAACGTCTCGGGCACTCCGTACACTCCGAAGGCGATGGCGGCCTTGCCGTCATCGTCGGTGTAGGAGTTGTAGGCGCTTCCCCGCTGAGCCAGAAAGGCCGCGGCGTTCTCCGCGGTGTCCTCGTAGACCACGCCAAGGAAGGTGACGTCGGGGTAGACCCGCGCGGCCCGGGTGAGAGCAGCGTGCTCCTGGATGCAGGGGATACACCACGTGGCCCAGAAGTTCACCACCGCGGGTCGACCGCGGAGGGACGAGATCTGCAGGGAACCCTGGCCTGCGAGATTCTTGAGGCGCACGTCGGGCGCCGGCTTCTGGATGAGGGGCGAGTTGATGGCCGAAGGGTTCCGGCCGATGTTCAGAAGCAGCAGGGCGAGCAGGGGGAAGGTTACGGCGAGGCCCGCGGCCATCACGCCCTTGTTCATCGGGCCGCTTCAGTCTGGAGATCGCGCGCGGCCTCGACCACCTGGGCGCCCCGTCGCGAGGAGAAGAGGGCCATCAGGCCGCCCATGGTCATGATCACGGTGGCGATCCAGAGCCAGCTCACGAGGGGATTGACCATGATGAGCAGGCCGACGGTGCCCGAGTTCACATCGATGTTCATGGCCGAAAGGTAGAGATCCTCGACGAGCCCGGTACGCACCGCGGGGGTGCCGATCGACTCGCGCTGCGAGCGGTACTGGTTCATCATCGGGCGCAGCGGTTCGAGCACGGTGTCGCCCTTCTTGACTCCGATGCGCGCGATCAACGAGGTGCGATGCGGCTCCTCGAGGTTCTCGATGCCTTCAAAGGTCAGGGTGTAGGCCCCGAAGGTGACGCTCTCGCCCTGCTTGAGGGTGTGCTCCATCGACGTCGAATTCGTGCTCGAGACCGCGATGGCGATGAACGCGATGACGACGCCCGCGTGGGCCACGTAGGCCGCGAACCGGCGCAGTCCGGGGCCGAAGAGATCCTGCGAGAACGCTTTGACGAAGCCGTCGGTTCGGAACTTCATGCGGGTGCGCAGGGGGCGGAACGCCTCGAAGAGGGTGACGTGAGCCGCGTAGCCGGCGAAGAACAGGGTGATGAGCGTCCAGGGCGAACGCACTCCGGTGCCCAAGGCAATGGCCAGGAAGACCGAAGCAAGAGCGAGCGGCGGAAGCAGACGGCGCTTGAGTTCAGCGGTGGTGCTCGATCCCCAGGGGAGAGCGGGACCCACGCCGAGCACGAAGAGAAGGAAGGCGCCGATGGGCACGGTCATCCGATCAAAGTAGGGCCGACCCACGCTCATCTGGACGTTGCGCACTGCTTCCACCACGAGAGGGAAGACCGTGCCGATGAGAACGGTGAAGGTGAAGAGCACGAACAGCATGTTCTGGGCGAGGAACGCGGTGTCGCGTGAAGCGCCCCGGTCGAGTTCGGCGTCGGGCTTGAGCAGATCGACGCGGAACCCGAGGAGCAGAACGCTCACCAGGGTTGAGATTCCCAGAAACACGAGGATGGTCGGGCCGATGGCGCTTTGGGTGAAGGAGTGAACGGAATTGAAGATCCCCGACCGGGTCATGAAGGTGCCGAGGATGGTGAGCAGAAAACTCGCGATGACCATGCTCATGGTCCAGCCCTTCAACACGCCGCGGCGTTCGGTGAGGATGGCCGAGTGGAGAGCGGCGGTGGCGGTGAGCCAGGGCAGAAGGGAGGCGTTCTCCACCGGGTCCCAGGCCCAGTATCCGCCCCAGCCCAGCACCTCGTAGGCCCACCAGCCGCCCAGCACCACCGCGGCGGTGAGGAAACTCCAGGGTGCGAGTAACGAGGTCCTGATGGTGCCGAGCAGAGTCGGGGAGAGCTTGCCCGTCATCAGCGCGGCCAGGGCCAGGCCGAAGGGGATGGTCATGCCCACGTATCCGCCGTAGAGGAACGGAGGATGGATGGCCATCAGCACGTGGTTCTGCAGGAGAGGGTTCGGGCCGGGACCGTCGGTCGGTACGTCCACCACGGTTCCAAACGGCTGAGCTGGTCCGGCGATCAGGAAGCCGAAGAAGGTCGCGCAGGCGAGCCACACGCCGATGGCGGCGGGTCGGGCCCAGCCGTGCGCGTCGGTCATGGCCCGGGTAGCGATGGCCACGTAAACGGCGAGGACCCCGCCCCAGAAGAGAATGGAGCCTTCAAGCGACGACCAGAGGCTCACAACCTTCACCCACACCGGCAGGTCGATAGAGCCCACCTGGGCCACGTACGAGATGGAGAAGTCGTTACGGAGCAGACCTACCACCATCCAGATGTTCGCGAGGAACATGCTGGCGGCGAAGCCGTAGGAGGCCCGCACGGCGATGGTGGTGAGGTCCGCGCGCTTCTTCAGGAAGGCGGCGAAGGCCGCGACCGCGCCCGCGGAGGCGAAAAGAAGAGACAGCAGGACCAGCCCGCGACCGATTGACGCGCTCATTGGAGAACTCCTACTTCTTTTCGGCGCTCTTCATGCCGTCGGTCGAGTCCATCAGCTTCTTGAGATCGACCGAGGCGGGGTCGTCGGGAGCGCGGTACTCGTTGCCGTGCGACACCATGAGGCGATGAGACTCGAACACGCCGTCCGGGGCAACCGTGCCCTCGACCACCACGCCGATTCCCTCACGGAACATCTGGGGCGGGACGCTGGTGCAACGCACGGGAAAGGACTTCTTGCCGTCGGTCACGGTGAAGCTCATGTTCGAACCCTGGCCCTGCTTGATCGAACCGGGCTCGACGAGGCCCCCCAGGCGGATGGACGCGCCCTTGGCCTTGGGTCCGGCCGCGAGGACCTCGGTGGGTCCCCAGTAGTACACGAGGTTGTTGCCGATGCCGCCCACCACGAAGTAGAGCAATGTGCCCGCGAAAGCGCAGGCTCCGAGGGCCAGGGCCACCCGCTTCTTGCCGTCGTTTGAACTCATGACTTGGACTCCTTGATGGCGGAACGAGAGGCATTGTCCCTTCGAATCACCGAATACGCATAACCGCCGTAGACGAGAGCGGAGATCACATAGGCCGCGATGACGTATTCCCAGCCGCCGACGATTTGTCCGCTCGGCTCTACCGGCGTCGAACCCTGGAGAAGGATCAGGATGCGGTTCATTGGTTGGCTCCCGTGGGCTGAGGAACGTCGAGGGGAGGCGGTTCGGAACCGGCCTCGCGCAGGCGCGCGACCGTCTCCGCCCGGATCGAGATCAGGCCCATCATCAGGATGAGGACCGCGATGGCGTTCACGCGCAAAGGCCAGACGAAGGCGGCGGACACCGTCTCCGGTGAAGACTGGATCTGGTGCAATGAGTTCCAGAAGCGAACGGAGAAGTACACGAGGGGCACGTCGGCGGCGGCCACGATGGTGGCCACGGCGCTCACCATGGCGCGCCGGCGGGGCTCCTTGAGCGAAGTCCGCAGGGCCAGGATGCCAGCGAAGGCGAACACCAGAATGGCGGTGGTGGTCAGGCGCGGATCCCAGTTCCACCAGACGCCCCAGGTCGGCCGGGCCCAGATCGAGCCCTGGATGGTGAGCAGGGCGGAGAGAACCACGCCCGCTTCCATGGTGGCCTCCAGCCGGTCATCCCACTTGAGGTCGCCCTTCAACAGGTAGGTGAGGGCGCAGATGAAGGCCGCGGTCAGCATCAGGAGGCCGATCCAGGCGGTGGGCACATGGATGTAGAAGATCCGGTAAACGTCGCCCATGAAAATCTCGGCCGGTGCGTACAACAGCCCCCAGAAGGAGCCCAGCGTCAAAATTGCGCCACCGACCGCGACAAGTGTTCTTGGCTTCATAACGTTGACCTAAGAGTACCAAGGCCCGGCGGTCCATCGGATGAGCAATATGAATCAACCTTATGGGCCAATTCACTTTCTGGAGCTAGCGCAGGCCGAATTCACTTCGGCCGGAGCGCGGGGGTCTGGGGGGCTCGGGCCCCCCCAGCTCAAGGGACGCTCAGTCCACCGCCCGCGAATAAAGTGCGCCGTCGAGCAGCCAGTGCAGCAGGGCGAAGATGGTGAGCAGTGAACTCCAGGCACTCCCCTGTCCCATAGGGTCACCGAAGGTCAGGAGCAGAGTGGACTGGACCACCGTGATCAGAACCGGAACGACCAGCGGGAACATCATGACGGGCAGGAGCAGGTGACGCTTGTCGCTCTCCGAGACGATGGCGGTGAAGAGCGTGCCCGGGGCCGAGAGCGACAATGTCCCGAGGGCCAGGATGATCACCCCTCCCAGGGGTGAGGGTCCCGCTCCGAAGAGGGCCACCGCGATGGGGGTGAGCAGGACGCCCACGACGAACAACCCGAGGAAGTTCACGAGCGCTTTCGAGTAGAAGAACGCGGTGGGCGACGCACCGAGCAGGATCAGGGCCCGCTGACCTCCGTCGCGCTGCTCGGTTTCGAAGGAATCGGAAAGGAACAGGGTGGACCCGAGGAAAAGACCCATCCAGAACGCGGCCGCTCCCCGCTGGGCCAGGCTCACGGGCGTCGCTTCTCCGGAGAGGCTCGCCATGAGCATGATGATGGCGCCGAGAGCGAAGGCGGAGAGGAAACCTCCGCGTTTGCGAGCGAGGATGCGCAGGTCCTTGCCCAGGAGTGCCTGGAAGGCGGTCATGCGTTGGCTCCCGTCGGGTTCGGTCGTCCGCCGACCAGCCGGACTTCGAAATCGCTCAGACCCTGGAACCGGTCGTTCGCATGGGTGGCGCAGACGATGGCGGCTCCCCGCGCTTTCCACTCGGCGATGAATTCCTGCATCAGGCGCAGGCCGGCCGCGTCGAGATGGGTCTCCGGCTCGTCGAGCAGGATCAGGTCTCTCTCCAGCAGGGAAAGCCGGGCCAGAGCGAAACGCTGCTTCATGCCGGAAGAGAAAGAGTCGAGAGGAATGTCCTGCTTGGTCCCGAGGCCCACCCGGTTCAGCACCACCGGGATCTCATTTTCGCGAGAGAGGTTCAAGACGGCGTTCGCAAGGGTCAGGTTTTCTCTCGCGGTCAGGCCGCCGTAAAACCCCGGGGGTTGATTGAGGCAGGAAACGAGACCGCGCACCGCATCCCGACCGGCCACGATATCCACGCCGCCGATCGAGGCCCGTCCGAAGTCGGGGGTGAGAGCGGTTGAGAGGCAGCGGATGAGCGTCGTCTTCCCGGACCCGTTGTCTCCGGTCAACAGTGCGAGCTTCCCCCGCTCCACGGTGAAGCTGGCCCGGGCCAGGGCCCAGTCGGGACCGAAGCGCTTGGACAGGTTCTCCACGAAGACAAACGGAGTCCCCGGGTTGATCGATGGGTTCGGCATGCGGGAAGCCTTGTATCGCTCCGACCCGGTTGCAGTCAACTCGGTTTTCAGCGTGTTACACTCAATCAATGTCTGTGTTGCGCTTGATCCCCTTAAAAGGAGAAGCCATCATCGTGGATGCCGATGAGGCCCTGGTGGGGCGTGAGGCGAGCTGCAACGTCATCGCTTCCCACCCCTCTGTTTCGCGGCGTCATGCCCTGATCAAGCGGAAGCAGGACGTCTTCTTTGTGGTCGATCAAGGCAGCGCCAATGGCACCTTCGTCGACTCGAAGCGCGTGGTTGATGCCACGCTCCGCGACGGCTCGGTGCTCCGTTTTGGTTCGGCCACGTTCAAGGTCGAGATCCGCGAAGACGCCCCGGTGGAATCGGTGGCCGTCGACGATCTCGAGGTGTCGGCCACGATGGTGGGCCAGCCCGGTCAGCATAATTTCGCGGCTACGGTTCTCGAAGGCGCCGTTCTTGCCGATGACGGCGAGACGCCCCACTACGGCACACCCGCGCTGATCGTGGAGGAAGAACCGGCGCCTACCATGCAAAGCCCGGTCTTGCGCGCGCCGTCGCCCGCGTCCGCCGAACGCCGAGAGCCGTCCCGCGCTCCCGCCTCACCTGCTGCCGTCCCGACTCCCGCCCCTGCCCAGGCTCCCGCGGTCGCCGCCCCCAATCGAGGGCCCGCTTTCTGGCTCATGATCGGCGCCGGCGGGTTCGCTCTTCTGTTCGTGGGCGCCGCCCTCGCGCTTTTCGCGGTCTTCATCGCGCGCCGTCTGGGCTGGCTCTGATTCCCCAGGCGTTCGCCCGGAGTTGACCATGGACCCCATCGAACCGCTCGAAGTCCGCCACCACAAGGGCCGCCGCGTTCTGGGCGTCGATTGGTCGGATGGTCACAAGTCGGAATACGCGCTCGACTATCTGCGCAGCTGGTGCCCCTGCGCGGGCTGTCAGGGCCACGCGCCCACGCCCCGCTATCTCGACCTTGTCAACCAATCGCTTGCCGGCATCGAGAGTGTCGGGAACTACGCCCTCATGTTTCGCTGGGCCGACGGACACGACACGGGAATCTGGGCCTTTCCCAGGCTCCGCGACTTGTGCCCTTGTGAGGCCTGCGGGGGCGAGCGCCGCGAACTCTGATCAGGCCTGCAGGGCCGGAGCTTCGCTCGGCCGTCCGATTTCCTGGATGAGCGACAGCAGCGCGACGTAGAGGTACCCGGCCAGGAAGATCAGGACGAAGGGGGCCGTGCCCCACTGGCCGTGGGTGATCGCGTACACCGCCATGGCCGCGAAATAGAAGGCGAGGGCGAGTTCGAAGTACGGCACCCAGTTCGCATGGCCCCGATAGCGCTTCTGCCGCCATTCATCCCCGGAGACGAGCACGCCGAGTTTTGGGGTTCGGACGAACTCCGAGGGCTTCCCGACGAGGCCTTCGATGACCGCCCGGGCGTTGTTCACGGACAGGCCGATGCCCAGGGCCAGCACCCCCGGGATGTACTTGAGCCGGGCCCGCCACGAGGCCTCGCCATAAGCCTGACGCTGAGCGAAGGCGTAGAAGGAGCACACGCTGGTGGTGGCGCCCATGAACAGAGGGACGTCGATGAGCAACATCTCCATCCATCCCATGTCGTAGCGGATGACCATGGCGGGGAACATCAGCAGGGAAAGCGCCACCATCAGGGGGTAGGCGAAATTGGCGGTGAGATGGAAAGCGGCCTCGGCCTTGATGCGCAGGGGAAGAGTGGAAGAGAGCAGCCGCGGCAGCAGCTTCACGCATACCTGGGTCGAGCCCTTGGCCCAGCGCGCTTGTTGGCTGCGGAATGCATTCACGTCCACCGGCAACTCGGCGGGGCAAACGAGGTCCTCGATGAAGACGAAACGAAAGCCCTTCATCTGCGCGCGATAGGAAAGGTCCAGATCCTCGGTGAGGGTGTCGTGTTGCCAGCCCCCCGACTCCACGATGGCCGACTTACGCCAGATGCCGGCGGTGCCGTTGAAGTTGAAGAAGCGCCCGCCGCGGTTCCGGCCGCCGTGCTCCATGATGAAGTGGCCGTCCAGCATGATGGACTGGAACTCGGTGAGCAGCGAGCAGTCGCGGTTCACGTGGCCCCAACGGGCCTGGACCAGGCCCACCGCTTCGTCCTCGAAGTGACCGAGAGATTTCTCGAGAATGTCCGCGGGAGCGATGAAGTCGGCGTCGAAGATGAGAATGAACTCGCCCTTCGCGGTTTTGAGGCCACTCTCGAGCGCGCCGGCCTTGAAGCCGTGCCGATCGTCTCGATGGATCAAGGTGATGTCGAGGCCCGTGGCCCGGGCCCGCAGCACCGCCGCTTCGGCGATGGCGGTGGTTTCGTCGGTGGAGTCGTCGAGGACCTGGATCTCGAGCCGGTCCTTCGGGTGCCGGAGGCCGGCGACCGAAGCGATGAGTCGGTCGGCCACGTACATCTCGTTGTAGAGGGGCAATTGCACGGTCACCCGGGGCGGTTCCTTCCCGGCCGGGAGAGGGCGGCACAACGCCTTACGATCGCGATAGCGGGTGTAGAGGTACACCATGGCGTAACGATGAACCCCGAAAATCGCGAGGATCACCAGGACCAGGAAATAGAGGAAGAGCGTCGCGGTGATGAAAGAGGTCATGGGGAAGCGGGCGGCCCTTGGGTCAGAAGCCCCGAAGTTTCTCCCGAAAAGCGCTTCGGTGTTGACGCCACGTCGGACCCGGAGCGCTCCACCCAAGTAAATTGCCACCCTAATGAGTCTCACCAACGCCTCGAGCCTCAAGGCTCTCGAATGGGCATCGATCTGCGCGCTTCTGGTGCACCGCGCCACCCGTTCGGTCAACCGGCTCGCCTTCGAGACGTTCCTCCCCGACGAATCCCATCGGACCCAGATCGAAGGCCAGATCAGCCAGGTCGAGACCTTCCGCACTCTGCTCGATGACGGCACCCTTCGGTTCGAAAGCATTCCCGAAGTCGACGAAATCTGCGGCGCCCTGTCGATACAGGGCGAATACCTCGACGGAATTGATCTCGTGGCCCTGGCCCGCTTCGCCGAAGGATCGGCCGAACTGGGACGCGACGTCAAGGCGCGTTTCGACCGACGCTCGATTCCTCCCTCACGTTTCCCCGCCGAAGCGGCGGACCTTGTCCGGCTGGGCGATCTCCCCTTCGTCCGCTCGGTGGGCACGGCCATTGGACCCAAAGGAGAGGTTCGCGACGACGCGTCGCCCGAACTGCGCCGACTGCGCGCCCGCACCAATCGCTTGCGCGAGGATCTCGACCTCGTTTTCGAAACCTACCTGCACAAGCCCAACGCGGACGATGTGCTGCAGGACAAGGTGGTGGCGAACCGCAATGGGCGCTCGGTCCTGATGGTGAAGGCCGAGGCCAAGCGTTCGTTCGAGGGCGTCGTGCACGGCGCCTCACGAGCACAGAAGACCGCGTTCATCGAACCGATCGAGGCGGTGGCGGTGAACAACGAGCTGGTGGTGGTGTCGGAAGAAGAGCAGGAGGAGATCCGGCAGATCCTGCGGAGACTCTCCGAGGAGGCGCGCCAGGATCTCTCCGCCTTGAAGCGCGCGGGCTGGATTTTGCAGACCTGGGACGCGCTGCACGCCAAAGCCCGCCTGGCCCGCGATCTCGACGGCCGTGCGCCGGTCTTCTCGGATGACGGATCCCTCACCCTCGTCCGTGGCGTTCATCCTCTGCTCATGGACAAGGTCCGGGCCGACCTCGACCTTGCTCCGAGTGGTCGCGACCCCGTGCCTCTGGATCTGGCCATCGACGCCGACCGGCAGATCCTCGTCATCGGTGGACCCAACACCGGGGGCAAAACGGTGGCGCTCAAAAGTGTCGGCTTGCTGTGTCTCATGGCGCGGAGCGGCTTGCCCATTCCCGCGGCCGAAGGAACGGTGGTTCCGTTCTTCGATTCGATCTTCGCGGAGATCGGCGACGATCAGTCACTCGGCGCCGGACTCTCCACCTTCTCCGCCCAGATCGCGGGCATCGCGAAGATGACCATCGGCGAGGGCAGGCGCTCGCTGGTTCTGCTCGACGAGCTGGGATCGGGCACCGATCCCCTCGAAGGCGGCGCGCTGGGCGCCGCGGTGATCGATGACTTCGCCCGTCGTGGGGCCACCGTGATCGCCACCACGCATAACGCTGACCTCAAACTCTTCGCCCAGGAATCGCCTCTCGGTCGCTGCGCCTCCTTCGCCTACGACCCTTCTTCGTTTGCGCCGACCTACAAGCTCGTACTGAACCAGCCCGGGCGTTCTTTGGCCTTCGAGATCGCGAGCCGCCTGGGCGTGCCCGCGAGTGTGGTGGATCAGGCGCGCGCCCGACTCCCCGAATCGGCGCGCCGGCAAGAGGCGATCCTGGCCGACCTCGCCCGCGAGAAGGCGGAACTGGCCGAGAACCAGGCGACGCTCGAGACCGCGCAGCTCAAGGTCAAGGAACTGGAGCAGGCACTCTCGGCCCGATTGGCGCGCATCGAGGACGAACGCGAGCGCATGCGCGAAGACACCCGGGAGCGCATCCAGAAGCGCCGCGAGGCCGAGGATCAGCGCCTCCGCGCCCTCTTCGCCGAAGCCGAGGAGAAATTGAAGGGCGCTAAAGCTCCGCGGGCGGTGGCGCGTTTGCGCGGCGAGATGTTGAGTCAGGTGACGCCCGAAAGCGAGGCGCGTCCCGCGGCCGCGGCTGCCGGTTCGCTCTCGGTGGGCGATTTCGTCGAAGCGCCTTCGCTTGGCTGGCGCGGTCTCGTCACCGCGGTCACTGATGCCGATGTCGAGATCGACTCGGGCGGAAAGCGCATCCGCCTTGGTCGCGGTCTGGTGCAGCGCGCTAAGAATCCCAAGGCTCAGGGTCAGCCCCGCTGGCCTGCCGAGGCGCGCGCCCGGGGCGAAGGTTCGGCCCCTGTGAAAGCGAGCGACGAATCGGGCGGGCCGCGCGAGTTGAAGTTGATCGGCATGCGCGTCGATGAAGCCGTGCCGCTCGTTGATAAGTTCCTCGACGATGCCTTCCTCGCCGACACGCCGGACATCCGAATCGTCCACGGTTTCGGTCAGGGTCGATTGCGGGCGGCGGTGCGGGATCTGCTCAAGGCTCACCCGCACGTGACCGGTTTCCGCGACGGCGCGCCCAACGAGGGTGGTGCGGGGGCCACGGTGGTGGAGTTGCGAAGATGAGCACCTTCACCCCGTCGTTCCTCGATGAACTGAAGAGCCGCGCCGACATTGTGAGTGTGGTGTCGGAGCACGTCGTGCTGCGCAAAGTCGGCCGGTCGCACAAGGGGCTCTGCCCGTTCCACAAGGAGAAGTCACCTTCCTTCACCGTTCGCTCTGATCCGCCCGTCTTTCATTGCTTCGGCTGCGGCGCGGGTGGCGACGTGGTCGAGTTCATCAAGCTGAAGGAAGGCCTCTCCTTCAAGGACACCATCGAGACTCTGGCCCGACGTTTCGGCGTTCCCATCCCGGATTCACGCGAGGACTCTCCGGAGGACCGCCAGCGCGTGGAGATCGAGCCCGTCCTCGAAGCCGCCGCTGCACAGTTCGAGCAGTTCTTCTGGAGCGACGCGGGAAAGCGCGCCCGCGA
>JAGNNV010000236.1 GCA_017990495.1 Vicinamibacteria bacterium
GTTGACATCAAGGAGAGCGACGTCTCCTGCCTTGAACCTGCGATCGGCCGCCGCGTGAAGCCCCCTGGCGAACTCTTCCGACATGGCGAGCAGTCGTACCCGCTCGTTCGCATGGAGCGCGCGATAGAAAGCGATGGCCGTATCGCGCAGGACGGCTCGAGTCACCTCGGCAAGGCCCGCGGTCCCCGCCGCGATTGATGCGTTGGCTCCCGCGATTCGGGCAGAGCGACGACCGGGCGGCTCGAACGCTTGTTGAAGCCCGACCTCCCAATCGGTGAAGCGGGCGTCTGGTCCGCGACGCCGGCCGGCGCCGAGGTCGATCTCCGGATTCGATGAGAGAGCGACCGACGCGCCTTTCAGACGGCCGCGCGACTCATCAATGGCGAGTCGGGCACTGACTATCTGCGGAGCCTGCTCGCGGGCACGGGCGAGGGCCTCTGGAAGAGTCAGGCTCCGTTGAGCCGAGGCGATGGTTCCGGGCAGACAAACGACGAGACAAAAGAAGACGGTGTTCGAACCTTGACGCATGGCATGTTCCTAAAGAATCCGGCGAACGCGCACCGGGCGGTCCAGCTAAGAACGGAAGAGAGCTAGACGGAGATTCTCGGAACGTGGAGGATGCCGCGGGGCTCCCGGCTGGCGAGCGACGGGTTCGTGTTTGGAGAGGGATGAACCACGGGCTCTGCCGAAGGAAGGACCTCGACCAACGGTGGCTCGATCGGCTGGGCGCAGCAGCCGCAGGTGAAACAGGTCGGCGGACAGCTCTGGTCTCCGCCCGGCGTGGACTCGGCCTCTCCCTCGCAGGGATCGGTCCAGGAGATCGCCTGGACGCCGGATGCGCTCAACACGAGGAGCGCAACGACGAAGATCATGGCCAGCCGTCTCACAAACGCAGAATAGCAGGGTGAATCGGAACGTCCAGTCTCGCCGGGTCAGCGATGCACTTGCCGGCACGCAGCGCAGACTGAGTCGGCGGCGGCCCCTAAGCAAGGACCCACCTTCGGCCGAAGCCCGAATCGCGAGCCGAGGCGGCGGGCCCCCACCAACAGAATGAGGCACTTGCCGACACGCAGCACGGACTGAGTCGGCGGCGGAATTGACGGTCGACGCGAGGCCCAATGCTCGCGCGAAGCGCGAGCAGGCGCCGAAGCAGAACGCCGACTCCCGGCGACTCCTCCCATTCGGCCGAAGGCCGAATGGTGGAGGCGGCGGGAGTTGAACCCGCGTCCGAAAGCGTGCCCCGGAAGGCCCTACAGGCTTAGTTCCGCCTGAAGTTTCGCGCTGCGCATAGAGGCGGAACAAAAGCGCGCGGCGCTAGTCCGATTGGATCTCGCCTTCCTCCCCCGGACCGAGAGATCGAAGCCAGCCCGCATTGATGACGCTCTTAACCCCCGCCACGGGCGAGCTGAGGTCAGAGCGTGGTTACCTTTTAGGCAGCCAAAGCCAAGTTATCGTTGGCACTTCTATTTTTCCACCGAATTAACGAGCCGGTAGACACGCTCGGCCTGCTCCTTGCCGAAGTCAAACGCTCCCGTCGAAACCGGGGCGCCCCCTTCGTTCAAATGAACGCGCCTAGTGTAGCAGGCGCGTCCGATACGCTCCGAGCGACAACGAGCGACGGCCAGCCCTACCGCGCCACCGGCTTGAGACCGAGGCCCTTCAGTTCCGTCTCGCCCGCCGACGAGTTGAGCTGCCAATACGGCAGGCGCTTCGAGGCGATCATCTCCGCCTCCTCCCCGTCGGAGGACTTCCAGCGGATGATGCGTCGGGCGCCGGTGGCTTCGACATCGAACGTTGTCTTCGCTCCCTTCGCCCCGATCATCACCTCGATCGACACCACCTCGAACGTTCCCGCCGGCGTCTTCACCGACGACGTCTTCGTCCGGGTGTTGATCTGGGCATTGGTCCAGGCGAGCGGCTTGTGCAAACCCCGCGCCGACCACAGCGAAGGCAGCAACGCCAGGCCGCGGGCCGAGGCAACCCACGGCTCGCCCAGCAACTGGCGCACCATGATGAAAAGCTGGTCCTCGAAGATGCCCAGCGGCCGCATCGGCAGCTCGACCGCGGCATCGGCCTCACCGTCAAAGTAGCTGTGCGACACGCTTTCGATCTTCGGACCGCGGGGCAGAAGCTGGTGATAGACCTGCCCGCACCACTCCTGCGAAGTGAAGCTGATCTTCGCCACCGGCATTTCCGGCGCCACCCGCACGAACGTGGAAGTCATCAGCCGGTAGTCGTAGATCCCGGTCTGGAAAGAGCGGATGTGGTTCAGCTTGAGCGCGGGAAACACATCCTTCGCGGGGTTCCGCCCCGGCTCGGCCTTCACCCGCTGCGACTCGCTCATGTCCTCGGTGACGTAGATCAGAACGGCCTGGCCCTGGCGGGGCTCGCCGTAGCGCGGCGTGGTGAGCCGGTAGGTGGAAACCTCGGCTTTGCCATCGCCCCAGTGTTTCCAGAACGCGCTGATGTCCGGGCCCGCGGCCGACCCCGAGAGAAGGGCGATGGCGGCGAGGGAGATGAAGGTCATGGGGTTTTCACCTTTCGAAGGAACCGGCTGCAGGCAAGCCAGGCCAGAGGGGCAAGAACGAGCACTTCAATGCTCACCGCGATCAGGTTGTGGCGAATGGCCTCCGCGGTGAATGCACGGGGCACATCGTAGAAGAGAGGGAGCGGTGAGATGAAGAAGTCCCGCGTGAGAGGCCACAGGGCCATCTCGCCGAACGGAGGGTTGGTGTCGATTCCCAGGTAGTCGAGGAGGACGTGGGATCCCCAGGCGGCGCTCAGAACCCACGGGCTCGGAAGATCAACGCCGAGCCGACGAAAGACCCAGCCGCTCAGTCCTACGAGGAGGGCGAGACCAACGCTGTGAGAAGGCCCGCGGTGGTGATTCGCGCCGTCGATGAGGCGCAGGACCAGGTCGAGGTCGGGCGCGGTCGCGCAAAAGATCAGGACCGCAACGTGAAGGGGCCGAGGGCGCGCCGGACCGGCGGAAAAGCCGGCCACCGCAAGCCCGGCGAGGGCATGACCAACCGGCGTGGGCATGCGGGCCTCGGGACGGGTGACCCCGTCTTAAAGCCGCCGGTCGTAGATCTTGAAGTCGCTCTTCTCGGCTTCGACGATCTCGTCGAGCAAGCCGTAGATCGCGGCGATCTTGCGATCCTTGTGGAACTTGTCGTCGAAGGCCGTGAACTCGGCTTCGTCGCGGAACCGGAAGATCTCCATGAAGTAGTTCACCCGGCTGCGGTCTTCGTAAAGAGTGAAGTCGGCGCCGCCGATGGAGATGAGCAGGGGCTTCAGGTCGGAGATGAGGTTCAGGAAGTCGGCGCGGCGACCGTCTCGGATCGAGTAGGAGATCACCAGAACCACGCCGCCAACCTCAAAGTCGGTGGGCAAAGGCATGGCGGGCCGAAGGGGAGCGAAGGGGATGATGACCTCTTCCCGGGGCGGCATGGAGCGGGCCGGGGCCACGATGGTGGGTTGGGGGGCGGCGACGTGCTGCTGGGGCAGGGGCGAGGGCACCGGGGTGCGGAGGACGGGCCGCCGGGCGAACTCTTTGGAGCGCTTCTTCGGGGCCACGGCCTTGGCGGCGGGCTTGACCTTGGGCGCTTTGCTCTTGGCAGGCGCTTTGACCTTCACGGCCTTCTTGTCGGACTTGACCTTCGTTTCCGAAGTCTTCTTTTTTCCGATACTTGAGGGCTTGTTCTTGACCTTCTTCAACGCTTCTCCTGCCTCGTGCGATCAAAGGCCATGCCCCCGATCTGAGCTTCCGGCCGTGGTCGTCATGGACGTCTGGCTCTGGCTGATTCCCCCGGATGATACCCAAAACGGCGCATTTTCAACACCTTTTTGTTGAGGTTACGGGAGTTCTGGTTTTCGCCTTATATTTGCTTTGAGCCTCAGCCCGCTCTACAATCGACCACCGCGGTATCCTGCGCCACCTTCCAAAATCGACCAGAATCGAGGACCCATGCTGAAGAACTCCTGGAAACTACTGCGCCCCCTGGTGGCTGTCGCTCTTCTCTCTTTCGCTCCGGTGGCTTCGGCCTCCCCCGCCGTCCCCGCCTCTGTCGACGACCGGGGCGACCAGCTCCTCGCGGCTACTCGGAAGGGCGACCTGGCCGAGGTGAAGCGTCTGCTCGACGGGGGGGCCGACGTCAACACCCGCACCCGTTACAACTCAACTCCCCTCTTCTTCGCCTGCGACCGCGGCCACACCGAAATCGTCCGCCTGCTCATCGAACGCGGCGCCGACGTCAACGTGAAGGACAACTTCTACAACGCCAACGCCCTGGGCTGGGCGATGAGCAAGAAACACGACGACATCGTGGCGCTGCTCATCGAGAAGGGCGCCGATGTGGCCGATGCCCTCGCCGAGGGCATCCGGGAAGGCGACCGTAAGCTGGTCGAGCTCATCCTGGCCAAAGGCAAACTGTCTCAGGAAGCGCTCGACGACGCGCTGCTCGTGGCCACGGTCATGAAGAATGAGAAGAACGAAGGGCTGGCGGCGCTGATCGAGGCCAAAGGGGCCCGGGCCACGAACTTCCCGGTCGACGAGGCCACCCTCAAAGGCTACGAGGGCAAGTTCGCCGAAGGCGACACCAACCTGACCTTCGGGGTCAAAGAGGGCAAGCTCAACTTCGTGACGCCCCAGGCTTCGACCGTGCTCATCCCCTCCGCCCGCGACCGGTTCAAGTTCGTCCAGGGGCGGCTCGAGTTCATTTTCGAACGGGACGCCCAGGGTCAGGTCGCCTTTGTTCGCTTCGCCTCCCGTGGCGGTGACATCAAATTGAAGAGGACCAACTGATCATGAAGCGTGCTCTTGTTCTTATCGCCCTCTCCGGGGCGTCACTCGTCACCGCTCAAGACTGGCCCGGCTTCCGCGGACCCCGCGCCACCGGCGTGGCCGAGGGCATGAATCCTCCCATCACCTTCGACGGGAAAGAGGGCAAGAACCTCGCCTGGAAAACCGCCATCCCCGGCCTTGCGGTTTCCTCACCCATCGTCTGGGGCGATCGCGTCATCGTCACCACCGCGATCTCGTCCGACCCCAAGCCCTTCCGGCATGGCCTCTATGGCGACGTCGAGCCATCGAACGACGTGGCCAAACACACGTGGAAGGTCTACGCCCTCGACCGTAAGACCGGCAAGGTGATCTGGGAACAGGTCGCCACCGAAGGCGCACCCAAAACCAAGCGGCACACGAAATCCAGCCAGGCCACCTGCACCCCCGTCACCGACGGAAAACACGTGGCGGTGTGGTTCGGCTCCGAGGGGCTGTTCGTCTTCGACTTCGCCACCGGCAAGCCGGTGTGGAGCAAAGACCTCGGTCTGATGAACGCGGGTTGGTTCTACGACCCCGACTACGAATGGGGCGTGGGCGGCTCCCCCATCATCTACAAAGACTCGGTCATCGTTCAGGCCGACATTCAGAAGAACTCGTTCATCGCCGCCTTCGACATCAAGACGGGCAAGGAGCGCTGGCGCACCTCGCGCGACGAGATTCCCTCGTGGGGCACGCCCACCGTGCACGAGGCGAAGACCGGCGCGGAACTCATCACCAACGGCACCAATGCGCTGCGCGGCTACGATCCGGCCACCGGCAAGGAACTGTGGTCGATTTCGGGCGACAAGTTCACATCGGAGATCACCATCGCGGTTCCTTACGTGGTGAACGATCTGATCAACGTGTCCGCGGGCTACCCGCCCACCCAGCCCATCTTCGCCATCAAAACCGGCCTGCGCGGCAAGGTCACGGTCACCGAA
>JAGNNV010000237.1 GCA_017990495.1 Vicinamibacteria bacterium
GGTCTGGTGGCGGCGGATGGTCTGCGCTCGGTGGTTCGCAGCCGGGCGACGCCCGCCGCGGAGCCGATCTACTCCGGTTACACGTGCTGGCGCGGCCTGGCTCCGCGTGGATCGCTGTGGCCGCCCGGGCACATGAACGAGAGCTGGGGGAGGGGGGCGCGTTTCGGTCTGGTGGCCATCGACGGCGACCGGATCTATTGGTTCGCCACCGCCAACGCGACCGCGGGCGGGCGGGACGCATCGAAGGCGGAAGTTCTGCAGCGCTTCGCCGGCTGGCACGATCCCATCCGGGCGGTCATCGAGGCGACACCCGACGACGCCATTCTCCGCACCGACATCGCCGACCGCGATCCACTTGAGCGATGGAGCGACGGTCGCATCACGCTGCTCGGCGATGCCGCCCATCCCATGACGCCCAATCTGGGGCAGGGTGGGGGGCAGGCCATTGAAGACGCCGTGGTCCTCGACCTGTGTCTGTCGAAGGCCTCGGACATCGCGACCGCCTTCAAAGACTACGAGTCCCGTCGGATCGCCCGGACCGCGCGCGTGGTGAAGGAGGCCCGCCGCCTGGGCCGCATCGGCCAGATCGAGAACAGGGCAGGCCGAGTGGTGCGCGATTTCGCAGTGAGGATGACGCCGCTCTCGGCCACCCTCGGGGCAATGCGCTGGCTGTACGACTTCGATATCTGACTCGACGATCCGGCCTGCCAGTGAGCGGGCGAGGTGGCGGATGGGGGACTACGGACGGCCCACGGCCTGGAACCCCACCCACAGGATGAACCCCAGCACGATGAGGCTGATGACGAGGACGATGCGTACGAGGCCGGTGAGGCAGGAGCCCGCGCCGCCGCGGATTCCACTGATCGACTTGAGCACGGCCCGCGCCTCGGCATCGTCGAGACCGCTGTTGCTCATGAGTTGAGTGAGCGCTTGCTCCCGGTTCCCGGCCGCCACCAACTCGATGAGAGTGCGGGCGAGTTTCGCGTTCACGCGTCCCTCGGTGCGGTTCATCAGGCTCAGCGCTTCCACCGCGTCCCGGGCTTCTTTGAGACCGACGCGGGAATGCTGTCGGTAACGCTTGATCGCCTCGATCAGGTTCCCGTTCCGGATGGCGGCCAGGGCCGCATCCTCGGCGGACCGAAGATTCCGGGCGGTCGGCTCGTGAGCGGAGGAGTTATGACCTCCAGGTTCCAGTGCGTCGATGAACGCCTTGGCTTCGGCGAGGCCCACGTCGGCCATGTTCCGGAACTGCTTGATGGCCTCGAGCTTGTTGCCCGTGGCGACGAGACGCTCGAGTTCCCGTTTCTGGTCCGTGGTCAGCACGTTGGTCCTTCCGCCTTTCGAGGGTGGCCGGCCGTCAGTAGTAGACGATCACCCGAAAGGCTCCGCTGTTGTCCTGCAGATAGTCGTCATTGATGCCCAGGAAGAGCGTGCCTCGGCCGCGCACTCTGATCGGGCCTTTTTCGCCGCCGATGAAGAACGGACCGCCGTTCTCTCCGATCTTGCCGATCAGGGCGGCCGCGGCCCGGCTGGGCATGGGGCGGCCGGGATTCCTCGGTGATCCGCCTTCGCCGCCGGGACCATCCTTGCGCCCCGGTCCCCAGCGGACTTCGCCGCGAGACTCGAACCAGAGATCCTGGCCGTCGCGGACCTCGATGGCCGTCCGGACCCAACCGTCGGCGGCCTGGACATCGACCTCGCGCTCGCGCAGTCCGCTCGGGCGTGTGTCCCGAGAGGGCGCCTCGTCATCGAGGTAGCGATCGCGGTCGTCACGATCGCGACCCCGACCACGCCCCGAGAACTCGATCCGGTCGACCTCGTCGACGGCGAAGCGCTCCGTCCGTCCCCGGTCGGTCCGAAACTCCATCTCGCCATTGCGGACCGAAATCAACTCGCCGGTATAGGAACGACCGCTCCGCAGGACCAAAGTGTCGGCCAGGGCGGCCATGGAGCCGAGGGCCAGTACGGCTGAGATCGCGAGGACGCGGGACTTCATGGGCATGGGATGCTCCTTCGGCGCGATTCGACCACACCTTCGAGCGCCCGTGGAAATTCGGGGAGAATCTCTGTCGATTCAGCCGCGGGTCGCGCGTCCTAGGGGATGAAACGGCAAAGGAGCCAACCAAACATGAAGACCTATTACCTCATCCTCCGCGACGACCCGGAGATTCTCGCTCGCCTCTCGCCTTCCGACATGCAGGCCGTGGTGCAGCGCTATGTGAAATGGCGGGAGGACAATTCGAAGTTCGTGACCGGCGGGGAGAAGCTGGTCGACGGCCAGGGCCGTGTGTTGCGACGGCAGGGCGGCGCGCTCAGCGCGTCGGACGGGCCGTTCATGGAGGCGAAGGAGGTCCTCGGCGGATTCTTCGTGGTGAGCGCGGAGAACGACGAAGGCGCCGAGGCCGTCGCCGCCACCTGTCCTCATCTCGAGTTCGGGAGCATCGAGATCCGGCAGGTCGAGCCCACCGACTGACGCGTTCCATGGCCGCGGACCTCGACGACATCTTTAGACAGGAGGCGGGGCGGCTCGTGCCGTACCTGCTGCGTCGTCTCGGTCCGCGGCACTTCGATCTTGCCGAGGACGCGGTGCAGGATGCGTTCGTGGCCGCGCTGCGCCACTGGCCGGCGAGCGGAGTGCCCGACGATCCGCGCGCCTGGCTCTTGCGCGCCGCCCATCGCAAGGCCCTCGATCGCCTGAAGCGCGACCACACCGCGGAACGGAAGGCGCATCTGCTGCAGAGCGAGGCGCCGGCCGCCGAGTGGGTATCCGCGCCGGGCGTGCCTGACGAGATCGCCGTCCTCCTGCTGGCTTGTCATCCCGCGCTGCCTCGCGACAGCCAGGTCGCCCTCGCCCTGCGTACCCTGGGCGGACTCTCCACACCCGAGGTGGCGCGCGCCCTGCTCATCTCTGAGAAGGCGGCGGCGCAGCGGATCGTGCGGGCCAAGCGGGAGATCGCCCGCCTGGGGGCGGTCGCGGTTTCCGGGGACGATCTCGAGTCCCGCATCGATGCTGTGATGGATGTGTTGTATCTCATCTACAACGAGGGCCACCACGCCACCTTCGGGGCCGATCTCGTGCGGCGTCACCTTGTGGGGGATGCCATTCATCTTGCAGAGTTGTTGGTGAGCGTCTCCGCAACCAAGCGCCCCCGCGGCCATGCTCTTCTGGCCTTGATGTACTTCGGCGCGTCGCGCTTGGCCGCACGCACCGACGAGCTGGGCGATCTCGTGGTTCTCGAGGATCAGGACCGCGATCGATGGGACGCGGCGCATCTGACCCACGCTTTTCATCATCTCGATTTTTCCGCGCGGGGGAGCGGCGTGAGCCGGTTCCACCTTGAAGCAGGGATTGCCGCCATCCACGCCGGTGCGGTCGACCTGCGGGCCACGGACTGGGCGGGCATCCTCTCTCTCTACGACGAACTCCTCGCCCGCTTTCCCTCGCCCATCGTGGCCCTCAATCGCGCGGTGGCGGTGCTCCATGTCCACGGTCCCGAGGCGGCCGAAGCGGCCCTCGCCCCGGCTCGCGCTGATCCGAGCCTCGCCCTCTACGCGCCCCTGCACGCGGTGGCCGCGGAACTGGCGAGCCGACGCGGTGATGCCGCGCGCGCCTCGGCCCTGCTCGATCGCGCTCTCGCCTGCCCGGGATCGGAACCGCAGAAGCGCTTCCTCGAGCGCCGCCGCCGTTTGGTGAGGCCCACGATAAGTAAAAGCTAATGGTGATATAAGAAATGGTGTTGACAGGCGGCGGCGCAAAGAGCATCCTCGCGGGAATCGTTCTTTTCGCCGGAGGGCACCTTGGAGATTCGCGTAGCAATTGGCGTAGCCGTTCGACTGTGGATCGTGGGCCTGATGACGTTTTCGGCCACGCATTCCCGGGCCGATGATCCGCAGGCCCCTTCCCCCACCCCGTCTCCCGCGACCGCGGCCCCTGCCCCGGCGCCCTCCATGACCGCAAGCATTCCGATCCGCTTCTACGCGAATGTGTATCTGCGGCAAGATTTCACGAACTTCGAGGACACGACGGATCTGTTGCTCGACGGCAACAACTTCGATGGCCTGCTCACGCGGTTGCGCTTCGGGATGGAGTTCAAAGACCCGAAGTCGACGGTCTCCGGAGGGATCCGGGTGAGCGCTGGTGAGGCGCCGAACCCGGCCTCACCCTTCGTCCGGCTTGGTGACGCCTTCCGTCCGGTGGGTTTTGGACTCGATCAGTTCTACGTGAACGTTCGCCCCTTTGAAAACAAGGAGCGGGTGCACGCGGTCTTCGGCAAGATGCCCCATCCCTTCTGGCGCGGCGACAAGGGCGTGCTCCGCGGCGAGATGACCTTCGACGACGACATCTCTCCGGTGGGCGCCGCCTTGAACGTGCAGCTCTACAAGAGCAAGGGCGAGGGGCGAAAGGTCTCGCTCGACAACGTCGCCGGCTACTTCATCGTCGAGTGGTTCCGCCAGGATCGCTTCGCCGGCCTGGTCGGTGACACGTCGCTCTGGGCTGACCAGATCAAACTCACGGTTGATCGGGTCCAGGTGGCCGCGGCCTACTACCATTGGCAGAACCTGAACTCGGGTCTTCGCGCTCCCAGCTTTGTTCCCGGTCAGAGCGCCTTCGTGCTCCCCGGGACGTCCGCCTTTCTTCTTCGCGGCGGTCTGCAGGGAACGAACGCGCGCGTCGACATCGGCTCCGGGGCGTTCATGTACCGCGAGAATGAGTTCGACATCTTCGAGGCCACTGCGCAGGGAAGCCTGCCTGTGAGCCTGCCCTGGCTGGGCAAGTCGGAGGTCGTTCTCTTCGGCCAGTACGCGCACAACATCTCCGTCGAGACGGAGACCGACGGGGTCGGGGTCAGTCTTGGCCTGGTGGGCGGCGCGATGAGCGGCCGCCTGAAGCCCTTCAGCCTGCATGGCACGTGGCGCAAAGTCGAAGCCGATGCGGTCCTCGCCACCTACGGCGACTCCGACCTCGGCGCGGGGACCGACGTGAAGGGCTTCGAATTCACCGGCGACTACCGGATCCACAAGAACATCTCCCTGACCGCCTCCCACTTCCGTTACGACGGCGCGCCGAAGCGGTCCACCCGGGTCACCCGGACTTTCCTCGCCATGATCTGGGACTTCTAAAGCAATGATCACCCGCCCTTCCTCCTCCCAACCCGATTTCCCGAGGAACTCGATGTTCAGAACGACCCTGATGGCCGCCGGCCTGTCGATCGCGCTCCTGGTTGCTGGCTGCGGCCAGAAAGGCAACGTCACGGAGACCATCCCGACCATCGCGGATCGCGATCTCGCCCCGGAAGCCGGCCCCACCGACAACGCCGCGCGTCGACCCGTCGATCGGGTGCCTCGCGCTCAGTACGCCGAGGTGGGTCCCGCTCCTCTTCAGCCCAACGATGTCGCAGTCTTCGGCTACCCGAACCTGAGCAGTGAAGAGAAGGAATCGCTGCTCGAAGGCATGACTTTCTTCACCACCGAGCACACCGCGGCCGAGGGCCTCGGTCCGGTCAACAACCAGAACCGTTGCATGGGCTGCCACCTCAGCGCGGATGAGGCGGTTCCGGGGGTCCTTCAGAAGTCCTCTCACATTGCTCGCGCCGCCCGTTCCACAACCACCAACTTCCGCTACACATCGTTCGATCCCTCGACCGGGGGCGGACGGGCCGCCGATCACCTCGATGCGCTCACCAACACCGGGAAGACCGCGGCCTTCACGATCTTCGGCAATTACTCGCCTTC
>JAGNNV010000036.1 GCA_017990495.1 Vicinamibacteria bacterium
CGGCCCGATCGCGAGTTACGAGCGGTTTGGGTTCGGGCTGTACCTCATCTTCCTGAAAGCGACGGGCGACGCGGTGGGGATGTGCGGATTGCTGAAGCGGGACACGCTGCCCGACGTGGACGTGGGCTTCGCGCTTCTGCCGGGGTGCTGGCGGCAGGGATACGCCGCCGAGGCGGCGGCGGCGGTGCTGGACTACGGGCGCACTCGACTTGGCCTCAAGCGCATCGTGGCCATCACCTCCCCGGACAATGTCGCTTCCATCGCCCTGCTCGAGAAGCTCGGATTGAAGTTTGAAGCCCTGATCCGCCTTGGCGACGACCCCCGCGAGGTCAGGCTGCTCGCCGTGAATTTCTAGGCATGGGTCGCACGACCCGTCAGAGGAGGGAAGAGTGATTCTCCAGGAAGATCCAAGCGTCGACCTCGACACACCGACGGGGCCGATGCGGACCTATGTCTATCGCCCGGTCGCTCCCGGGCGTTATCCGGGCCTCGTCTTCTTCTCTGAGATCTTTCAGCGTACCGGCCCGATTCACCGCACCGCGGCCATGCTCGCCGGGCACGGCTTCGTGGTGGCGGTACCGGAGATCTTTCACGACCTCGAGGCCCCGGGTTCGGTGATTGCCTACGACGCGGCCGGCGCGGATCGGGGAAACGCCTGCAAGGTCGGGCGAAAGGTGACCGCCTACGACGATGACGCGCGCGCGGTGATTCGATTTCTGCAGGGCCATCCCGCGTGCAACGGCCGCATCGGGTCGATCGGGATCTGCATCGGTGGCCATCTCTCGTTCCGCTGCTCGATGAACCCGGAGATCCTTGCCGGAGTGTGCTTCTACGCCACCGACATCCACAAAGGGAGCCTCGGCCTCGGCGGCGACAACACCCTCGCGCGACTTCCTGAGCTGAAGGCCGAGATGCTGATGATCTGGGGTCGGCAGGATCCTCACATTCCGAACGAAGGGCGCGCCCTCATTCAGAAGAGCATGATCGATGCAGGAGTTCTCTTCAGCTGGCATGAGTTCAACGGCGCGCATGCGTTCCTGCGCGACGAGGGGCCACGCTACGATCCGGCGCTCGCCCTCACTTGCTACCGCGTGGCCATCGATCTATTCAAGCGGAAGCTGAGCGACGGCGACCTTCCTGCTGCGGCTGCGGGCAGCGGGGAAACGAGGCACTGAGGGCTCGCGCCCCTACGGGTGGTCGGGGCCTTTGCCGCCTTCGGCGATGAAGCGGTTGATGCGAGCTTCGAGTTGGGGCAGGGTGACCGAGCCGAGAGACAAGACGGTGTCGTGGAAGGCGCGAAGATCGAACTTCGCGCCCAAAGCGGCCTCGGCCTGGGCTCGCGACTTCTCGATCTGCATCTGGCCGAGGTAGTACGAGAGGGCCTGGCCCGGCCAGGCGATGTAGCGGTCGATCTCGGTGGTGATCTCGTGTTCGGCGAGCGCGGTGTTGTCGCGCAGGAAAGCGAGGGCCTGGTCGCGGGTCCAGCCCTTGGTGTGGATGCCGGTGTCGACCACCAGACGGGCGGCACGCCACATCTGATAGGTGAGCATCCCGAAGTGCTCGTAGGGCGTCTCGTAAATGCCCATGGGCACGCCGAGCTTCTCGGTGTAGAGAGCCCAGCCCTCGCCATATGCGGAGATGTAGACGCGCTGGCGGAACTCCGGCTGTTCCTTGTGTTCGGCGGCCAGGGACATCTGCATGGCGTGGCCGGGCGCCGACTCGTGCAGGGTGAGGGCGGGGAGGTTGTAGAGGGGGCGGGCGGGGAGGTTGTAGGTGTTCACCAGGTAAACGCCGGGGCCGCCGCGGCCCGAGGTGTAGAACGGAGCGATGTCGTCGGGCACGGGAATGATGGTGAAGCGGGCGCGTGGCAGCGTCCCGAAGAGATCCGAGAGCTTGCCGTCGACCCGCTTCGAGATCCAGGCCGCCCGCATCAGCAGTTCCTCTCCGGTCTTCGCGTAGAACCGCGGATCGGTGCGGAGGAACTTCAAGAAGGCGGGGAAGTCGCCCATAAAGTCGGTCTTCTTCATGGTCTCTTCCATCTCGGCGCGGATCTTCGCCACTTCCGCCACTCCGATGCGATGAATCGCGTCGGGGGTGAGGTCGAGGGTGGTGAACTCGCGGATCTTCGACTGGTAGTACGCCGCCCCATCGGGGAACGACCCGGCATCGAGGGCCACACGCGCCTTGACCATGTATTCGTTCCGCATGAACGCGAGAAGGTCGGTGTAGGCGGGGATCACGGCCTCGCGGATCACCCTCTTCGCGGCCGCCCGCAACTCGGCCTGCTCGGCCGCACCAACGCTCGTCGGCATCTTCCTGAGCGGGGCGAAGAAGGGATTGGTCTCCGGATCCTTCGCTTCCGCCACCACCGCAATCGACGCGTCCCGCCCGGTCAGGGTCACCCGGGGCACGGAGAAGCCCCGCGCGAGGCCGGCGCGCATGTTCACCGTGTGCTCCGCGAAGTAGCGGGGGAGGTCTTCGAGGAGACGGAGGTACCCCTGGTAGTCACCGAGATTCCGCAAGGGCCGTTGGGCCGCCCCCGTCGCCTCCGCCCAGAATGAGGAGTCGGAATTGAAGGGCTTTTCGTAGTCGCGGAAGCGCGTGCTGGCCTCGAGGGCCTCCACCTGAGCCGCGTAGATCGCGTAGTTCACCTGATCCTCGGCCGAGAGGTCGGCAACGGTGATCGACTTGAGCTGGGTCAACACCTCGGTCCAGTAGCGCAGCCGCTCTGCCTGGGTGGCCGCGTCAACCCTGGGAAACCGGTCGCGCACCGCGAGCGACCGATCGGCGTCCTCATCGAGGCCGGCGCTCTGGGCCTGACGCCACGACCACTCACGGTCGTACAGGGCCTTGAAGCGCGCGGCAGCGGCGGCCGGCGTCTGGGCGAAGGCGGGAGCGGCCAGGGCGAGTACCAGCGCGGCGCTGACCGCGCGGGCGAACAGAGGGAAGCGGCAGGGGATCATGGCGGGGCCTCTCGGACAAATCGTGGGAAGAACGCCGGTTGATTCTCTCTCACTCCGGAACGGTGGAATTGAGTTGGCGTCTTCTCGGGGTCCTTGGGTATAACCTTATCGAGGGCGCTTCGAATTCGGGTTCGGAACGGGGCAAGGGGCGCCGGGAGGGTTTGGGGATGATCGCAGACGAGCCGTGGCCGTCCAGCCGGATTCTTCTGGTGGAAGACGAGGCGATCATCGCTCTCGACCTCCAGCAGCGCCTTGAGGGTCTCGGCTTCGTGGTCACCGGCATTGCCGTGAACGGCGCCGACGCCCTGGCGCTGGCCCTGGCCACCCGTCCTACTCTGGTGTTGATGGACATCACCATTCAGGGGCCGATCGACGGCATCGAAACTGCGGCGCGCATGACCGCGCTGATGGATGTTCCCATCGTGTTTCTCACCGCGTATGCCGACGGCCCCACCATTCAGCGAGCCAAGGCCGTGCGACCCTACGGTTATCTGTTGAAGCCTTTCGAGGAACGCGAACTCGCGACCACCATCGAGATGGCGGTCTACCGACACCGGTCCGAGGCCCAGGCGCGCCTTCTGCAGCAGGCCATCACCTCCGCCAACACGGGGATCGTGGTGGCCGATGCGACTCATCCGGAACTCGCCATCGTCTTGTGCAATCCCGCCTTCGAGCACCTGACCGGTTATTCCTCGTTGGAGGTGCTCGGCCGCAGCCCGTGGTTCATCGAAGGCCCCGACACCGACCCCGGCACGAGCGCCGCGTTACGCAAGGTCCTTCGGGAGCAGCGGGAGCACCACGTGACCCTGGTCCTGCATCGCAAGGACGGTCATCCCTTCTGGTGCGACCTCGCGGTTTCCCTGGTGCTCAACAAAGTGGGGGCGGTGAGCCACTTCCTCTTGTTCTACACTGATGCCTCGGCCCGCAAGCACTCCGAGAGCGCGCTCTTCCAGGCCCAGAAAGTGGAGGCCATCGGCCAGCTCGCGGGGGGCGTGGCTCACGACTTCAACAACATTCTTGCCGTCATCACCGGCTATTGCGAGATGGCCCAGCGGCAGATCGATGCTCAGCATCCAGTACGCCCGCGTCTCGACCAGATCCTGAAGGCCGCCAATCGCGCAGCCGCGCTCACCCGCCAACTCCTCGCCTTCAGCCGCAAACAGGTGTTGAAGCCCCGACCCATCGACCTCAACACCATCGTCGGCGATACCCAGAAGATGCTCGGCCGGCTCATCGGCGACAACATCACGGTGGAGTTGCGGCAGGGCGCCCATCTGGGCACGATCAATGCCGATCCTGGACAGGTGGAGCAGATCATCCTCAACCTGGCGGTGAACGCGCGCGACGCCATGCCCAACGGCGGACAGCTCGTCCTCGAGACCTCGAACGAGGAACTCGACGATGAGTTCGCCCTCGCCCATCCTCCGGCCCGCGCGGGCCGCTATGTGCGGCTGGTGGTTTCGGATACCGGTGAGGGAATGACCCCGGAGACTCTGGCCCGGGTGTTTGAGCCCTTCTTCACCACCAAGGCGGAGGGGCAGGGAACGGGTCTCGGTCTCGCCACGGTTTACGGGATCGTCAAGCAGAGCGAGGGCTACATCGAGGTTGAGAGCGAGGCCTCCAAAGGCGCCTGCTTCCGGATCTATCTGCCGCGTCTGGACCGGCCGAAGGAAGCGACGGGGGAAATTCTCCGGCCGCAGACCCCGAAGGGGACGGAGACCATCCTCCTCGCCGAGGACACCGAGAGCCTGCGCGAAGTGATCCAGGAGACGCTCCAGGAATGTGGTTATCGGGTGATGTCGGCCGCGGACGGTCGCGAAGCCCTGGCCGCCGCGCGGGCCTTCAACGGAGTCATTGACCTGCTCCTCACCGACGTCGTCATGCCGAGAATGGGGGGCGCCGACCTGGCGGCCGCTCTCGTCGAGTCCCGGCCCGACCTTCGCGTGGTCTTCATGTCCGGTTACACGGACGGCGCGTTGTCCCAGCACGGCGTTCTCGGTGAAGGCGTGCTTCTCATCGAGAAGCCCTTCACCACCGATCGTCTCGCGGCCACGGTGAGGGACGCCCTGGATCAGGCCCAGCCTCCGGCTCTCCCGCGGCGCGCTAACCCCTGAACGCGAACTGAGTCGCGCTGCGCGCCCGCCAGTCGTCGCGGAATCCGGGCAGGGATGAGGCCTCCATGGGCCGAGCGACGAGATATCCCTGTGCCTCGTCGCACGCGGTGCTTTGAACCAGATCCCAGTCGGCCTGGTTCTCCACTCCCTCGGCCACCGTGCGCAGGTGGAGCCGCTTGGCCAGGCTGAGCGAGGTGTCGTACATGGCGCGCGCGGTGGGATCGTGGGCGGCCCGGTGCACGAAGCTCTGGTCGATTTTCAGTTCGTCGAAGGGGATGTCGCGAAGCTGGGCCAGCGAGGAGTAGCCGGTGCCGAAATCGTCGATGGAAAGGACGAAACGCATCAGGCGCAGGCGGCTCAGGACCTCGAGAGGGGCTCTCAGGTCCTTCATCAGTTCGCTCTCGGTGACCTCGAGGACGACTTGCCGCGGACTCAAGCAGGCCCGCTGCACCTCGGCCACCGCGAAGTCGGCAAAGTCCAGGGAAGTGAGAACCGAGGCGGCAAGGTTCACCGAGACCTGCAGCGGAAGTCCCGCCGCTTCCACATCGCGGATCTCGTCCATGGCCCGTCGGAAGGTGACGCGCGTCATCTCCTCGATGAGTCCGTGGCTTTCGGCCACGCTGATGAAGTGCGCGGGCATCACGAGGCCCTCTTCGGGATGTTGCCACCGGGCCAGACATTCGACCCCGGTGATCTCTCCCGAGGAGAGCGACACCTTGGGCTGATAGTGGTTGATGAACTCTCCCCGCCCCAGTCCCTCAGAGACTTCGAGGGCCGTGTAACTTCTCCCGGGAGGGCGCGGGGTGGACCCGGTGCGCCGCTCCCACTCTTCGAGCATGGCGCGCAAGCCCGCGGGCTTGACCGGTTTGGAAAGGTGACCGAGCACGGCGATACCGTGTGCCTGCACCAGCCGCTCGGCGGTGAGCAGCATGCGTTCGTCCTCGCCGCTCACCAGGAGCAGGCTGCCATGGAACTCCAGCTTGACCAGGTGGCGGATGAACTCGATCCCGTCCATTCGCGGCATCGAGAGGTCGAGCAGGATCAGGTCGGGTGCGGGCCCACGGGCGAGGTCCTCGAGGGCCTCGTGCCCGTTCTCGAACACCCGGCAGGCCACAAACCCCAGGTCAGCGAGCATCCGGGCGTGTAGCTTGAGGATGAAGGGCTCGTCATCGAGCGCCATGATCTTGACGGTGGCTCTGTGCAAACTCTCCTCGTGGGTTGGTTAGCTCTGCCGTAGATACTCTTCGACCCGCGCCCTCTCCTCCTCGAAACTGGGGAGCAGAACGTCGACCTTGCCCTGATCCCCGGCCCGCGCCGCCCGCTCGAGTGCATCGCACAACTCGGCGAGGGGCAGCGCCCCCACCGAGCGGGCGGGTGATTTCAGGCGATGGGCGAAGTCGGCGAGCTCGGCCAGCCGGCCACCCTCTCCGGCCAGCTTGATTTCCGAGGTGGTCTTCGCGGTTCCCAGCCAGAAAGCGCGCAGGAATTCCTGGATGACCTCGGGATCGCGCCCCACCAACTCCTCGAGGACGGCGATATCCAGGGGGGCCGACTTCGCGCCTGCGCCTTTGGGCCGGGGCGTCTTCGCCTCGAGACGGCTTGGCGGCATCCACTTTTCAATCATGGCCTTCACCTCGGAGAGCCGGGCGGGCTTGCAGAGGTAATCGTCCATGCCCGCATCGCGGCACTGCCTGGCTCCGCCTTTGAGCACGTCCGCGGTGAGGGCGATGATCACCGCGTGCTGGGTGGTGCCCTCCTGGACCCGGATCGCGGCGGTGAGCTGGTAACCATCCATGTCCGGCATGTGCAGGTCGGCGAGGAGCATGGCGTACTCCCCGCTGCGCCAGCGCTCGAGGGCTTCGAGGCCCCCTTTGGCGATGTCGGCGGCGTAGCCGAGCAGCCCGAGCTGGCGAAGAATCACCTTCTGGTTGATCTCGTTGTCCTCGGCGACGAGAACGAGTTGACCGCGCTCGATGGCCTCGGCACGGGTGGGCAGCGGCACGGGCGGCCGGCGCACCGGAATCGGAGTGGTTGCGGTTTCGATGGCCACCCGCCCGGCGACGGAACCCACGGCGTTCAGGAACGATTCCCGTCGGAGGAGATGGTTGTCGACGACGACCGTGGCTTTGTCCAGCGGCCGCGTCCGGCGGTTTCGACCGTGCTCCATGAGGACGACGCGGACGTCCTTGCCCAGCGGAACCGCGGATCGGATCGCGTCGAGGGACCGCCGGTCCACCTTCGGTCCGACGATCCACACCACCAGGGGTGTCGCATGGGCGGCGAGATCCTTCGCCGCCGACTCGAGATCGTCGGCTTGATCCACGGCGGCGCCGGCGGCCTCGAGGTAAGCGCTCAAGTCTCTGGTCAGGACACCGGGCTCGCCGATGAGCAGGCACGAGAGGCCCGCGAGCTCGGTGGCCTCCACGGCCGCCCCGGAACCATCCGTCGGGAGGGGGAAGGGGATGCGGACCCGGAAGGTCGAGCCGCGTCCGGGCTCGCTTTCGACCGTGATGGTTCCCCCCATCAGATCGAGGAGGTTGCGGCAGATGGCGAGGCCGAGGCCGGTGCCGCCAAATCTCCGGGCGATCGAACTGTCGCCCTGGGTGAAGGACTGGAACAAAGTGGCGATGGTGCGCTCGTCCATGCCGATGCCGTTGTCCATCACCTCGAACTCGATGGTGGCCTCGGTGGCGCTCTGGGCCGCGAGCAGCGCCCGCACCGAGACATGGCTCGGACGCTCCTGGCGGCTCGAGAACTTGACCGCGTTGTTGGTCAGGTTCAGCAGGATCTGCTTGAGGCGCACCGCATCACCGAGCACCACCCTCGGCAGCTTCGGATCGGTGAACAGGGTCAGTTCGACATCGGACTTGTCGGCGAGAGGGGCGATGACCGCACACGCCTTCTCGACCAGGCCCTGAGGTGAGAGAGGGAGAACCTCGAGGCCGAGCCGGCCCGCCTCGATCTTCGAGAAGTCGAGAATGTCGTCGACGATGGCGAGAAGGGAGGAGGCGGAATCGTTCACCAGTTCGAGCATTTCGACCTGGTGATTCTCGAGCGTGGTTTGCCTGAGGATGTCGAGGGTTCCGATCACGCCGTTCAGGGGCGTGCGCAGTTCGTGGGTCATCGTGGCCAGGAAGGCGGCTTTGGCCTTGTTCGCCTGTTCCGCCTCTTTGCGCGCGTCCTCGAGGTCCTGGGTGCGCATCGACACGCGGACCTCGAGTTCCTCGTTCAACTGCCGCAGCGCGTCCTCGGCGGCTTTTCGTTCGGTGATGTCACGGGCGAAACAGAAGATGCGCCCGCCGGCGTGGGGGAGGTAGTTGACGCTCATCTCCACGTAGATGGCGGTTCCGTCCTTCCGCCGCTGCGATTGCTCGAAGCGCGCGGTGTCCGGCCGTTTCATGCCCTGGAGCGATGCGATCTTCGACTTGTCCGCGGTGGCGTCGAGATCGTGGAGCGACATCTTGAGCAGCTCTTCGCGGGTGTAACCGAGCATGGCGCAGCTCGATTCGTTCACGTCGAGGAGCCGGCCCTGCCAGTCGGCCATGAAGAAGCCGTCGAGCGCGGTCCGCAGAATGGTGGCCTGCTCGTCGTAGGCCCGTCGCATCTGGGTCTCGGCCCGATGTTTGTAGAGGGCCATCTCGATGACGGTGTGCAGATACCGCTCGTCGAAGGGCTTGATGATGTAGCCGAACGGCTCGGTGAGCTTGGCCCGCTCGAGCGTCTCCGCTCCCGCAAACGCGGTGAGGAACACCACCGGGATGCCGTAGCGTCGCCGGATCGCTTCGGCGGCCTCGATGCCGTCCATCCGCCCCGCGAGGTGGATGTCCATGAGGACGAGGTCGGGCTTGAGTTCGCCGGCGAGCGTGATCGCGTCCTCGCCGGTAGGGCTGTCGCCGGCGACGAGGTAGCCGAGTTCACCGAGTTGCTGCCGGATGTCGCGGGCGATGATGCCCTCGTCCTCGACGATCAGGATGTTTGGTTTGCTCACTCCGCCTCCGTGGCCTTTTTTGCGACCAGCGTCGCGTAGTTGATCTCCCCGGTGCGGGGCCGGCTCTTGAGGAAGTTAACCTCGAAAACCGCTCCCGGCCCTGGGCCGATATGGAACTCGCCCTGGAGCTGTCGGGCGAGGTCCGACACGAGCTGGAGCCCGAGTGAGCGCTTGTGCCCGGGGTCGAAGTTCGGCGGCAGACCAATCCCGGTATCCGACACGGTCAGGCGCAGTTGCCTTCCTTCGTCCTCGGCGCGCAGCTGAATCCGCACCTCCCCGGTTTTCCCGTCGGGGAAACCATGCTTGAGGCTGTTGGACGCGAGTTCATTCGCGATGAGGCCGCAGGGAATGGCCTGTTCGATCTCCAGACGGGCCGGCTCGAGGTCGAGGACCAGCCTGACCCCTGCGGCGGGACTGGTAAGGGAACGGAAGAGCTGCTGGGCGAGCTGGGTCAGGTACGCAGCGAGGTCGACGGTGGCGAAGTTTCCAGAGCGGTAGAGAGTTTCGTGCAGCAGGGCCATGGACTGGATCCGGCCCTGCATCTCGCGGAGGACCGACTGGGTGATGGGGTGGTCGATGCGCCGACCTTCGAGCCTCAGGAGGCTGGCGATGACCTGGAGGTTGTTCTTGACCCGGTGATGAACCTCCTTGAGGAGGGCCTCCTTCTCGCCGAGGGAGGCCACGAGTTCCGCTTCAAAGCGCTCCTTGACCACCCGGGCGCGGATGGCTCCGATGCCGAAGGCGAGGTCGTCGGCCAGCTCCTGCAACAGGCGCACCTCGGCCTCGCCGATGACATCGACCTCTGTCGAATAGAGGCAAATCAGGCCGAAGGTCCGGTTCTTGTCGCGGAGGGGAAGGCTGACGACGGACCGGTAACCCCTGAGCAGGGCGGCCTCGCCGGACTGGAAGTGCCACATGGGGTCGGTGATGTCGCCGCAGACCATGGCCTCGCCTTCGCGAATGCAGCGACCGGCCGGACCCTGTCCCATAGGAACTCCAGGATCCCAGGTGAAGTCCACCTGGGCGAGGTACCCAAGATCGTCACCCCACTGTCCCATGGGCACGATGGTCCGCCTCGCGTCATCCTGGGCGTAGCCGACCCAGGCCATCTTGTGACCGCCCAGTTCGACCGCGATCTGGCAGATCTGCTTGAGGAGGGCCGGTTCGTCGGTGGCCCAGATGAGGGCTTCGTTGCAGCTGCTGAGCATCTTGAGGGCGCGGTTGCTTCGCGCCAGGGCCTTGCTCGTCTGCTGTTCGTCTTCGAGGATGCTGAGCAACGCTCCGCGCGAGCGTTCCGCGAGCTCCAGGAGCCGGGATGCCTCCTGCTGGGTGACCTTCAGCTTTTCGTTCTGCTCTTTGAGGCCGGCCTCCGCCCGTTCCCGGCCCCGAGCCTCGTCGTCGAGTTCGCGGGTGCGGCGTCGCAGCTCCAGTTCGGCCACCACATGACGGCTCAGCACCTCCAGACTCTCGCGTTGAGCGGCGGTGAGACCGCGGGGCCTGCGGTCCATCACGCACAGAACGCCCAGAGCCTGGCCTTCGTGGTCGAGGAGAGTGGCGCCCGCGTAGAAGCGCACCCGAGGCTCTTCCCTCACCCAGGGCAGTTCCGAGAATCGGGGATCGGTGGCCGCATCCTCGATCTCCATGATGTGGCCGGGACCTTGAAGGGCGTGGGTGCAGAAACTGGCGCTTCTCGGCGTTTCCGCGGTGTCGATTCCGACCTTGGCCTTGAACCACTGGCGATCCTGATCGATAAGGGAAACGAGGGCCATGGGGGTCTCACAGATCCGCGCGGCCAGCATGGCGAGGTCGTTGAACGCGGGTTCAGGCGGGGTGTCGAGGATGCGATAACTCAGCAGGGCGCGCAGGCGCCGCGCCTCGAGTTCATCGGGCTCGGGGATGACGCTCGTCATGAATGTCGGAACGGAGCCAAGGCCGGCTCGATCACGTGGGGAGCATACCCTTCGAATCCGTCGTCAGCGCGTCCCCGGGAACGGAGGGAGCCCTGGGCGTGAAGGTGACGTCGAAAGTGGCGCCCGGTCCCACCGCAGATTCCAGGCGGCCGCCGATCTGTCGGGCCAGGTCGCTCACGAGATGAAGGCCCAACGTGGCCGCGGTGGCGCGTTCCGGGCCGGCCGGCAGGCCCACGCCGTTGTCGCTCACGCGCAGCCTCACCGTCCCCGTCTCGCCGAGGGGCTTCAACTCCACCCGCACCTTTCCGGCGCCACCGTGCGGGAAGCCGTGCTTCAGGCTGTTGGAGGCGAGTTCGTTCACGATCAGTCCGCAGGGGATGGCCTGGTCGATCTCGAGCCCGAGCGGGTCGACATCGATTTCCAGGTCGATCAGGCCCGACGGCGACAGTTGTGACCGGAAGATGTGCCGGGCCAACTGGGCCAGGTAAGTGCTCGCGTCGACCTGAGCGAAGTTCCCGGACCGGTAGAGGGTCTCGTGCAGGAGGGCCATCGCGCGGATTCGCCCCTGGAGGTCGCGCAGGACGATCTCCGTGGCGGGGTTCACGATCCGTCGCGACTCGAGCCGGAGCAGACTCGCGATCACCTGGAGGTTGTTCTTCACCCGGTGATGCACTTCCTTGAGCAGCGCTTCTTTCTCGGCGAGCGATGACTTGAGTTCGACCTCGGCCCGTCGCCGGTCCTGTTTCGACTGCAAAGCTCCGATCCCGAAGGACAGATCGGCCGCGAGTTCCTGGAGCAGCCGGATCTCCGCCGCCCCGACCCGCCGGACCTCGGCCGAATCGAGACTCAGCAAACCGAAGGTGCGGTCCCCGTCGAGCAGGGGAAGGCAAACCACGCCGCGATAGCCCCGTGCCGCCCCGTCCTCCGGGCGGAAGAACGTGGGGTCTTCCATGATGTCCTCGCACACCACGGGTTGTCCGCTGCGCAGACTGCGTCCCGCCGGCCCCTGTCCGGAGGGCTTTCCCTCGTCCCAGGTCAACGCGATGCGGGCCAGGGCCCCGAATTCATCACCCGCGGAAGCGACCGGGCGGATTGACCTCACCTCGTCGTTCTCCTTGTAGCCCACCCACGCCATCCGGTATCCGCCGATGTCAACGGCGATGCGGCATACCTCGGCGAGCAGAGACGACTCATCTTCCGCCCGGATCAGCGCCTCGTTGGCGCTGCTCAGCATCTGAAGAGCGCGGTTGCTGAGCGCGAGTTGCCGCGTGGCCGCGTGCTGGTCCTCGAGGACACTCAGCAGAGCGCCCCGTGAAGTCTCGGCAAGACCGAGAAGCCGTTTCGTCTCCCGCTCGCTGTCGGCGAGGCGCTGATTCCGATGAAGGAGGGCCGCCTCGGCTCTCTCGCGTTCCGCGAGTTCCCGGGTGAGGTCGCGGGACTGGCGGCGCAGTTCGAGGTGAGCCACCACGCCGCGGCTGAGCGCGGTCAGCGCCACCCGCTGCGCCGGGGTCAGTTCCCGCGGCACCCTGTCGATGACGCAGAGCGATCCCATGGCAAGACCCTCGCGGCTGCGGAGCGGCGCGCCTGCGTAGAAGCGGATCCGCGGATCCTCGGTGACGAGGTTGTTGTCGACGAACCGCGGGTCCTCCCGGGCGTCGCGGACTTCCATCACCTCGTCCGCGTGCAGGATGGCGTGCGCGCAGAACGAGAGGTCGCGAGGCGTCTGAATGGTGTCGAAGCCCACCCTTGACTTGAACCACTGCCGTTCGTCGTCGACCAGGGAAACGAGAGCGATGGGCGTGCCGCAGATCTGGGAGGCGAGAAGGGTGATGTCATCGTAGGCCTCCTCGGGTGGGGTGTCGAGGATCTGATAATCCCGGAGCACGGCCATCCGTTGCGCCTCGTCGCCCGGAAGCGCCGCTCTCACTTCCCAGCCCCGGGTCCGTAACGGGGAGCGTGTCCGGCCTTGATGAGCAGGGCGTTCACTTCGTCCTTGAGCTGCTGCACCCTGGCCTCGCGGTTGATCATCACGTCCTGCCAGCGGAGCAGCTCCTCGAGCTGAGCCCGGATCTTCTCTTCGTCGAGTTTTTGTCCGGTGATGTCGGTGGCCACGGAGACGAGGCCGCAGACTTCGCCCCGGTCATCGCGCTCGGGCAAAAGGGTGAGGAGCATGCGTCGTCGACCGTCGTGCGCGGTCTCGAGCGGGGACTCGAAGGTGAGCGTCTCTCCGGCGAGGGCGCGCTGCACCAGGGGTTCGAGCTCGGCGCAGTTCTCGGGCCCGAGAACCTCCACACGCGTACGCCCCAGGATCTTTGGGATCGTCATACCGACCGCGCGGGCGAAGGCGGTGTTGGCGAAGACATAGCGCCCCTCCCGGTTCGTGCGGGTGACGGGGCCGGGAAGGGCTTCGGTGATGATGGTGAGTTGCCTCTCCCGTCCCCGCAGTTCCTGTTGGGCCCGATACGATTCGGTGACATCGCGGAAAACCAGGACCACTCCCTGGACCTGGCCGGTTGAATCGCGCATGGGCGCCGCGGTGTCGGCGATTTGCAGTTCGCGGCCATCGCAGGCGAGCAGGGTGGTGTGATTTGCCAGGCCCACGGTCCCCCCGAGGGCCAGGACCTTCTGCACGGGGTTCTCGAGCGGCTGTCGGGTTTCGGCGTTCACCACGCGGAACACATCCTCGAGAGGCCGCCCCAACGCTTCGACCGCGGACCGGCCGCACATGCGTTCCGCTGCGGGGTTCATGAGTTCGATGATACCCACGGCGTCAGTGGCGATGACCCCATCACCGATCGACTGGAGGGTGATCGTGAGCCTCTCCTCGCTCAAGGCTGGTTCGACGCGTTTGCGATCGCTCACGCCGCCTCGTTGAGATAGAGATGGCGGAACTCGCGCACGATGATCTGGAGCCCCCAGTGAGGACTCTCGACCAGCGCCTCATGGTGCAACCGGGCGCCGGCGTGGGTCATGAAGGATGCTTTCTTGCGCGCAGTCCGCCCCTGCTCCCGAAGGAGCCTGCGATTCCAAAGTCCTTCGGTCGCGGTGGTTTGCCGACCGCGATACACCCATTGAGCGCCCATGTAACGGTCCCTTTCGGGAGGGTTCGAAAGTCGGTTGACCTTACGCTTGTGGCCCTGATACTCACAAGGTGTTGGCGCCGCGGTTCCTGAGGACGAGGGCCCCGCGCAGAAACTCGCCGTGTTCCTGACGAGGCTACGGCGCGTGGTGTCGACTCCGATGGGCAGAACGGTGGCCGGCGGATCTGTGCATATCGATCAACACCCAGCAATCGAGATGCCTCATGTAACTTATTCTAATTGCATATCTTAGACGATGACTGCAACGTACATTTTTCCGATATCGGTAAACCATGCCGACAACGTATCCATGGGGAATACAATCGGCAACGTGGCGAATCCACCTATGGCCTGCGGTCGTGTTCTCGTCGTCGACGACGAGGAGGCCCTTGCCGAGCTGATCGGGTCGGCGCTGCGCGAGTCGGGCTACGAGGTTACGCTGGCTCACACCGTGGGCCAGGCCGAGGAACGGCTTCGGCAGAACGAATTCGATGTCGCTCTTCTGGACATGCACCTCCCCGATGGCACGGGTGCGGACATCCTGAGACGCCTCGTCGACGAAGGCGCTCTCACCGACAGCATCGTGCTCACCGGCAGTCGCGACATCGCGAGCGCGATCGAGGCCATGAAACTGGGAGCTTCGGACTACCTCGCCAAACCGATTCCCATCGGAGATCTCGAGATCGCGGTGGGGCAGGCGCGCGACCGTTATCGGTTGCGCACGGAAAACCAGGCCTTGCGGCTGCGGCTCGCGCGGCACGAAGTTCACTCCTCGATCGTCACCGAGGATTCGGAAATGCAGCGCATCGTCGCGAGCCTCGCGCAGGTGGGGCCGTCGGATCTGCCGGTGCTGGTGCAGGGGGAGAGCGGGACAGGGAAGGAACTCATCGCGCGCGCCGTCCACGATTCGAGCCCGCGCAAGGGCGGGCCATTCGTGGCCATCAACTGCGCGGCCCTCCCCGACAACCTGCTCGAAAGCGAACTCTTCGGCTATGAGCGCGGCGCCTTCACCGGCGCAGCCACGCGAAAGCTGGGTCTGTTTGAAGTAGCCGACCGCGGAACCTTGTTGCTGGACGAGATTGGCGACATCAGCGCGGGCGTGCAGGCCAAGCTTCTGCGCGTCCTCGAAACCAAGGAGTTCTTCCGTCTCGGCTCGACCCGCCCCACGCGTTCCGACGTGCGCGTGGTTTGCGCGACCAATCGCGACCTCTTGGAGATGATGCACGCCGGCGCTTTCCGCGAGGATCTCTACTATCGAATCAACGGAGTCACTCTGCGTCTGCCCGCGTTGCGCGACCGGCCGGCCGATGTGTTGCCCCTCGCCCTGCACTTCATGCGCGTGCATGGCATCAAACGCGATCTCTCTCCGCGGGCGCTGTTGACGCTCAAGAACTACCGCTGGCCGGGCAACGTGCGCGAGCTTCAAATGGTGATCCGGCGCGCGGGCGCGCTGGCCACCGGCGCCCTGATCGAGCCGCGCGACCTGCCCCTTCAGGCCGCCCGTCCATCCACCGTCGCCAGCGGCGACCTTCCGGAAGGGCTCACCCTGAGCCAGCTCGAGGATCGCTACATCCGTCAGGTGCTCGCGCAATGCAAGGGCCATCGGGCCCGCGCGGCCGCGCGCCTCGGCATCAGCGTGAAGACGCTCTACAACAAGATCGGACCGGAACGGCCCCGCGACAAGGACGACACCTCTGGGCTTTGAGTCTTTGGCCAGTCGACCGAAGGCTCAGGCCGCGGCCGAACACTCGAGGCCATCGCCGCTTCCGGCGAACGCGACTTCGAACTCCACATTGCAGTCAGGGTCCTGGCTCCGATCGTCCTGAACGAGGCGCCCCAGAGAAGAGGCGAGGTCCCGGGCGAGCGTTCGCTGATGCGCCACGCCGAAATGTGGAGGCAGCCCCGGCCCCACGCCCGAGAGCGACACTGCGACCTTCACGCCGACGGGGGCGATGCGGACGCGCAGCCTGAACTCTGACGACGGCCGCGGCCCCGGGCTTTCCGCTCCGCCGGTCGAGCGCCAGTCGAAGAACCAGGGCGGGAACGTGACGGCGCAGGAGTAGACCGCTCGCCGAATCACCTCACGCCAACGCGCGGGCGTGGACTCGAGCGCTTGCTCCAGGTCGGTGGTCGCGACCGCTCTGGACGCACGCGGGCCCTCCGAATCAGGGTCGGGCCGAAAGACGAGCGACTGAGTGGTGTCGAAGGACCAGCCGCCCTTCGGCGGGCAGCCGGGAGGCGTATTCCACAGGCGCGCGGCATGCCGGAGGTAAACCGCGAGTTCGATCTGGTCAAAGTTGCCGGCGCGACAGCGCGATCGCAGATCTCCAGCCATGGCCTGAAGGCGCGTCTCGAGTTCGGTGAGAAGGGCCTCGGCGGCCGGGGCCTCAACGTCTTCAGCCTGGAAGCGGAGGAGGGAGGCAAGGGCCTGCATGTTCCGCTTCATGCGTCGGTGGGCCTCATCGAGTTCGGAGATGGACCGCGGGCCGGGGTGGTGGCGCAGAACCGGCGTTGTCCGCGAGCGGTGCGGCATGCGACCTCCCCTGGACCGGAGTGTTTTCGGGGGCAGAATCGTGTGAGTGGTGGCCATGGTGTCTTCCTCTTCCGCTATTCACCTGTGCAAACCCGTGGCCAGAACCAAGCTCATGGATCAAAGGCGGTTGCGTTTTCCGCCCACCGGTAGGGCTTTCCGATCCCGGCAAGAACTACCGAAAGAGAGGGGTGATCCTTGGACTACCGGCTCCGGAGGAGGGCCGGAGGCGGAAGGGCAGAAGGGGTGGTAGGGGAGACGGGGTCTAGAATCCGAGACATGGATTCAAGGCCTCTTCCGAGCGTTCTCGTTCTGGATGATGAAGAAGCCCTCGCTCAGATGATCGCGACCGCACTGGGTGAAGCGGGCTATGAGGTCACGGTGGCCGGCACCGTCGCCGCCGCCCAGACCCTCCTGAACAACCGGGACTTCGCGATCGCTCTGCTCGACATGCATCTGCCCGACGGCACGGGGACGGACGTCCTCCGCCGCCTGATCGCCGATGGTTCTCTGACCGATGTCATTGTTCTCACCGGCAATCGCGACATCGCAAGCGCCATCGAGGTGATGAAACTCGGCGCCTCCGACTACCTCATCAAACCGACGCCTCTGGCCCAGCTCGAAATCGCGGTGGAGAAGGCGCGCGACCGCCATCGCCTTCGCGTGGAGAATCAGGCCCTGCGTCTGCGCCTCGGGCGTCACGAGTCGAACACCGCCATCGTGACCGAGGATCCCGAGTTCCGCAGAGTCATCGACAGCCTGGCCCAGGTGGGCCCGTCCGACCTGCCGGTATTGATCCAGGGCGAGAACGGCTGCGGCAAGGAAATGATGGCGCGCGCCGTCCACGATGCCAGTCACCATCGCATGGAGCCGTTCGTTTCCATCAACTGCGCGGCCGCGCCGGATCAACTCGAACTCGAGTTGTTCGGGTGCGAGCGTGGGGCGCTCCCCGGAGTTTCCGAGCGCAAGCCCGGCCTTTTCGAACTGGCCGATCGGGGCAGTCTCTTCCTCGACGAGGTCGACGCCATCCGCCCCGCTCTCCAGCCCAGGTTGCTGCGGGCGCTCGAGAGCCGCGAGTTCTCGCGCATCGGCTCCGAACGTTTCAGCCGCGTGAACGCCCGGATCATCGCCGGCACCCACCGGGATCTCTCCGCCATGGTGGCCGCGGGCGAGTTCCGTCAGGACCTCCACTACCAGCTGAACGGCGTCACCCTGAAGATTCCACCGCTGCGTGAGCGACCCGACGACGTATTGCCGCTCTCCCTCCACTTCCTGAGGATTCACGGCATTCGACGGGGTCTCTCTCCGAGGGCCCTCGAGGCCATGAAGGCCTACGCGTGGCCAGGCAACGTGCGGGAGTTGCAGATGGTGATCCGCCGGGCGGGCGTGCTCGCCACCGGGGCCGCGATCGAGCCGCGCGATCTGCCTTTTGGAAAGACCACGCCTTCTTGAGGGTTCTGATCGTCGACGACGACGAAGCCATGGCGGAGATGCTGGCTTCGATCTGCGAGTCCGACGGTCACGTCTCGCACGCCTGCGGTTCGTCCGCCGAGGCGACGTCGTATCTCGAAGGAAATACCGTGGACCTTCTGATCACGGACATCGCCATGGCTCCTCCGGACGGCCTGGAGCTGGTGCGCTCCGCCCGGGCCCTGCAGCCTGATCTCATGGCCATCGCGGTGACCGGCTACTGGGGCCGCTACTCCCTGCCCGAAGTCCTCGCCACCGGGGCTCTCGATCTCATCTTCAAGCCCTTCAGGGTCGAAGAACTCCGCGCCCGCCTTGCCATGGCCGCCGAGCGTCGCCGCATGTCCGTGGAAGAGAAGGGCCGCGCCCATCGCATCGCCGTGGCGCTCGAGAAGGCCAGAGTGCTGGTGATCGATGACAGCCCGGCAGACGCGAACGCGCTCGAGACCATCCTGGCCGATCCGGAGGGAGGGCTTTTCGCGACGACGCACGCGCGCACCCTGGACGAAGGAATCGCGTTCCTGTCGAGCGACGGCGCCGACATCGTTCTGCTCGACTTCGACCTCGAAGGAGAGGCGGGCGGGCTTTCGGGGATGGACCGGATTCACACCGCCGCGCCGGGCGTGGCCGTGGTGGTTCTCACTTCTCACGACACCGACCCCGACGCGGCGGCCCGGGTGCTGCAGGCGGGGGCCCAGGACTACGTGGTGCGGGGGCATCTGAACGACCACCCCCTCCAGCGTGTCCTCCTCCACGCCATCGAACGTCAGCGGCTGATGGTCGATTCGGACGCGATGCGGCAGCAGCGCCAGCAACTCCGCGAGGAACTGGTTCTCCATGAGTTGAAGATCAAGGACGAGTTCATGTCCCACGTTTCCCACGAACTCCGCTCGCCCCTGACCGCGATTCACCAGTTCTCGACCATCCTGATGGACGGACTGGCCGGTCCCCTGGTCGATGATCAGAAGGAGGCGTTGCGCGTCATCCTACGCAATATCTACCAGCTCGAGTCGATGATCGAAGACCTTCTCGAGATCACGAGGATGCAGAACGGAAAGCTGCGTATCGACCTTCAGTCGGTGCTGGTGTCCGAGGTGATCGAGGATGGCATCGACACTCTGCGCGGGGTGGCCCAGGCCAAGGAGGTTGCCCTCACTCGAGAGATCGCCGATGGGTTGCCCACCGCGTACGCAGATCCCGTGCGAACCCGCCAGGTCCTCATCAACCTGATCGGCAATGCCTTGAAGTTCACTCCCACGGGAGGTGTGGTGACGGTGCGAGCGGGACTTGACGAGGAGCCCGGTTTCGTTCGCTTCGAGGTCGAGGACACCGGTTGCGGTATAGCTGCGGAAAGCACCGCCCGTATTTTCGAACGTCTTTACCAGGTGAGAGAGCCGGGCCAGGCCGGGCGCAAGGGGCTCGGGCTGGGTCTCTTCATCTGTCGGGAACTCGTCGACCAGCAGGGCGGCCGCATCTGGGTGCGCAGTGAACTCGGCCGGGGCAGCTCCTTCTTCTTCACCCTGCCCGTTTTCACCCGGAATACCCCCCTGACCACGCGCGAATTCCTGATCAAGCGTGATCTGATAGCTCGCGTTGAAGGTCCGGATGGACCGATCACTTCCGCCCCGATTGGAGATGCCCATGGTTAAGAAGAAGATACTGATCGTGGACGACGACGCCGACGTGCGCGCCGGACTGAATATCCGGCTCAGGGCGAACGGCTACGACACCGCCTTCGCCGCGGACGCCATGACCGCGGTCATGGAGGCCCGCAAACAGGCGCCCGACCTCGTGGTCCTGGATCTGGGGCTGCCCGGCGGGGACGGATACGTTGTGATGCAACGCATGAAGGGCATCCCCGCCCTGGCCGTGATTCCCATCATCGTCCTCTCCGCTCGCGACCGCGAGTCGAACGAAAACCGCGTGGCCATGGCCGGCGCGGTGGCGTTCCTGCAGAAGCCGTTCGACGACGTGGCCCTTCTGAACGAGGTCCGCAAGGCCCTCGGTGAGCAGGCGCCACCCACCGAGGAGCGCCGCCGCCGCGCCACGGACTAGTCGGCGTACGGGTCAGGAGGCGGGTTCGAGATACCGCTTGAACCAGCCCATCACTTCTTCCATGTGTTTGCGGCTGTTCGGTCCCTTGAGGATCCAGTGGCCTTCATCGGGGAAGATCACGAAGCGCGCGGGCACCCGGAGCCGCTGCAGCAGCTTGAACGTGGTCATGGCTTCGCTCACCGGCACCCGGAAGTCGAGTTCACCCTGGGTCACGAGCATGGGCGTCTTCCAGTTCTTCGCGTAACGGATGGGGGATTGATCGAACCACTGACCCTTGCCGGTCTCCCAGATGGGCGCGCCCATGCGGAGTTCGCGGGTGAGGCCACCGTCGTTCAAGCCATACTGGGATTCGTTGTTCACCGCACCCGCGTGGTTGACGAGGCACTTGAACTGGTTCGTGGTCCCGTTGTACCAGTTCATCAAGTAGCCGCCGTAAGAACCGCCGGCCGCGCACTGACGCGTGGTGTCCATCTGGGGGTACTTCTTCGCCGCTTCGGTGATGGCCTCGAGGGTCTCGATGGCCGGTCCGCGAAGAACATCACGTTCGATGTCATCCGCGAACTTCTCCCCGAAACCTGTCGAGCCCGTGTAGTTGGTCATGATGAGGTAGTACCCGGGCGCGGTCAGCAGGTGGGAGTTCCAGCGCGTCGAGAATGAGTCGTCGGACATCGCGTTCGGTCCGCCGTGGGGGAAGGCGATGATCGGATACCTCTTTCCCGGCTCCACCACGGGCGGAGGGACGATGATCGAGTGAATCTTCTTGCCGTTCTTCGCGGTGAACCAGAAGTGCTCGGGATTGGGCAGGCGCAGTTGGGCCAGCCGCTCCTTGTTGAAGGCGGTGAGGGTGGTGGTGGTCTTCGTCGCGGGATCGAAGCGGACGATCTGTCCCGGGTCGGTGGAGGCGGCGTAGCGGCCCACCATCACGCCCGCTTCCGATTGAAGCGCCGTCACCGAGCCGGTGGCGGGAGCGAACACCACTTCAGGCGTTCCGCCCGTGAGGCTCATACGGAAAATCTTCGTGGTCCCCATGTCCTGGGCCTCGATGTAGACCAGCTTGCTGTCGGCACTGAAAGCCAGGCCGCCAACCGCACGATCCCAGCCCGCAGTCAGAGCGTTGACCTGCGACCAGTCGGGGCCGGAGAGGCGGGCCAGACGATTGACGAAGTAGATCTGCTTCGCGGTCGAGGTGCGCGTCTCGGCGGCGAAGAGCGCCTGGCCGTCGGGGCTGAACACGGGGTTCGAGTAGCTCGTGCCGGGAGGCGTGATCCGTTTCACCGCGCCGCCGTCGGCTGCCGCCGAGTAGAGGCCCATCTCGGTTTCCTCGTACATCCCGCGGTCGCGGTTGGCGGTGGCGTGGAAGACGATGGACTTACCGTCCGGCGACCACACCGGGCCCAGGTCTTCCGACACCCCGAGGGCGAACGCGCCGCGCAAGGGCGCGACCCGCACGATGTGGGGCGTCTTGCCGTCGATCTCCTGCCAGGCGATCACCGG
>JAGNNV010000238.1 GCA_017990495.1 Vicinamibacteria bacterium
TTCGGCCCAGGCTGATACGGCTCGCGTCGAGCAGATCATCCACCAGCCGCACCATCTGAGAGACCTGTCGCTCCAACATGGCGACCACGGGCGCGTCGGCCTTGCCGCTGGTGTCCGGGGATTGCAGGATCTGCAGGGCGTTCCCGATGGGAGCGAGAGGGTTCCGGAGCTCATGCGCCAGCATGGCCAGGAACTCGCTCTTCTGATGATTGGCTTCAGACGTCTCGGCGGCATACCGTCGCAAGCGGTTGGCCGCTTCCCATTGCTCGTGGATATCGGTGTTCGAGCCGATCCACAGCGAGACCTTTCCCTGAGGGTCTCGCATGGCCATCGTCCGGCTCAGGTGCCAGCGATACTCGCCGTCGGCGCGGCGAAAGCGCTGTTCGAGGATGCACTCTTCACCGGTGGTGATGGATCGCTCCCAGGCCCGCACGGATTCGCCCAGGTCGTCGGGGTGAACGAATTGTTTCCAGCCCGAGCCCTTGATTTGATCGAAGGTGAGGCCGGTGTACTCGAACCACTGCGGGTTGTAGTAGTCGACCGCGCCGTCGGGCGTCGCGGTGAGGATCTTCTGTGGTATCGACTCCATGATGAACCGCAGGCGGTTTTCACCCTGGCGCAGGGACTGTTCCGCGAGCACACGCGCGGAGATGTCGACGAAGTAACAAACGACGCCGAAGCGACCGTCGGGCAGGACGATGCGATGAATCTGCCAGTCGTAGTACTCACGGATCCGGCGGTCGTGGCGCTCTTCGTTGAACTCCGGGACGGAGTAGGACTCCCCGGTCAGGAGGGTGTGCTTGAACCGCTCCGACACGTCGTCTGCGACCTTGGGAGGCCAGAGAATGTGGAGGACCTCCCCAAAGTCCTTGCCTATCACACCCTCGACGGTGCTGAAGATCGTGAGAGCGGGCCGGTTCATCAGTCGGATCCTGAAGTCCGCGTCGACGAGGTAGATGCCGGTGGGAGAGTTGTTGAAGAGTGTCTCGAAGCGAGCGTGACTCTCGATCAGCGCCTGCTCGGCCCGCTTTCGCTCGGTGATGTCGCGGGCGATTCTGGCCGCGCCCTTGATACGTCCCTGAGCATCCAGAATCGGTGAGAGGCTGAAGGACACATCGCGGAGCGTCCCGTCCTTTCGCAGCCCCACGGTTTCGTAGCTTTGGAGAACCTCGCCCCGGTATACCCGCGCGAGGGCTTGCGAGAATTCAGCTGCGAAGGCCACGGGGATAAGCCGGTCGGCCGTCTCTCCGACGATTTCCGCGGCGGTGTACCCGAAGAGGCTCTCGGCCGCCTTGTTCCAGCTCAGGACATGGCCGCCTGGGTCCTGGCTGAAGATGGCATCCTCCGACGAGTTGACGATTGCGGCCAGCTGCGCGGTCGCGAGTTCAGCTCGTTTCATCACGTCCACGTCGACCAGCAGGACGACGACACCGTCGATCCGGTTGTCGAGGGTGCGGTACGGTCGCACGCGCAGGGAATACCACGCGCCGCGTTTGTCCTTGACTTCGATTTCCTTGACGCTCAGGGTCTCGAGAACATGCCGCAGCGACGCATCCAGTTCGTCTCCGTCGAGGTCGAGGTTTGACTTGATGTCCGCGAGGGGCCGGCCCACGTCGCTGGATATCAGGTTGAATGATCTCTCCGCCGCCTCGGTGAACCGCCGTATCCGCAGGTCCGGCCCGAGCATGACGATCGACATCTGGACGCTTCCGAGCAGGTTGACCAGATCGTTGTTGACCCGGTTCATCTCGGCGTTGCGGTTGTTCAGCTCGTCATTGACCGTGGCCAGCTCTTCGTTGCTCGACTGAATTTCTTCCTTGGAGGTTTCCAGTTCCTCGTTGGTGCTTTGCAGCTCCTCATTGGCCGACTGAACTTCCTCGTTCGCCGATTGCAGCTCTTCGTTCGCGGCCTCCTGCTGCTCGATCACCGACTGGAGGAACTCCCGGGTGGCGGCAAGCTCCTGCGTTACCCGGGCGTTGTCGCCTTCAGTCGTTTCCCGCGCTGCGGTTTCCCGACGCTCTGAGTCCTGGTTATGGGTGGCGGAGCGCGGCCTCTGGTCCTGGTTGCCCTCGAAGAGCACGAGGAAAGCGCCTTCCTTCGACGCCTGACCCCGAAGCGGTATCACCTCCACCGCGACCTCTTCGGATCCCTCGTTCGACCTGACCGAAAGGCCTTCCTCGCGCACCGCGATGCCTTCTTTTCCCGCGCGCAGGACCGCCCCCCGCACCGCGACCATCAATCCTTCGCGCAGCATCTTGAGGAGGTTCAGGCTCGCTTTGCCGGGCGCGGGCGCAAGGTAGGGCCCCGTCTCGCCCCGGAACTGCAATATCTCCAGATCGGCCGAGACGAGAACCGCGGGCGGCGCGAACTTGCCGGAGAGGACTCGGTCGGCCTCTCGCTGCAGTTCGGCGCTCTCGTTTGGCCGCGCCCCCACGGGAGCAAAGGGAAGTCGGGGAGTCCCGCTCTGCGGCAGTTGAAAGTGCCCATAACCCGGAGTGGAACCCGTCTTCTTGACGTAGATCTTGTGTTTGGCGTCCTGGACCTGAAAGAGGTTGCGGTGGTTGCCGATCGTCTCGGAACCGCCGAGCCACAGACAGCCCGAAGCTTTAAGGGCGTAGTGCAGCAGGGGCATGACCCGCTGCTGCAGGACGGGTTCGAGGTAGATGAGCAGATTGCGGCAGCTGATCACGTCGATGCGGGAGAAAGGCGGGTCGGCGAGCACGTTGTGCCGGGAGAACACGCAGGAGTCGCGGATGGTCTTGCTGATCCGGTAGGAGCCGTCGACCTCGGTGAAAAAACGCCGCAGCCGTTCGGGGGAAACGTCTTGAGCGATGTCCTTCGAGTAGATACCCGCCCGCGCCTTTTCAATTCCCGCGGCATTGAGGTTGGTGGCGAAGAGCTGAATGGGCACCGTGCTACCCAGAGCGCTCGCCGCCTCAGTGAACGCCATCACGAGGGAGTACGCCTCCTGCCCGGTTGAGCACCCAAGCGTCCACAACCGGACCGGGTCGTTCGGGGATCGATCCTTGATCAGGGCGGTGAACACCTGCTTCTTGAGGGCCTCGAACGCTTCCGGATCGCGGAAGAAGCTGGTGACGTTGATCAGAATGTCCTGATAGAGAGCGTCCACTTCCAGAGGCGTCTGCCGCAGGTAGGGAACGTACTCCCGGAGCGCGGTCATCTTCCGAAAGACCATTCGGCGGGTGACGCGGCGGTAAAGCGTATTGAACTTGTAGTGAGTGAAATCGACGCCGGTCGCCTGGCGCAGGATCTGCACGACCTGGGCAAGGTCCGGCTTGTCCTCGGGCGGGTTGGTTCGGCCCTCTCGTCCGGTGTAGGGGTATTGACCGATCCGCACGATCTCCCTGGCGATTTCGCTCGGGGGCAGAACGAAGTCGACGGAGCCGGAAGCGATGGCGCTGTGCGGCATGCCCTCGTGCTGAGCCGTCGCGTCCTGAGCGAAGGTGATGCCACCTCCGGCCTTGATCGCTTCAAGGCCGAGGGTGCCGTCGTTGGCGGTGCCCGAAAGCACCACACCGATCGCCCGATGCTGCCGTTCTTCGGCGAGTGAGCGGAAGAACTGGTCGATCGGATGGTGGGCGCCCCGACCCTCGCGGGGAAGGAGTTGCAAGACGCCCGCGACGATGATCATGCTCCGGTCGGGGGGGATGACATAGACGCGATTCGGTTCAACCTCGGGTTCACCCTGAACCTCGGTGACCGGCATGGTGGTGGCTCTTGAAAGGATTTCGGCAAGAGCGCTCGGGTGAGAGGGAGCGAGGTGCTGCACGAGGACGAACGCCATGCCGGTGTCGTCGGGCAAGCCTTTTAGCAACTGGGTGAACGCGTCGAGCCCGCCGGCCGAGGCGCCCACACCCACGATTGAAAATACCGGCTCGCTCCGCGGCGGTTCCTCCGTGTCTTGATTCTCGGGCTCGTCGATGTTCGAGATCATGGTAGGCAGGCCCTGGCGACGCGGATGTTACCCCCGGTATTCAGCGCGAAGCCCTCAACTAACTGGCGCGGGAAGCGAGGGCCTCGTGGTTGTGGCACTGTTGAACGGGGGGAGAACGCGCCCGGCCGAGCTGCACCCCCACAACGAGTTGCTGAAGCTCATGCGCGGGCCCGCCGAGGATCCGGTGCGACTGGAACGGCGGCGGGCGGTAGAGTTTGAATCATGATCCGACCGGCTGTGGTGCTCGTGCGTCCTGAAGTTGGTGCGAACATCGGCTCGGTGGCGCGGGTCATGAAGAACACCGGGCTCTCCGACCTCAGACTCGTCGATCCCTCCGATTGGCGAACCATCGAGACCTGGCGGACGGCCTGGGCCTCGCAGGAGATCCTCGAGCAGGCGAAGGTGTTCAAGACTCTCGAAGAAGCCTTGCAGGGTTCAACCATGGCCCTCGCCCTCTCCGGCCGCGATGACAAAGTGGTGGTGCTCGATGTGCGCGAGGGCGTGCGCCAGCTGGGCACGGCGCCCGCGGAGGCCGCCACCTGTCTCGTCTTCGGTCCCGAACAGAGCGGCCTCACCTTCGAGGAGATGGCTTTGTGCGGGCGTCGCGCGACCATTCCATCGCATCCGTCCCAGCCGTCGTACAACCTGTCGCACGCTGTGGGCATTACCGCCTATGAGTGTTTTCGCCTCGAGCCCCAGCCCCGGCCCGGCCACCTCCTCACTTTCGACGATCGGCAAAAACTCGCCGAGGAGATGGAGATCGGTCTGCGCGCGGTGGGAGCCATACGCAAGGAGAAGGAACGCTACAGCCGACTCTTCCGCGGATTCCTCACCAGTCTCGACCTCTCCATCTCCGACGCCCGCTGGATGCGCTTCGTCGGCTACTGCATGGAGCGCGCGGCGCGCGACGCCGGGTACAAGGCGTGAGCACGGTGTTCGAGGACGTCAAGAAACACGATGGGGGAGTCCTGGACTTGCCCGATCTGAAGTTTCGCGAGCTGATCTTCATCGGCGCGCTCAAGCGCGTGGACGATGGGAGCGATCCCGACAGGGCCGAAGTGGCGGTGGATGAGACGCGGCCCATGCCGCCTTTCCGCGAGGAAGGCCTCTTCCCGCCACGGTCGCGATTCGCGGTTGAACGCCGCGGAGGCCGGGCCCGGTTCACGCGCCTCGCGGACCAGGAGAGAGAGTCATGACGAGATACCTTGCCGCCTACGCTTCGACCCTTTTCGTGATGCTGGTGGTCGACCTCGTCTGGCTGGGCATCCTGGCCCGCCCGCTCTACCAGAGGGGCATCGGCCATTTGATGGCGGAGCAGGCGAGCCTTCCGTTTGCCGGCCTCTTCTATCTGATGTACACGCTGGGGATCGTTCTCCTGGGGATCGTTCCGAACGCATCCACCCCGGGGGTGAAGGCGGTCTTCTTCGCCGGCGCCGCCCTCGGTCTTTTCGCATACGCCACCTACGACCTGACGAACCTCGCCGTGCTGCGCGGCTGGCCGGTTTGGCTCGCCATCATCGACATGGCCTGGGGAACGCTGATCACCGCGGTCTCGGCCGCCGCCGGGAAGTTCGCGTACGACCGTTGTTCGTGAGGAATCGACAGCGGTTGCGGGTTCGTCGCGGTTGCAGACGGCCAGTTCGCGCCAGGCCCCGGGTTCCGCACGTCACACGGAGTGGCTGCCCCGGGGTGACGAGAGGTCCAATCGGCAGGGCGAGGTCGCGGTACTCCAACGGCGCCCCGATGGGCGCTCGCGCTCACGCGAAGATCTGTT
>JAGNNV010000239.1 GCA_017990495.1 Vicinamibacteria bacterium
CGGATCGTGCCTTTGGGGTCGATCACGAACACCGCGCGGACGGCTTTCGTCGAACTCTCGCCGGGCTGGATCATCCCGTACTTCCGGGCGACATCCATCGTGATGTCCTCGATCAGCGGGAAGGTCACCTCGATGTCCTTCATCCCCTTGTACTCGATCTTCTCCTTGATGGTCCGCAACCAGGCGATGTGGCTGTACAGGCCGTCGACGGAGAGGCCGACGAGCTTGCAGTCGAGTTCGGCGAACTTCGGCTCGAGGCTCGCGAAGGTCATGAATTCAGACGTGCACACCGGGGTGAAGTCCGCGGGATGACTGAAGAGGATGACCCAGTGCCCCGCGTACTGGTCGGGGAAGGAGATCTCCCCCTGGGTGGTCACCGCCTTGAAGGCGGGGGCCTTTTCGCCGATGCGCGGCATGGTCTGCGGGCGGGTCTCGTTTGTTTCCATCACGGCTCCAGTTCTGTAGCGTTCAGTTCATTGGAGCCTCGATCGCAGGAAAGGGTTCAAGGATTCTTCCGAATCCGCGAGCTTGCTCCGGTCAGGCCTGATCGTAGGCCTGCTTCAGCCAGCCAATCAATTCCCTGTCGACGCCCTTCACCGAGTCCAGTCGAACGCGGTGAGAGACCATGGCGTTGAAGCTCCCCGAGGCCTCGAGGCGGCCCGCAGGCGGCACGCCTTTCAGATTGAGGCCCACGTCGAACCTGGTGGCGGTGGAGGGTTGCACGAGCGCAAACTGCTTGTTGCGCCGGAGGCTGACGTTGGCCTTCTTGGGCGCCACCTCGACATCGGGCCCGAACTTCTGAACCGCGTCAATCACTGCGTCGTAGATCGGTCGCAGCGCGGCCTTCGCCCCCGCGTATTGCTCGGCCACGGGATCGTCGCCGCGGCTCAGGGTTCCTCCGCCCGCGACCGAGTGTGCGACCAGGTTCGCGTATCCATGGCCGAGGCCATGTTTCGTCTTGAGAAAGGAGACCATCTCACCGTGTTTGCCGAGCTTTTCGGCCTGGATCAGCTTGACCCAGGCCGCCATCGGCTTGCCTGTCTTGGCTTCGAGGTTCGCGATCATCGTGGCGGTGGCGTCTTCAACCTTGCCCATGGCTACTTCTCCTTTGTCAGCGCGAAGAAATGATTGGCGCCCGCCGACTTGCCGTTCGCGAAGAAGGTCCAGCTCGCCTCCATGCGCCCGTCGGGAAGGAAACGGATCTCGCCGTCATGAATGTAGGAGTCTTTGGCGGGGTCGAAGTTGGTCCCGCCGTCGAAGTCGAACACCAGTTTCTCGGCCGATGACGCGCTTTTCGACAGGCGCATGTGAGGCTGAGTCCCGCCCGAGCAGTAGTGGGTCATGATGAGATCGCCCTTGTCGAGGTGATACATCGAGCGCATCTCGTGCGGCTGGCCGGGGAAAAGCACCTCCATCACCACCGACCCGCCCGAGATCACCTCGTAGCGGATGACGCCTTTCGGACCATTCGCCGCGCCGATGGGGCCGGACCAGGTCCCGGCGAGTCCTTTGAGCTTTTCGAAGGCGGCCCTGCCTTCGATGCTCTGGGCGGAAGCGCCCGCGGGAATGAGGGCCGCGCCGAGCAGCAGCGAGGCGACAAGGGAGCGACGGTTCAATGTGGAAATCAAAGGGGGAGTCCTTTCGCTTCTTTCGGGAGTCAGGGAGAGAGCTACTTCTTCTCGTTCAGTTCGGGGATGTTCTCGCGCAGCATTTCCTTGGGGGTCATGAACATGAAGGCCTTCATCATGCCCAGCATGAGCCGGGTCTTCAGGGGCACGTCGCCTTGCTCCACCACCGCCTTGATGTTGTTGAGGATGTCCACCCAGCTGGTGCGGACGGAATCGGCCGTCTTCTGCTGGTCGACGAACTTCGAGTGAGTGACGGTGACGCGCGTCACGCCGGCCTTCTCCTCGAGATTCCATTCCACCAGAGTGGGGGACTCGGCCAGGTTCGTGAAGCGGAAGGTGTGGACGAAACGAGTGGGCGGCACGAACTCATGGACCTCGCCCAGGATGAAGACGCGTTTCCCGTCCTCGCTGCGGTACATCATGCGCGAGCCGGGTTTGAAGTCGGTCTCGAGCACCGTGCCGAACATCGGCTTCTGCACGTGCTGGAGTTTGGTGATCTCCGCCCAGACATCCGCCACCGGGGCCTTGATCTCGACAACGTGTATCTGGCGTTCTTCCATGGTCCTTGTTCCTTCTTCAGGCGCGTTTGGCGCGGCGGGCTTCGGTTTTTTCCTCAACGGTGCGTTTCAGGCCGACCAGGGCGGAGGCCCAGTCGCCCTGATATTTCCCCACCCAGCGCTCGTAGATGTGCTGGATGGGAACGGGATTCAAATGGTTGATCCGGCGTCTTCCGTCGACCTCGACGGTGACGAGATCGGCCTCCCGGAGCAGGTTGAGATGCTGCATCACCAGAAAGCGGTTCTCCCCCAGGGCCTCGGCGAGTTCGCCCGTGGTGCAGGGCTTTTTGCGCAGCAGGTCGAGCATGCGCCGTCGATGCGGGTTCGCAAGGGCGCGCCAGACGTGATCGAGGTCTTCATGTGACATGAACAATACGTAAATACTATGTCACACAATTTGAGGTCGTCAAGACCTCTTTCCGAAATATTTCAGGCCCGGGGTGCTTAAAGTAGCCGCCCATGCGCTCGGTCGAAGCGAGGCCATTCGGCTACACCCTGGTATCCGCTTTGTCGCGGTTTCTCCTCCGCCTCTTCTACCCGCGGATCGACATCGTGGGCGCGGAGCACATTCCTGCCGCGGCGCCGCTTGTATTGGCCGCCAACCATCACAACTCTGTTGTCGACGCGATGCTCCTCGTCGCCGTTGTTCCGCGCCGACTGAGGACACTCGCGAACGCGCCCCTCTTCCGGAATCCGTTGATCGGTCCGTTCCTCCGAATGATGGGCGCCCTGCCCGTCCATCGCGTCAAGGAATCCGGGAACGATCCCTCACGAAACGCCGCGCTTTTCGCGGAAACGACCTCCACCCTAAGGGCCCGGGGCGCGATCATGCTCTTTCCCGAAGGCCGCACCCAACCCGAGCCCCAGCTCCTCGAGTTGCGCACCGGCGCGGCTCGGATGCTGCTGGCGGCCCAGGCTGATGAGGCCGACCCCGTGGTCCTGCTTCCCGTGGGCCTCGTTTTTCGGAATCCCGGGATCTTTCGCGAGGGGAGCGCCGTCGTTCACGTGGGCCGGCCGGTGGAAACCGCCGACTGCGTGGCTCTTGCCCGATCCGAGCCCGAGGTCGCGGCCCGGAGGCTCACCGACCGCCTGGGCTCGAGCCTCCGCCGTCTGATCGTCGAAGCTGGAGATCGTGCCACGCTGGGGATGCTCACCTTCGTCGAAGAGATCTGGGCGCACGAAAAGGGCGAGACGCCCGACGATGGCGGCGCGCGCGTTCTCTGGCTCCAAGGGGTCATGCGGATCTATCGACGGCTCGAAGAGAAGCAGCCCGAGCGCGTCGGTGAGATCCGTGAGCGGCTTCGCCTCTTCGAGAAGGAACTCGAGGCCGGTGGGATTGAGCCCGCGCAGCTCGATGAGCCTGCCTCGCATTACTCCTTCGGGGCGTTCGCGCTACGGCAGGGCGTCGTTCTGCTGCTCGTCGCCCCCCTCGCCGTCGTCGGAATCGCGATCCACACCCTGCCCTACAAATTCACGGGCGCCGTGGTCAAGCGCATCCTGCGCGACGATGAAGAGGAGGCCACGGACAAGCTCGCCGTGGCCTTTGTCTTCTTCCCGGTTCTTTGGACGTTGGAGGGCATCCTTGTGCATCAACTCGGCGGTTCCTGGGCTACCCTGCTCTTCGCCCTGGCCCTCTTCCCATTGGGTTTGCTCGCCATCTGGTGGCGTGAGCGGCTCGAGCACGTCGTGCGGGAGGGGCGCGCGTTCGTCCGTGAGCGGAAAAATCCCGACCTTGTTCGATCATTCCGAGAAAGGCGTCGGGCTCTGGTGAAGGAACTCTCGGATCTTGCCAAACTGGTCCCCGAGGTCGACTGAAATGGATCTGCCCCTCTGGGTCGTACGCGCCGGACTCGTCGCCATCACGCTGGGCCTCTGGTTCTGGAGCCAGGCCCTCATTGGTCGCAGAGCGTTTCCCGAGGGCCGGATTGGCGACGGCCTGCTCGACCTGACCGCGCCCCTCCACCGGTTTCTCCTCGACAACCCCAAATGGGCCGATCGGCTGCTGATCTTCAGCTCGTTGCTCATCGACATGCTGGGCCTGTTCATCATCGGCCTCGCCCTCTTCGGCTCCAGCATCCGACCTTTCCTCGGGATGTTGATCGTCTTCGTCCTCCGGCAGGTCTGCCAGGGGCTGTGCGCCCTGCCCTCGCCCGAGAACATGATCTGGCGGAGCCCGGGCTTCCCGTCTCTGTTCGTCACCTACGGAACCGCCACCGATCTCTTCTTTTCAGGCCATACCGCGATCGCCGTCTACGGTTGTCTCGAACTCGGCCGACTTGGCGGACCTCCCGCCGTCGCGGTCGGGTTGCTCATCGCGTTCATCGAGGTTGCGGCCGTGCTCGTCCTCCGCGCGCACTACACGATGGATGTCTTCACGGGCGCGGTCACCGCGCTGTGGGTTTTCGGGATCGCGGGCGAGATTGCCCCCTTCGTCGACCGTCTGCTCGCGTTGATCTCACACTGACCTGTTCACGACGGTCCGTTGAACCGTCGACCGGCCCAGGCAGCCGTTGCGGAGGCTCGACGCGTGCGCCGGTGAACAAAATCCCGCCCACGCTCGTCTCTCCCTAAGATGATTAGGGGAGAGTCGATGAGCACAGCACAAATCCTGCCGGGAACCCTCGAACTGTTGATCTTGAGGGCGGTCTCTTTCGGTTCCCTTCACGGGTACGGTGTCCTGCGCCGGATCGAGCTGCTCTCGTCCGGCGCCATCCTGATTGAGGAAGGCGCGCTCTATCCCGCGTTGTGGCGGCTGGAGCGCCAGGACCTGGTGAGTGCGGTGTGGGGAACCTCCGAAAATAACCGGAAGGCGAAGTTCTATTCGATCACTCCCAAAGGAAAGGCCCGCCTGGGTGAACAGGTTGCGGCCTGGGATCGGCTGGTCGACGCCATGGATCTCGTCCTCGGAAAGAAGGTGACGGCGTGAGCGCCGCGTTTGCCCGAATCGCCGCCTGGCTGCGGCGCGTCACCGGCCGCGAACGATTCGAGGACGCCATGTCCGAAGAGATCCAGCACCACATCGAACTGCAGGCCGATGACCTCGAAGCGGGAGGTCTCAGCCGGCGTGAAGCCCTGCGCCAGGCCCGCTTGAAGTTCGGCGCCACGGAGAAATACCGCCAGGAAGGCCGCGAGGTGAGCGCGTACCGCGTTTTCGACGACCTCCATGCCGATCTACGCGACGCGTACCGCGGTCTCAAGCGCGACCGAAGCTTCACCGTGGTCGCGGTCTCCGTGATCGCGTCGGTGCTCGCCGCGAACATGGTCCTCTTCGTCTTCCTCGACATCTTCTTCTTCAGGCCTTTGCCGATCGAGGGCGCCAGCCGCCATGTCGAGTTGAGCGCGCGCGATGGCGAGGGGCGAGGAGCGGGCGCCTGGCCGCTCAACGAGGCCCTGGCCCTCATCGCCGCCGACAATCCCGTGATCGAAAAGGGCTACGGCGTCGCCATTCGTCGCTCCATCGTGGGCGGACCCGAACTGAAGCGCGCCTACGTCGAAGTCGTCACGCCTTCCTACTTCGACCTGGTGAAGC
>JAGNNV010000037.1 GCA_017990495.1 Vicinamibacteria bacterium
CCGGCAGCGGGATCGCGCGCGAGGACCTCGACAAGATCTTCGAGCCCTTCTTCAGCACCAAGGGCACGCGCGGGAACGGCCTCGGCCTCGCCATCGTCTGGGGCATCGTGGAAGGACACGGAGGGCGCCTCACCGTGGAGAGCGACGTGGGCAAGGGCTCGACCTTCACCATCCTCGTTCCCATCGCGACGCCACCCGACGTGTCCTCGCGGCCCCGGCCCCTGCCATGACCAGAAACCTCAGGGTCCTGGTCGTCGATGACGAGCCGGTGATCCTCGACTCCGCGCGGAAGATCCTGAAGTCGGAGGTTCTGCAGGTGCGCACGGCCCCGGACGCGGAAGAGGCGGCGCGTCTTCTGCTGGCAGAACCCGCGGACATCGTGATCACCGATCTGGTCCTCCCCGGAGCTTCGGGCATGAAGCTGCTCGAGGATGTGCTCGAACACGACCCCGGGCTGGTGGTGATCATCACCACCGGCTACTCGACGGTGGAGAACGCGGCCGCCGCTCTGAAACACGGGGCCTTCGACTTTCTCCCCAAACCCTTCACCTGCGATGAACTCCTGAGCTGCGTCGCCCGGGCTATCCGCGCCATCGAGTTGCGCCTGATTCTTGGCGCGCGTGTCGTGCCTGGTTCAGCCGGTGCCCGTCGCGGTGATTTCTGCCTTGGTCTGCAGACGTGGGCACGGCCGGAACGAGAAGGGACCGCCCTGTTGGGGGTGACCGAGCTTCAACTCCAGACCGTCGAGCGCATCGAACGGCTGGAGATCCCCGGGGCGGGGGCCGAGCTTCGCCAGGGGGGGCGGCTCTTGGGCCTCGTGACCGCGGACGGCCTGGCCCACACGCTATGGTCACCGCTCGGGGGGAGCGTGCTCGCGGTCAACGAAACTCTGTTGGACCGGCCGGAATCGATCCGAGACGATCCTCGCGGCGCGTGCTGGATCGTGCGCATCCGCCCGACCGATCTTCAGGCCGACCTGCCAAATCTGATCGAATCCTAAGCTCCGCGCCCTCCCGCCCGAGTTGCGTATCATCTCCGCACTCACGTTCGTCAGAGATCTGATGGCGTTCACGGCGTAGCAGGAGACCATGATGCTGGGACTGATGCAGGACGTGCCTCTCAACCTTCCGAACCTGGTCCGCCATGCCGAGCGGCAGCACCCCCGCAAGCGGGTGATGACGAAGACCACGGACGGGATCAAGACCGCTACCTTCGCGGAGGTGATCGATCGCAGCCGCCGCCTGGCCGCGGCGCTGCGCGCGCTCGGAGTCAAAGAACACGAGCGGGTGGCCACCCTGTGCTGGAACCACCAGGAGCACCTCGAGGCCTACATCGCCGCGCCCTGCATGGGCGCCGTTCTCCACACCCTCAACCTGCGTCTGTTCCCGGACGACATCGCCTACATCATGCAGCACGCCGAGGACAAGGTGCTCATCCTCGACAAGTGCCTGTGGCCGCTTTGGGAGAAGGTGGCGCCCAAGGTGACATGCGTGCGCGACATCATCGTCATCGACGATGTGGGCGGCCCGCCGATCCCGGGCACCCACGACTACGAGACTCTGATCCGCGATGTCGAGCCCATCGACTTCTCGCTCGAACTTCCGGAGCGGCAGGCCGCGGCCATGTGCTACACCTCGGGCACCACGGGCCATCCCAAGGGTGTCGTTTACTCCCACCGGTCGAACATCCTCCACAGCTACGCGCTGTCCCTCGTCGACTGCTTCGGTCTCTCCGAGCGCGATGTGTCGATCCTGATCGTGCCCATGTTCCACGCCAACGCCTGGGGCCTGCCCTACGCGTGCCTGATGAGCGGCACCGACATCGTGTTCGCCGGGCGCTTCATGGTGCCGGATATCCTGGCCGCCCTCATGGTCGAGACCAGGGTGACCTGTGGCGGCGGTGTGCCCACCATCCTCCAGGCCATGCTCCCTTCGCTGGTGAAGGTGAAGGCGCAACTCGCTTCCCTCGATCGGTTGCTCTGCGGCGGGTCGGCCCTGCCTCCTTCGCTCCAGGCGGCCTATCAGAAGGAGCTCGGCATCAACATCCTCCACGCCTGGGGCATGACGGAGACTTCGCCGCTCGGCACCATGGCCCGGCCGCTGTCCATTCACGCCCAGGCCTCACCCGAGCAGGTGGCGGATGACCTCCTCTCGCAGGGGCGTCCGCTCTTCGGGGTTGAAGTCCGCATCGTGGGGGACAGCGGCCTCGAACTTCCCTGGGACGGCAAGAGCGTGGGCGAACTGCAAGCCCGCGGCAACTGGGTGGCTTCGTCGTACTACAACGACGACACGTCGCCCGAGAAGTTCAAGGAGGGTTGGCTGTGCACGGGCGACGTGGCCACCATCGACGCCAACGGCTACGTGCGCATCGCCGACCGCACCAAGGATCTCGTGAAGTCGGGCGGCGAGTGGATCTCCAGCATCGCCATCGAGGGTCTCATCATGGCCCATCCCGATGTGGCCGAGGCGGCGGTGATTGCGGTGCCCCATCCCAAGTGGGACGAGCGTCCTCTCGCCTGCGTGGTGCCGAAAGCCGAGGCGAAGGAGCGCCTCACCCGCGAGGCCATCATCGAGCACCTGCGCCCGCAGATCGCCAAGTGGTGGTTGCCCGACGATGTGGTGTTCGTGGACCAGATTCCCAAGACCTCAGTGGGGAAGTTCGACAAGAAGGTGTTGCGCGCCCGGTACAACGATCACGTCCTCCCGACTCACTGATCGGACACGTATCATCCGCCCCGCCTTTCCCTCCAGGAGTCCTCCCATGAAATCACCCCGCCTCGCCGGTCTTCTGTCCGTTCTGATCACGGCCTCGCTTTCGGCCGCGCCGGCGTTCGCGCAGACCACTCCCACCGGCACCATCACGGGTCACGCCGAGGATGCCCAGGGCGGCCGGCTGCCCGGAGTGACAGTGACCGTCTCCTCGCCCTCGCTCCAGGGAACCCGCTCCGGCGTCACTTCCACGAACGGGGACTACATCATCCCGTTCCTTCCCGCGGGCGATTACACAGTGAAGTTCGAACTTTCAGGCTTTTCGCCCAGGACCCTGAATCTCAGGGTCCAGTTGGCCGAGACGGTGTCGCTGGACGCGCGGCTCACGGTGGCGGGAATCACCGAAGAGGTTCTGGTCACCGCCGACGCGGGCGGTGACTTCACCCAGGCGAGCACCGCGGCCGCGAGTTATCGGGCCGATCAGATCGAGCGACTGCCCGTGGGTCGCGATATCCGCGGCGCCGTCCTCCTCGCCCCCGGCACCACCAGCACCGGCCCCGCAGGCAACGTGACCTTTTCGGGCGCGGCTTCCTACGAGGGGCTGTTCCTGCTGAACGGCGTGGTCTTGAACGAGACCCTGCGCAACCAGGAGCGCCTGCTCTTCATTGAAGACGCCATCGAGGAGACCAAAACCTCCACCGCCGCCATTTCCGCGGAGTACGGGCGGTTCTCGGGCGGAGTGGCCAATGTCCTCACCAAGTCGGGCGGCAACGTCTTCAGCGGATCGGTGCGGGTCACCTTCGACAACGACAAGTGGCGCGCCCTGACCCCGTTCGAGAAGGACCTCGCCGACGACCCGCGCCGCAGTGTGGTGGTCCCGACCTACGAGGCCACGCTGGGCGGACCCATCCTCAAGGACAAGTTGTGGTTCTTCGGGGCTGCCCGCTTCGCCGACAACAAGACCGCGCAGACCTCGGTGTTCACCAACATCGTGTACGACAACGGAGTGAACGACAAACGCTACGAGGGCAAGCTGACCTACGCCATCTCGTCGAAGCACACCTTGAAGGCGGCCTACACGAAGAAGGACCGCTTCGAGAGCAACAACACCTTCGGCGACATCATGGACACCGCGAGTTTCTACGACTCCTGGGCCCCGGAGAACCTCTTCTCCGCCAACTACACCGGGGTGCTCTCTCCGAAGTTCTTCGTCGAAGCCCAGTTCTCGGAACGACGCTATTCCATCGTGGGTTCGGGTTCGCGATTCACCGACGTGATCAAGGGCACGCCCATCTGGGATCGCTCCCGCGGTGACGCGCGCTGGAATTCCCCAACCTTCTGCGCGGTTTGCGGCCTGTCCGCCGAGGAGGTGGCCGCGGGCGAACTCAACAAGGAGACAAGGAACAACCAGAACGTCATCCTGAAGGGCTCGTACTTTCTCTCCACCTCAAGCCTCGGCTCGCACAGCCTGGTCTTCGGCGTCGACGGCTTCAACGACAGCCGTAAGAACAACGCCTACCAGTCGGGCAGCGCCTTCCGCCTGCGCGCCAACAACACCATCATCCGAAACGGCGTTCTCTATCCCGTGATTCTGCAGGGCACATCCGATACCGCCACGGGCGGCGCGTATCTCGAATGGCGACCGGTCCTGGAAGACTCACTGGGCAGCCGCCTCCGCACCTACTCGGCCTTCGTGAACGACTCCTGGACGCTCAACAAAAACTGGAGCTTCAACGTGGGCGGCCGGTTTGATCGGGCCGATGAGAAGGATCAGGGCGGCAACGTGGTGACCAAAGACCAGGCCTGGAGTCCGCGCCTGGCCGCCACCTTCGACCCCAAGGGAAACGGCAGGCTCACGTTCCGCGCCGGTCTCGCCCGCTACGTCATGCCCGTTACCAGCGGCATCGCCGACCTGGGCTCAGGCGCCGGCCGCAACGGCAACTTCGCCTACGTCTATCGCGGCCCCTCGATCAACGCCGATCTGAACACCCCGAATCCGGTCCCCGTGGACCAGGCCCTGGCCCAGGTGTTCGCCTGGTTCAACGCGAACGGCGGCACCAATCGACCTCTGCGCGGCAATCCCACCTATCCGGGAGTCAACCGCAAGCTTGCTTCCGGCCTCAAGACACCGAGCACCATGGAGTACAGCGTGGGGCTGGGCGGGACGCTCGGAAGCAAGGGCTCTTATCGTGTCGACGCGATCTACCGGGACTACGACAACTTCTTCACCGACCAGATCGTGCCCGGCCTGACCGTACCCGATCCCACCGGCCGGCGATTCGATCTCGCCACCGTGGTCAATACGAACACCCTGGATCGCAAGTACAAGGCGTTGCAGGGCCAGATGCAGTACCGGGTGAGCGATCAGATCTCCCTGGGCGGCAACTACACGCTCTCCAACTCTTACGGGAACTTCAACCCGGAGAGCGAGTCCAGCGGCCCGGTTCAGGACGACTTTCTCTCCTACGTCGAGTACAAACAGGAGAGCTGGAACACTCCCACCGGCGACCTCGCCATCGATCAGCGGCACAAGCTTCGGGTCTGGGTGAATTTCGACAAGAAGTTCGCGAGCGCCGGACGCCTGAGCATCGGCCTCCTCGAACGGGTGAGTTCCGGGCAGCCCTACAGCGCGGCCGGCTCGGTAGACGCGCGGCCCTACGTCACGAATCCTGGATACCTGACCCCGCCCACCACGGTGACGTACTACTACGGCGGTGGCCGCGGCATCTTCACCACCGACACGGTATCGGCCACCGATGCTTCGCTCAACTACGCTTTGCCCGCGCGTTTCCTCAAGAAGGGCGAGTTCTTCGTCCGCATCGTGGTCGACAACCTCTTCAACCAGAGCGCCCGGGACAACGCTGGCAACCAGACGGTCTACTCCGCCTCGAACCAGAACCCGGCGCGCACCATGCAGGCGTTCAATCCGTTCACCACCACGCCCTCCGAGGGGGTGCACTATGAACTCGGTCCCGACTTCGGCCGCGCCCTCTCCGCGGATGACTACCAGGCGGCGCGGAGCTACTACTTCTCGCTCGGTTTCCGGTTCTAGCTACGCCCAGCCGTTGCGGAAGGCCAGAGCCACCGCTTCGAGCTTCGAGTGCACGTTCAGCTTCTTGAGGATGTGCTGAACGTGGTTGCGGGTGGTGGCCACGGAGATGTGAAGCGAGTTCGCGATATCTTTGTTGGCGAGCCCGGCAGCGATGGCCCGGAGCACATCGAGTTCGCGCTCTGAGAGCTGCTCCGTGACGCTGGGGTCGAGGTCGGGTGCGCTCGCCGCGGCACTTGCGGGGGAGAGGTGCAGGGGGATGGCGACACTGCCATCCTTGGCCGGGGCGGCGGCATGGGACGGAGCGACGGTGAACTCGCGCAGTCGCGCGAGTTCCCGGGCCAGCCGGCTCTTCTCGTCGATCTGGTCCATGATGTGCACGGCGGTGAAGGTGCCCGGTCGCGGGCCCGGGATCTCCACCACGGTCATTCCGATCGACTTCACCCGTGCGCGTTCGCCGGTGACAATCTCGAAGCGTCCCACGGTCTCATGGCGTGCGATCGTGGAGTCCACGGTGCAGGTTTCGTTGCAGAAGCGGTTCCCGAATGGATCACGGCCGCAGAAAACCTCGTGGCACAACCGCCCAAGGGCCTGCGCGGCGGTGCGCTCCATCAGCCGCTCGGCGCCTTTGTTCCAGAAAATGATCCGATGATTCTGATCGTTGGCGAAGGCAGGCGGCTCACCCGAGGCAAGCAAGTCCAGCAAATCCGAGGATTTGGTGGTCTTTGATGCCTTTGCATCAACGGAAGGGGGCGTTCGGCTCATTCGCTGGCTTCTAGTGAGTTGCAATACTGCCACAGCAATGAGCTTAGAGGTTAGGGAGCCCGAAACAACTATGCCAACCGGGTCCACCAAGAGCCAGGCCATTCTCGTGAACGACGACGGATGCTTTATCAAGCCGGAGCCGGGGCTCATCCCCGCCTCTCTGAGGGAAAGGGTAGTTATGCGAAGAGTTTCCTGGACAATCGCGCTGAGCCTGTTGGCTTTGGCGCTGCTGGCGCCGCCTGCGGGCGCCATCGAGAAGACCTCCCCTCCCGCCTCGATCATGGACCAGGGCGCGTTTGACGCCGCGGACTGCAAGACCTGCCACGAGGCCGCGGTCACCAAGATGGAAGCCACCAAGCACGGGACGCTCGAACAGAGCTGCGCGAGTTGCCACGACCGCGACAAGGCTCTGCTTCACTCCAAGGACCGCGCGGAAGGCAAGGAAACTCCGGGTCCGGCGGTGAAGGATCTGAAGGCGAACGAGATCAACACCACCTGTCTTGGCTGCCACGAAAAGGGCAACCAGGCGTCGTGGGCGTCGAGCAAGCACGACAGCCGCAAGGTCGCCTGCACCACCTGCCACAGCGTTCACTCCTTCAAGTCGGAGAAGGCGCAACTCAAGACGAAGACGGATGCGGAGACCTGCTACAGCTGCCATCAGACGGAGCGGGCCCAGGGTCAGCGCACCTCTCATCATCCGGTGCGTGAAGGGAAGATGGGCTGCGTGAGCTGCCATAACCCGCACGACGGGTCGCGGCCCAAGATGATCAAGGCGGAGTCGGTGAACGAGCTTTGCTACACCTGCCACACCGAGAAGCGCGGACCGTTCATGTTCGAGCACGCTCCGGTGCGTGAGGACTGCGTGAGCTGCCACACCCCGCACGGATCGAACCACAAGCGTCTCCTGGTGCAGAAGCTGCCGAATCTGTGCTGGAACTGCCATCTGACTGGTTCCGGCCACTTCGGGTCGGGCGACAACCTCTCGACGGAACGGGGCGCGCGTGTGGCTCCCTCCGGCGCTCCTTCGGGTTACCCCACGGCCAACTCACGGTTCGTGGAGAAGTCCTGCAAGAACTGCCACGTGAACCTGCACGGCTCCAACTCGCCCTCGGGCGCCTACTTCATCAGGTAAGCCATGAAAGCAACAATGAAAGTCACCACCCTCGCTCTTGCCGTGCTCATGGCGGCTCCCCTGGCCATGGCGCAGGACGCGCCGGCCACCAGCGGCGGCAAGATCACCGTCGGCGTCCTCGGACGCGACGATGTCGAGTCATCGAAGTTCACGGAGTACCGGGAAGTCCCGAAGGGGGTCTTCGTTCCCTACTTCAAGCTGTTCTCGAAAGGCGAGAAGCTCGACTTCAACCTGATCGGCAAGAACGTCCGGCAGGATGACCAGAGCTACAACGGCTGGCTCAAGACCTCGTCGGTCGATGTGTACTTCGACTACAACCAGACTCCGCACAACATGGGGAACAACGGCCGCACGATCATGACCGAAGTCTCCCAGGGCGTCTGGACGATGAGCGACGCTTTGCAGCAGTCCCTCGGGACAACGGTCAACGCGACTTCGACCACGGGCCGCACGGTGACGTTCTACGACTCGCTCCTGGCGTCGTCGTTCGCGTCGGCGGGTCTGGTCGACGTCTCGAAGACGCGCAATCGTGGTTCGGTGGCGTTCGAACTGGGCAAGAAGCTGCCCTTCGACCTCACTCTCACCTACATGCGTGAGCTTAAGTCGGGGTATCGGGGCGAGGACGGCGGCGGCATCTACAGCGCGGTGCAGAGCGTGGTTGAAGTGCCGGGTCCCCTCAATGAGATCACCCAGGACATCGGCGTCCGGGCGGCCTACAACTTCAAGAAGGGCAACCTGCACGGTTCGTTCTCGCGCAACGTCTACAACAACCGCGCGGAGACCCTGACCATCGACAATCCCTTCCAGTGGTTCGACACGCCGTATCTCACCGCTCCCGCGCCGGCCACGGGCGGCGGAACGCAGGCGCGCTGGATCAACGCTCCGGACAACGAAGCCAGCAGCGGCAACCTCGGGTTCCTGCTGAAGTTCGCGAAGCAGACCCGCATCGGCGGCGATGTGTCGATGGCGCGCTGGACCCAGAACGCGCCCTTCTATCCCTTCACCATCAACTCGGCGATCCTGACTCCAAGCGGCGCGCGGGCCGACAGCCTGTCCGCCCTTCAGCGTCCTTCGCTCGACGGCAAGATCAACACCAGCACCCTGAACTTCACGTTCTCGTCGCGGCCGGTCGCGAACCTGGCGGTCAAGGCGAACTTCCGCAGCTACGAACTGACCAACAAGACCGACCGCTTCGTCGTCACCGGCGACGTGGCGGCCTCGCCGGATCGCAGCTGGAACGTGGTGACCCCGAGCGCTGACGCTCCTTACGGTCACGCCACGGGGAACGTGTACGACAACAAGACCACGAAGTTCACCGCGTCGATGGCCTACGATTTCGGCGACCTGACCGTCGAAGCCCAGGGCCGCATCGGCCGTCTGGAACGCACCAGCCGCGAAGCCTTGAAAGGCGACGACAACGGCTACGCCATCACCGCGCTCTATCACGCGAACGACCGGATCAGCTTCCGCGGCACCTACGACGACTCCAAGCGGACCGCCGAAGGCCACACGGTCTACGGGTTCCAGAGCGACGAGGCGGAGCGCAAGACCAAGCGCACGGGCATCGACGTCGAGTTCTCGCTGCCCAAGAGCATCGATCTGACCTTCGCCTACTTCCTGCGCGATGTCGAGTACTCGAACCGCCCGGACCGGGTTCCCGTGACCTCCGGCGTACCCACTGCCGGTGGCGTCGCGTTCCCGAATACGCCGAGCGGCCTGCTCGAAGCCAAGTACGACTCGTACACCGCGGAGATCGGCTATGCCCCGAACGAGCGTGTTGAGCTCGGCGCCTTCTACACCTACGAGAAGGACCGCACCGTCAACCAGTGGTCCACCACCACCGGTCTCAACCTGAACAACCTGCTCAACTACAAGGGCACGGACGAAACCGACACCTTCGGGCTGAACGCGATGTTCGAGCTGAAGCCGGAAACGTGGAAGCTTTCGGTGAACGCCATGCGTCAGAAGGTGGACGGCCTGATGGACATCACCGCGCGCGAAGCCGGTTCGTTCTACACCCCCGGCCGCACCGGTCTGATCGCGGCCGGTCAGGGTGGGGCGCAGGACATCACCGACTGGGATGACACCGAAATCACGTCGGTCACCGCCCAGCTCGACTACACCGTCACCAAGGCGTGGACGGTGTCCGCGGGTTACTGGTACGAGAAGTACGACTTCAAGGATGCGTACCAGGCCGGCACTTCCCTCATGCCGCAGTCGGTCATCCTCGTACTGAAGTCGAACGACGGGAACTACAACGCGAACGTCGTCTACGGCAAGCTCTCCTATCGCTTCTAGGGCGTATTCTTCGCCGGTCGAGACGTCTCCATTCACACCCCCACCCCAAGGAACCCACAGGAACAACATGAATAAGCCCCTAGCCGCCGTCCTCACTGCTGCCGTCCTTCTGGCCGGCGCCGCGCCCAGCCACGCCACCATGCCCATCCAGAAGAAGGCGAAGGAGGGTGGCTTCCCGGCCACCAGCTGCGTCTACTGCCATGTCGAGAAGCTGCCCATGAAGGGCAAGGTCACCAACAACGAACGTGGCGCTTACCTCGTGAAGATGAAGGAAGAGAAGAAGGCCAAGGAAGTCGATGTGGCCTGGCTGAAGGACTTCGTCGACGCCAAGAAGTAACCCCCCCAAAAAAAAGAAATGAAGTAAGGAGCCAGTCATGAACAAACCTCTCGCCAATGTGCTCGCGGTCGGGCTTCTGCTCGCCGTGGCTCCCTCCTCCGAGGCCACCATGAAGATGCAGAAGGAAGCCAAGGAACTCGGATTCCCTTCGGCCAACTGCCTCTACTGTCACAACGAGAAGCTGCCCACCAAGGCCAAGGTCACCAACAACGAGCGGGGAGCGTTCCTCGTGAAGATGAAGGCGGACAAGAAGGCCAAGGATGTGGACATGGCCTGGCTCAAGGACTTCGTCGAGCCCAAGAAGTAGCGCCGCCCTTACAGCACACCGTGAACGGCGCTGGCCCCCCCAGCGCCGTTTTTCTTGAAAGGCCGTCCCTGAAGGCAGGAACATCATGAACCGGGAAGAAGCGTCCCTCCGTGAAATGAGAGTCGACTCGAGAGGGTTGAAGGCCGCCCTATTCCTGGGCTTCCTTCTGGTTGCGGGAGCGAACCCGGCCGGGGCCCAGACGGCGAAGGCGCCCACGAACGACGACTGCCTGGCTTGCCACAGCGACCCCGCCGCGGCCCGGGAGAACGGGACGTCGATCGCGGTCAAACCGGAGGCGTGGGCGAAATCGGTCCATGGCCCCATGGCGTGCGTCGACTGCCACGTCGATCTCGCCACCTTCAACGATTTCCCGCATGCCGGCAAGCTCAAGAAGGTCGACTGCGGCTCTTGTCACGAAGACGCCCCCAAGGAACTCCTGAAGAGCGTCCACGCCAGGGTGACAGCGGGCCCCGATGGGGCCGACTGCGTCTCCTGTCATGGATCGGCGCACGAGATCCTGCCCCGAACCGATCCCGGTTCGAAGATTGCCAAGGTGAATCTCCCCGCCACCTGCGGGTCGTGCCACAGCAATCCCGACTTCCTGTCCCGCCACAAGATTCCCTTCGCCCGACCCGTGGATGCCTACCGACTCAGCGTGCATGGCCGCGCGGTGGCCCGGGGAAGCCAGGAGGCAGCCTCCTGCTCCGACTGCCACGGCAGTCACGGCGTCCTCCCCTCGAGAAACGAGGCGGGGAAGACCAATCACTGGCGGGTGCCGGAAACCTGCGCCACCTGCCACAAGGAGATCGCCGCCGTCTACGCCGAGAGTGTGCACGGGCAGGCGGTCAAGAACGGGATGCGCGGGGCCCCGGTCTGCACCGATTGCCACGGCGAACACGGCCTCCTGGCGCCCAGCGAGCCGAATTCCCTGGTCAACCCGGCCCGGGTATCCACCGTCACCTGCGGACGCTGTCATGGCGACGAGCGCCTGGCCGCGCGCTACAACCTGTCCACCGACAAGGTGCCGGCCTTCGACGACAGCTACCACGGTCTGGCCCTGCGTTCGGGCAAGCAGACGGTGGCGAACTGCGCGTCCTGCCACGGCGTGCACAACATCCTTGCCTCCACCGACCCGAAGTCCACCATCCATGCGAACAACCTCGGGAAGACCTGCGGCGTCTGCCATCCCGGGGCAGGGGAGCGTTTCGCCATCGGCGCGGTTCACGTCAGCACGGATGCGGCCAACGAGCACTTCGTGGTGAGGTGGATCCGCATCACCTATCTGATCCTGATTCCGCTAACCCTGGTGGGAATGCTCCTGCACCATCTGATCGACTTCGTCAGCAAACTCCTGCGTGGCACGAAGCACAGCGTTTCTCACGAACAGGTGGTCCGCATGGGCCTTCACTTCCGTATCGCTCACGGTCTGGTGGTCCTGAGTTTCCCGATCCTGGTGGTTACCGGATTCGCGCTCACCTACCCGGAGGCGTGGTGGGCGGCGCCTCTTCTGGGCTTCGAGGACGGCTTCGCTTTCCGGGGTGGACTGCACAGGGTGGCCGCGGTCATCCTGATGCTGTCGTTCGCCTACCATCTCGTGCACCTGGCCCTGGTTCCGAAGGACCGCGTGATCCTGCGTCAGATGTGGCCCCGCCTCAAGGACGCCACCGACATGATCGGGATGATCCGATTCAACCTGGGCCGTACCTCGACCAAGCCCACATTCTCGATGTTCAACTACGCGGAGAAGGCGGAATACCTCGCGTTCGTATGGGGCACCGCGGTCATGGCCGTGTCCGGCGTCATCCTGTGGGCCAACAACCTGGCTCTCGCCTATCTGCCCAAGTGGGTGAGCGACGCTTCGACCACTATCCACTTCTACGAGGCGATCCTCGCTACCGGGGCCATCGCGATCTGGCACTTCTACATCGTCATCTTCGACCCCGACGTCTACCCGATGGACAAAGCCTGGATCACGGGCAAGGTCCCCGCCGATCATCTCCGCCACGCCCGCCCGAGCTACTTCCGCCGCCTCGTGGCCGGGACCCCCGCCGTTCCGGACCCCGATCCCGCCGATCCATGGCCGGAGGCTTCACCTGAGCCTCCGGATCCCGACAAGCCCCAGGGGTCCTGACTTAACTAGATTAGCCTGCGGGTGAGCCCCTCGCCCGTTGCCCTTCGTCCCTCTCCTGAACAGGAACACTTCTTTGACTGATACGCATACCGACCTGACCCATATCTTCCGTAATCCCATTTCGATCGTGGGGGCCCTCACCACCACGATCGCCGCGGTCATGTTCCTGGCTTTCTTCCTGGTCGACGTCTGGGGATTCCACACCAATCCCTACCTGGGCATCATCTTCTTCGTCCTCTTTCCCGCCCTGTTCGTTTTGGGTCTGCTCCTCATCCCCATCGGAGTGTGGCGCGAACGGCGACGCCGCTTCGCGGGCCAGGCGCCCTCGATGCAGACCTGGCCGCGTATCGACTTGAACTCTCCGGGAGTTCGCAAGGTCGCCTTCGCCATCCTCATCCTGACCCCGGTCAACGTCCTGATCGTCTCCGCCGCCGGCTACAAGGCGATCGAGGTGTCCGACTCCGTGGCCTTCTGCGGCGCCACCTGCCACGAGGTCATGCAGCCAGAGTATGCGGCCTATCAGTACGGCCCCCACGCCCGGGTCAAGTGTGTCGACTGCCACATCGGTCCGGGGGCTGACTGGTTCGTCCAGGCCAAGATCTCCGGCGCGCGGCAGGTGATCGCGGTGCTCACGGGGAATCACAGCCGTCCCATCCAGTCTCCCGTGCACAACCTTCGCCCCGCGATCGGCACCTGCCAGCAGTGCCATTGGCCGGCCAAGTTCCATGGCGACAAGATCGAGACCATCTACGACTACGCCGACGATGAAGCCAACACCGAGACCAAGACCAGCCTGCGCCTCCGCATCGGCGGCCTCGATGGCGCGGGACGTCCCCAGGGCATCCACTGGCACGTGGCCGAGGAGAACGCCATCGAGTACATCTCCCTCGATGAGAAGCGTCAGAACATCGCGTGGATCCAGCAGACCACTCCAAACGGCGTGGTCGAGTATCGGGCCGAGGGCGTCACCGACGCGGACATCGCCAAGGGTCAGCGCCGCCGCATGGACTGCATCGACTGCCACAACCGCCCGAGCCATATCTTCGAGCGTTCGGTGGAACGCGGCGTGAACAAGGTGATCTCAAGCGGAGGGGCGGCCAAGGACCTGCCGTTCCTCAAACGCGAGGCGGTTTTGGCCCTCAAGGCCGAGTACACCAGCCATGAAGACGCCTCGGCCAAGATCGAGGCCGCCCTCAACACCTTCTACCAGAAGCAGTATCCCGACACGTTCACCTCGCGCAAGGCCGACATCGCGCGAACCGTGGCCAGCCTGCAGGCGCTGTACAAGAGGAACGTCTTTCCCAGCATGAAGCTCACCTGGGGCTACCACGCCGACAACCGCGGGCACATGGAGTTCCCCGGCTGCTTCCGTTGCCACGACGACCTGCACAAGTCGGCGGACGGCAAAGTCATCCGCCAGGACTGCGAACTGTGTCACGAGGTGATCGAGTAGAGCCCTCGGCCCGGCCGGATCACGATCAGCCGATCGAGATCCGGTCTTTGTTGGCCATGGCCCACTCCGCGAAGTTCTGAAGCCTCGGATTCAGCGTCCGCGAGAGGGCGAGGTCGCGCGCGGCGCAGAACGCGGCTTCGAAGTCGCGCTTGTACTGGAACATGTTGCCGAGGTCATCGGCTCCGGGGAAGCCGAAGGTCCGGTAAACCTCGGGCGGAACGTAGTTGTAGACAACCTCCTGACCGAGCGCGTCGGAGAGCCCCTTCGCCATCTGTGCGCCCGTCGGGTGTTCGCCGGCGATGCCGATGGTCTTCCCGATGTAGGCGGCGCCGCCCTTGAAAATGCCGTAGGCGCAGCGGCCAATGTCCTCGGCCGCAATGCCGGGCAGCTTCTTGTCGGCCATGGGAAGAACGAAACCGAGCTTTCCGTCCTCGCCCTTCTTGGGGCCCATTCCGAAGTGGATGAGATTGTCCCAGTAGAAGGAAGTGAGCAGGAAGGTGGTGGGCACGCCCTGGTCGGTGAAGAAGTGGTCGGAGGAGCCCTTGCCGTCGAAGTGGGGGACCTTGTATTTGCCGTGCAGGGTTGGCATCCGGTTGTCCTCGAGAGGTACGAGCAGGCGGGTGTCCTCGAGGGTCGACCAGACGACGTGCTTCAGATCAGCGGCCTTCGCCGCCTTGGCCATGGCTTCGATCTGGGCCGCCTCTTTCTCCGCCGAGAAGTGATCCCAGAAGAAGGTGACGCAATAGGCGCCCCACGCTCCCGCAAAGCCCCGGGCCAGGCTGGCCGCGTCGTCCACGTCAGCCGCCACAACCTCGGCTCCGAGGGCCGCGAGTTCACGGGCCTTGGCCGTGTTCGGATCGCGCGTGAGTGCGCGCGCGGTGAAACCGCCCGAAGGATCGGCGAGGATGGCCCGAACCAGGCCTCCGCCTTGCGCGCCGGTGGCGCCGAGAACCGCGATGATCTTCTTGTCCATGAAAGGTTCCTCGTTCTTGGGCCGCGGGGGGCCGCGGCGGTTGATGGGGTCCGATTTGGCGGAAGGATACAAAGCGATTGGGTATCATCCCGAGCGACCCTCCCCCGCGACCCCGGAAGAGCGCGAGAAAAACCCCGATGAATCTGCTGCTGGTCCTTCTCGCCCTTCTCGCCCCCCAGGCGACCACCACTCCGGAAGGGGCCTACGCGCGCCTCAAGCCGAGTCTGTTCACCATCGAGATCCACTCCGGAAATCGCGAGGCCAAGAGCAGTCTGGGCAGTGGGTATCTCGTCTCCGAGGATGGGCTCATCGCCACGAACTATCACGTGGTGGAGTCCTTCGTGGACGATCCAGTGCGCAACCAGCTCCGGGCCAAGGGTGAGGGGGGAGAGTTTCCCCTCACTCTCATCCAGTTCGACCTGATCAACGACATCGCCATCGTCCGCGCCGCGGGAGTTTCCGGAAAGCCCCTCGCCCTGTCCGCCCTGCCTCCCGAAGAGGGGGAGCGCATCATCTCCTTCGGCAATCCCGCCGGTCTCGGCATGAGCCTGATCGAGGGCAACGCCAACGGCTTCGCCACCAAGGGCGTGGTCCCGCGGCTGCTGCTCTCGATGCCCCTCAATTCGGGGATGAGCGGCGGGCCCATCCTCAATTCGCGCGACCAGGTGGTGGGCACGAACGTCTCGGTGCAGTGGCTGTCGAATTCACTCTCCTTTGGGGTGCCCACGCGCGCCCTCCTCGATCTGCTGGCTCGCCCACCCCTGGTGGTGAACCGCGAAGCCCTGCAGGCCGAGACCAATCGTCAGATCGACGCCTTCGAGAAGAAGACCCTGGAGGCCCTGACCACCGCGCTCGGTACGCGAGGGCCTGAACCTCCCCTGATCATCGGGGGCGCTCGCAGCAGGCCGCTGCCCCCCGCCTTCGCCTGTTGGGACAACCGTCAGGAGTTCGAACGCGAGGGCGTGGTGAAGAGTCAGTACGGCTGCGATCTGCAGTTCACCCCCGCCGTCGCCGGTGTCGGTCCCATCGCCTCGGTGCAGATCCAGATCGAACACTTCGCGTCGGCCCGGAGCAGTTACGGGTTCTACGGCTACTTGCCTTTCCACGCCGGGTCGCATCAGGAAGTGTCTCCCCGAGCCGCCGGCGACCCCGACCTGGGCCCGCCGGAATGCGCCTCCAACCGGGTTCGCGTGGGGGTCGAGGTCTGGAAGATGACCACCTGCGCGGTGGCCTTCAAGGCCTCTCCGGGCTTCTTCGACATCGACCTTGTGGCCACGAGCCTTTCCCGCCCGAAAGAGGCGATGTTCATCTCTCTGGTGTTCAAGGGATTCAGGATGAGGTCGGCTCTCTTCCTGGCCGAACGGTTGATCGCCAACGTCTCGTGGGGTGAGGCGCGATGATCGTGATCCGTGTCCTTCGCGACGGGAGCCCGGTCCGTGAGCAGATCTTCGCGGACACGCCGGTCCTGATCGGCCGGGCCGAGGAGAACGACCTCGTCCTCGTCGAACCAAGCGTGTCGCGCCACCACGCGCGGGTGGCCAGAGACGCCGCGGGCGGCCTCGTCATCATCGATGGGGCGGGGACGAACGGCCTCTACGCGGGGCCACGGCGGGTGGCGGTGGAGCCTGTGGTGGGCCGCCTGCGCGCGCACCTCGGACTTGCCGAGATCGAGATCGAGGAGGTGGCGACGGGAGATGCCACCCAGCCTGTCTCCCTCGAGGAGCTTCACTTTCTCGATCAGCGGCGGACCCCGCTCACCTGGGCGAAGTACATCGTGATCGCCCTCCTCGCCTTCAACCTCGAGACCGTCATCACACCGGAGTTCTGGTCGCCCTGGAACTCCCAGCGGATGGTTGGCCTTGTCTGGCAGAGCGCCTCGATGCTGGTGATCATTCTCATTGTCGCCACTCTTTTGCTCGGCATGCTCAAGGCTGCGGGCCGCAAGGTCCGCATGGCCGATGTGCTGCGCCACTTCGCGGTGTTCGGCTGGCTCCGGCCTTTAGCCACCGCGGTGAGCCTGGTCGCCTACTACCTCGTTTCGGATCACCTTGGGGCGTTGTTCCGCGCCTGGTTGCCCTCTCTCGCTGCCATTGTCTTCCTGGCCGAGGCCGCCGCCATCCGAAGGCCGGGCCCCACCAGGAGTTTCCGCGGGGTGTGGGCGGTCGGATTGCTGCTGGTTCTGATGGGCATGGAACTCACCGGTTCTTACGCCGCCAGGCTCCTCGGCCAGCCCGAGGTCGACCACGCCATGCAAGCGCCCCTGCCCGGCCTGGGCGAGGGACCCGCGGTGTCCTTCGACGACTACGCGGCCGCGGTGGACGCCGCCGGCAAGCGCTCCGAAGCGCAGGTGCGTTAGTCGCCGGTCCTCACGTCCATGATCCGGGTTCTTCTCGTCGATGATCACAACCTGGTTCGCCAGGGCATTCGCACCCTGCTCGAGATTTCCAGGGACTTCGAGATCGTGGGAGAAGCGGTGGACGGCGAGCAGGCCCTGGCCGAGATCGAGCGCCTTCGCCCCGAGGTGGTGCTGCTCGACGTGCGCATGCCAAGGCTTACCGGCATCGACGTCCTGCGGGCGGCCCGCCCCCGTTTCCCCGACATGGGCTTCATCCTGCTCACCACCTTCGACGAGGACGCGGTGGTCCTCGAGGCCGTGCGTCTGGGCGCGCAGGGCTTCCTGTTGAAGGACGTCTCGCTCGATCAGCTCGAGAGCGCGGTGCGCACCGTGGCCTCGGGAGGGTCGCTCATCCTGCCCGCGGTGACTGAACGCGTGCTCCGTGGGCTTGAGAAGGAGCCCACCCGGTTCGACAGCGCCTCGATGCCCGATCCCCTGACCCCGCGCGAGCGCGAAGTGCTGCGGCTGATCGCGGCGGGATTTTCGAATCGCGAGATCGCGGAAGCGTCCGGCACCGCCGAAGGCACGGTCAAGAACCAGGCCTCGAGCATCCTCTCGAAACTGGGGGTGCGCGATCGGACCCGCGCGGTGCTGAAGGCCCTCGAACTGGGCGTGATCTGACCGCTTGGATCTGTCCTTCCTTCGCCTCACGCCTTCTCCCGACCTCGTGGATTGGGTGGAGAACTTCTGGTTCATGCGAGGAGATGGCCCGGGCGCCATGCCGCACGGGCACCGGATCCTTCCCGACGGCTGCATGGAGTTCGTCTTTCAACTCGGTGATCCCTTTCGCGAAAGACAAGGCGACGGCAGTTGGCGCCTTCAGCCTCACCTCCTGCTCGTGGGTCAGATGGAACGCCGGACTGATATCGAACCCTCAGGCTCCATCCACACGATCGGTGTTCACTTCCGCCCGGCGGGAGCGTCGGCTTTCGTCCCCGGGGGGGTGAGCCGCTTCACTCATCGCATCGAGTCTCTCGGCCCCGCCGTTGGCCAGGACCTCGGGCCGCTGGTGGCCGTGCTGCGCGCCTCTCCCACGCCGGAGGCCCAGGCCGGTGTTCTCGAGGACTTTCTTCGCCGCTCTCGTCTCCACGGCCAGGATGATCCCGCGATGTCGCGGGCGGCGGCGCGTCTTTCGGAGCCGGGTTCGCCCGTCGATATCGAAACCCTGGCCCGCGAATTCAGCCTCTCGGACAGACAGTTCCGCCGTCGCTTCGAAGCCGCGGTTGGCCTGCGCCCCAAGCGATTCGCGCGCCTCGTACGCTTTCAACGCGTCTTCGAACAGCGACAGGAGAGTGACGGCCGCGCGTGGTCCGAGGTGGCCCTCGACTGCGGCTACTACGACCAGGCCCACTTCAACCGCGACTTCCGCGCCTTCACCGGGGTGAGGCCACGGGACCTCATTCGCGACGCCGACCCGCTGACCGCCTTCTTCCTGTCCGTTTCATCCAAGACAGCGGCAGCGAAGCGCGAATAGGGTTCTCTCACCCGCGAGCCCGTTCCAGGCGCTCGCCTATTCCAGGAGAAACCCATGATCGCCACCGTTGTTCTTGCCCTCATCGCCGCCGCTTCGCCCGCGGATCTCGCCTTTCTCAAAGGCGCCTGGGAAGGGGGGCCTGCCGGGATGAAGTTCGAGGAGCGCTGGACGGAGGAGGCGGGCGGGCTGATGTTGGGCGTCGGACGCACCATCAAGGGCGATCGCGCCATCGGCTTCGAGTTCCTGCGCATCGAGTTCCGGAAGGATGACGTGGTGTATGTGGCTCAGCCGGGCGGCAAGCCCAAGACCGAGTTCAAGCTCACGGCCTCCAGCGCGAAGTCGGCCACCTTCGAGAACAAGGAGCACGATCATCCCAAGCTGATCCGATACACACTCCAGCCCGACGGCACCCTGAAGGTGGAACTCGATGGCGCCGAAGGCCAGCAGGCCTTCGCGCTCAAACCCGTCCAGAGATGACCGAAGGCCGGGGAAGCGCCGGCCTGCTTTGTCCGGCGCCTCCGGTTTCACGGAACAGGCGTTCATTTGCGGACGCCCATTGTTCAGAGTTGGAGGCGCGGATCGGGCATTCCGGCGATTCGCCCACAACCGGGGTGGCACAGGCCTTGAATGAAAACGGTCATGTTGAACGACCTCCGTCTCGCGATTCGAAGCCTGCGCCACCGTCCGGGCTCCACCGCGCTCGCGGTTCTCGCCCTCGCCCTCGGGATCGGGGCGAATGCCGCGATCTTCAGCTTCGTGCAGGGAATAGTCCTGCGGCCGCTGCCCTATCCCGATCCCGGCCGTATTGTCGACCTCGCTGAAACCGACCGACGATCGAGCGACGCGGGCGCGGTTTCCCCCCGCGACCTTCAGGACTTCAAGACCCTCGACACGATCTTCGAGGGCCTTGCGGGCTTTGAGACCGGCGGGAAGAACGTCGCGTTCGTCGGCGCTCCCGAACGCCTCAGCGGTTTGTCGGTCGAGCCCTCCTACTTCGACGTCCTGGGTGTTCATCCGGCGATCGGTCGCGCGATCGCGCCGGGAGAGGACGCTGCGGGCCGCGACGATGTCGTTGTCATCAGCCACCGCATTTATGAGACCCGATTCGATCGCAGTCCGGCGATTCTCGACCAGTCGATCCTCATGGACGGGCGGCCTTACCGGATCGTGGGCGTGATGCCTCGTGGCTTCCGGGTGCCCGAGGAACTCTCGGCCGCGCTCCAGGTCGACTACTTCGTGCCGGAGGTGGTGCCCGACGACATGCGGCACAATCGAAGCGAGCACATACTGAGCGTGATCGGACGGCTCCGCCCCGGCGTGAGGGTTGAGCAGGCGAATGTGGCTCTCGCCGAAATCATGGCCCGAATCGCGCGCGCCGAACCCGGGACGAAGCGCGAGGTTCGCGCTTTCGTGCGCAGCGGTCAGGAGGTCCTCTCCGGTTCGCTTCAGACTCCGATGATGCTTCTACTGGGAGCGTCCGCCCTCATCTTTCTCATCGCCTCCGTGAACGTCGCGAGTCTGCTCGCCGCGCGCGCGGTGGAGGAGAGCCGCGACGTGGCGGTTCGTATCGCCCTCGGGGCGTCCCGCGGTCGCGTGGTTCGGGAGTCGCTGGCTCGAAGCCTCGTTCTTGCCGCCACCGGATGCGTGGCGGGGCTGCTCCTTGCGGTCGCACTGGAGCGCCTCCTCATCGCGTCAGCGCCCGTGCGCACGCCCCGCCTTTCCGAAATCGGCATCGACCCGGTCGTGATCGGGGCCGCCTCGCTTCTTTCGCTGGTGGGCGCCGCCGTTTTCGGCCTGCTGCCGGCGATGCTGGTCTCGCGTTCTCGCGCAACCGAAGCGTTGCGCTCGGCCCCGCGCGGACCCGCGGGCCGAAGGGGCCGGCTGGGGCGTGGGGCGCTTTTGGGTATCGAAGTCGGCCTGGCTGTCCTCCCGCTCGTTGGCGCCACGCTTCTGGTGCGCAGTTTCGCGGAGCTGCGCGGCGTGGACCTTGGTTTCCAGACCGAGCGCGTTCTGGTCGCGAACCTGCCTTTGCCCGCGGAGCGCTACTCAACGGGCGAAGCCCGGTTTGGCTTCTTCGAGGCGCTTGCGGAGCGGGCTCGCGCAATCCCCGGAGTCGAGGCGGTTGGTTTCGCGAACCGCTTCCCGCTCCGGGGAGGATGGGAGAGCGGCCTCGACTTCGACGGCGACACCAGCGAGGCGAACCATTCCGCGGCGTTCCAGGCGATCGGCGGCGACTACTTCAGAGCCCTCGGCGTGTCTCTCCTGCGCGGCCGGGTCTTCGGTCAATCGGATGGCAGGGCAGCGCCGGGAGCGGCGGTGGTGAACGAAGCCTTCGTCCGCAAGTTCCTCGCAGGCCGCGGCGAACCGCTCGGGCAGCGTTTTCGTCGAGGTCCCG
>JAGNNV010000240.1 GCA_017990495.1 Vicinamibacteria bacterium
TCGATCCGGACTTCGCCGAGCCCGCGGATCTGCCTTCTCTTCGCGCGAAACACGGTGTCCAACCGGACCGGCCCCTGGTCCTGGTCCTTTCGGGAGGCTTCGGCGTCGGCCCGGTGGCTGAACTCGCTGGATCGCTCGCCGCGGCCTTGACATCGGCTCAAATGGTCGTGGTGGCCGGGCGGAATGAACAGCTCAAAGAGCGGGTGACCAAAGCGACCACAGCCTTCCGCGATCGCGTCCGCGTGATCGGCTTCACCACCCAGATGCGGGAGTGGATGGCTCTTTCCGACCTCATCGTCACGAAACCTGGAGGGCTCACAACCTCCGAAGCGCTCGCGTGCGGCGTCCCGCTGGTCGTCACCTGTCCCATTCCCGGCCAGGAAGCCCGCAATGCGACGATGCTCTATGAAGAGGGCGCGGCGATTTCGGGGGAGAACCCTTTGACCGTCGCCTGGCGCGCGGCCCGGCTGCTCGAGAATCCAAAGCGCCTGGCCTCAATGCGAGAGAACGCGAAGCGCCTCGGCAAGCCGAACGCAGCGTTCGAGGTCGCCGATCAAAGCCTCGCCCTGCTCCGCGGGCGATGAGGACCCATGGCCCGATTCGGCAATTCCGCCCAGCTTCCGCCTACTGCGGCTGGCCGAAGAAGGGGAAGTCGGTGGTCAGCCGGTAGGGCGTGAACTTGGGTACCGCGGCGGGATCGGCCTTGATCACGGCGACGAGGTCGTCGGTCAGGAACATCACGGACAGCGCGGCGCCGCTGTAGATCGCGTAGGCCCGCTCCTTGGAGCCTGCTCCCTCGAGCAGCTTGTTCACCAGCGCGAAGGAACGCGAAGCGGTGAGCCCCGCGGTGATGCCGGGCTCGGTTCCCAGTTCCCGGGCGAGGTCATCGGATGTCCACATCGGCAGGGACGCGCCATCGATGAGCAGCGAGTAGCTTTCCTGCCGGAGGTCCTCCGTGAGGACCGGCAGTTTCACTCCCTGGCCTTCGAGAAAGGGGCGGAGCTTCTCGATGAACTTCGTGACTCCGCCTTTGGCCAGGGACAGACCGTCGGCGTTGTAGACGCGGCCCGAGTCGCCGAACAGCGCCGGCCAGCCCTTGTCCTTGATCTCCGCGCGCACCTTCTCCGCGTTTGCCCCCGCGTACTTGAGGAATCCCTTCTCCTCGAGTTTGCCGAGAAGAACCTCGCCTTCCCTGGGTTTGGCGCAGGCCTGGGAAAGGCAAATCATCGAGAACAGAGAGAACGCAGTCAGCAGACGGGGCGGGATGTTTCGAGAGGCGATCATCATGGGAAGCAGGCTAGCGCGGCTTTGATGCGCCTTCAACCGCCCTCGTGTCCCGGTTCAACGTGACCGGCCTCAGAACGGCGAGGGCGATGCCGCCGAGGATCAGCGGGGCGGCGAGGAGCAGGCGTCCCGTGAGCATTTCGCCCAGAAACACGATGCCGAGGATGGAGGCCAGGGGAGGTGCGGCCAACTGGACGATGGCCGCGTGCGCGGGACTCAATGCGGGCAAGGCGGCGTACCATGCGACGTATCCGAGGCCCGAGGTCACCCCTCCCGACAGGGCGGCCAGCAGCACCCCGCGTGGCGTGGCGTGGAACGACGCGAGGGCGAAGATGCTGGCGAACATGGCCAGCGGAACCGCGGCCGCGAAGTTCCGGGCGGTGGCGGCGATCGGAGGTCCGGAGGTGCGCCCGCGCAGGGAATAGACGCCCCATGCGCCACCGGCCATGGCCATCATGGCCACGCTCTGAAGGTCGGGAGAATCAATCCCGGGGCGGGTGAGGACAATCAGGCCGAGCAGGGCGCAGACGAGGCCGAGAAACTCGCGTGCCCGCAGTCGGCGTCCGGCCATGAGACCGGCGCCGATCATGGTGATCTGCACGCAGCCGAATACCACGAAGGCTCCGGTCCCCGCCGACAAGCTGCGGTAGGCGAGCGAGAAGGGCAAGGCATACAGGAAGAGAGAGAGCGCGGAGAGGCGCACGCTTCCCGGCGAGACGGGCGGAGGTGGCGCGCCGGTCCCGCGGGTCGCCCCTTCGATCAGAAGGAGGACGAGGGCGCCGGCGGTGAGGCGAATCAGGGTGAAGGTGGTCGCGTCGATCAGGTCGGGGCCAAGGGCCGCCCGGCACAGGAGCGAATTGAGAGCGAACGAGACCAGCGCGGCAAAGGTCAAGGCCAGGGTTCGCACGTTGGCGCGACTCTACCGCGCGGCCCCTCGGGTTCCCCCGCATGTGGCAGAATCCCCTTCTCTCTCTGGAACGAAAGCCGACAATCATGACCTTCCGCGGAAAACTCTTGTCCGGCGCAATTGTCAACTACTCCCTCGTGGTGCTGATGTGGCTCGTGTTGTACGTGCCCTCGCGAGCCACCGTGCCATCCTGGGCAGCGTTCCTGTCGGTCGTGATCCTCGTGGCCGTGGGCATCATTGCTTTTTATCGCGCGATCAGCGCGGTCAGCAGCCTGGCCGAGCCTCTGGAGAAGGTGACGCTCTCCCTCGAGGCGATTTCGCAGGGTGAGGTGGGGACCGAGTTGCCGGCAGCGAGCGGCGAGGATGCCATCGGACGGCTCCAGAACTCCTGCCGTGACACGGGCATCTACCTGCGCGACATGGCCGCGCACGCGCGAATGCTCGCGGACGGCGATCTCTCGCAGGAGTTGGCGCCTCGCTCCGAACGCGACGTGCTCGGCCTGGCCTGGCGCGAGATGGCGCGGCGTTTCTCCCAGGCCATTCTCGACGCGCGGTCCGCTTCCTCCTCGGTGTCGCTCGCCGCCCAGCAACTCACCTCGTCATCGAATGTGCTCTCGAACGGCACCGCCCAGCAGGCGGCTTCGGTTGAGGAGACCACGGCCTCTCTCGAGGAGATGAGCAGCTCCATCACCCAGAACGCCGATCACAGCCGCAACCTCGAGCAGATGGCCATGCGTGGCGCCCAGGACGCGGAAGAGGCGGCGGGCTCGGTGTTCAAGACGGTCTCGGCGATGAAGACCATCTCCGAACGCATCGGCATCATCCAGGACATCGCCTATCAGACGAACCTGCTCGCCCTGAACGCGGCCATCGAGGCGGCGCGCGCCGGCGAACAGGGACGTGGTTTCGCGGTGGTGGCGGCGGAGATCCGACGCCTGGCCGAACGCTCCCAGACCGCGGCCAAGCAGATATCGGAGTTGACCGGCTCCAGCCTGGATATCGCGGCCATGTCCGGTCAGAAGCTCGGACAATTGGCGCCTTCGATCCGCCGGACCGCGGAAGTGGTCCAGGAACTGGCCGCCGCGTCCGCTGAGCAGGCGGCGGGGGTTGGCCAGATGAACCGGGCCATGGGTCAGGTCGATCAGGTGACCCAGCAGAATGCATCAGCTTCCGAAGAGCTTGCGGCCACCGCAGAGGAGCTTCGTCAGCAGGCCGAGAACCTCGAGCGCCTGCTCGCCTTCTTCAAGGTCGCGTAGTCGCGCTTCCGAACCGGGCCTGGAACGCGGTGACCGCGCGCAGGTAGATCTGACGGCCTTCCTCGGAGGGCACCTGCGCCGCCGCGGCGCGCACCCCTTCGGACAGTTCGGCCACGGGGACCGGAACAGGGCCCGCCTTGGCCGGTCGGCGCGGGACTCTCCCCGCGACCGCACCCTCGATGAAGGCGAGCGCCCGCGGGGCCAGAGGCCCAGCCGCTCTTTGAAAACGCAGCACCAGGGTTCCCTTGAGGTCGCGCACGGTCTTGAGCCACGAGGCCGAGTCCGCGCGCACCCGCAGGACTTCGTCCTGCATCCCGACAATCTCGGTGTGGTTGGCCACGGCCTCGCCGGCTATAGCCGGCCAAAGGGCCCGCAGCACGGCCAGCCGATGCGGTTCGGCGGCGGCGAAGAAGCGGGGGAGGGAGGGAGTGGAAAGGGGCACGGAAGGCTCGCGAAAACCCGATTCTATGGCCGCTGCGCCTCGCCGCCCCGAAAGGCGCGCCGCAGGCGTATGAGCCATTTGGCCTGAGCCATTTGACCTCCTCGGTCCCCCCGCTCGCGGTGTAGCATCACGGCCCGCCTGAAACCTCAGATATCGCCGATCAAATAAGCCCCCAAGGTTCCCCCATGATCACCCAAGATCCAAGCGCCCGGGCCTTCCGCCTGGCCGAAATCGAAGACCTCCTGAAGACCGACGCCAAGTCCGGGGACGAAGCGCTGCTGCTCTCTTTCGCCCGGGCGGTCTTCAATGAACTGCCCGATGCGACCGCCCTCGAGGGCACGGCGCGGAAGCTCGCGGATCGGCTGACCCAGCACTTCAATTTCTTCGTCCACGAGGTCCCGGAGGCCGACCAGGCGGGCTCCGGCGTTCCCGGTCTGCACGTGCGGGCCCGGAATCTCGGGGTGTCGGAGACCCGCGTCATCGGCGGCAAGACCGTCACTTCCGAGGTGACGGTGGTGGAAACCCACACCCTCGACGCCCCCTTTATCTTCGAGAGCCTCAAGAACTACTTCCGCAAGGCCGGACTGCGCGTGGTCTCGTCCATCCATCCCATCCTGACCGTCAAGCGGCAATGGGGCAAGGTCACGTCGGTCGCGCCCGCCTCGGAAGAGGGCACCAAGGAACTGCTCTGCCATTTCCGCATCGAGAACATCGAGGAGAAGGACCGCCTGCGCGAAATCGAGCACGAAGTGCAGGCCGTGCTCAAGGCGGTGTTCGTGTCGGTCGCGGATTTTCCGGCCATGCAGCGAACGCTCACGGAAACCGCGGGCCGGGTGCGGGACCGACGGGGCGATGCCGCGCGACTCGCCTCAGCCCAGGCCTTCATGAAGTGGCTCAACGATGACAACTACATCCTTCAAGGCGTGGCCCGCTACGCGGTGACTCCGTCCGGCGAACTCGATCGCAAGGGCGAGGCGTCCTTGGGTGTCCTCACCGACCCCGCCCTCCTGGCCACGGTCTTCCCCGACATGGTGGGGGAGATCGAGTCGCGGCTGCTTCCAGCGCCCGACGACGACCGCATCGTGGTCATCGACTACGGGAACCACTCCGCGTCCATCCATTCCGTCGAACCGGTGGATGACATCGTGATCCGCGAGTGGACGGAGGACGGCTCGCTCAAAGCCATCACCCTCCTCATCGGTCGCTTCGCCATGGCCGCGCTGATCGAGCGCCCGGCCGACGTCCCCCTGCTTCGCGAGAAGCAGGACTTCCTTCTCGCGAACTGCGCGGGGATCAAGAACTCCCACGCCTACCGGGAAACCCGGGCCATCTTCAACCGCATGCCCAAGCGGGAACTCTTCTACACCGATCGAGCTTCCCTCAAGCACATCGTGGACACCATCGTCTACGCCACCGGCGACGACGATCTCTTTGTCCACCTCCGCCAGGGCGCGAGCTATCAGGCGCTGTATGTCGTGTTCTCTCGGTCCCGCCACTCCGGCCAGATGGAGCGCGATCTCACCCAGAAGTACAACGACGAGTTCGGTCCGATCACCTTCGTCACCTCGGCCGACCTCGGCAACTCGGCGATGATCGTCTTCTACTTCGACAGCGCGCGCCTGACCCAACCGGTCAACGTCGAGCGCGCCCGTGAGATCGCCGCCCAGGAGGCGAACACCTGGTCCGACCGCGTCTCGCTGGAGATGGTCCGCCACTTCGGCGAGGAGGAAGGCCGGAAGCTGTTCAATCGCTACGTCCGCACCGAGTCGCGCAGCGGCGTCTATCGCGAAATGACTCCGC
>JAGNNV010000038.1:0-13920 GCA_017990495.1 Vicinamibacteria bacterium
CGATCAGGCGCTGGATCTCGTGGGTGCGTCCGGAGGGCGATCCTTTGGTGACCTCGCGCGCGGTGCGGGTATGGGTGGCCCGCGGGAGCATCGCGTACTCCGCGGTCAGCCAGCCCTCGCCTTTGCCCCGGAGGAACTGGGGAATGCGATCTTCGACGCTCACTGTGATGATCACCCGGGTATCGCCGCAGTGGATGAGCGCCGACCCTTCGGCGTGCCGGGTGGGGGAGGGCTCGATGGTGATCTGCCGCAGTTCGAGCGACCGTCGCCCTGAAACTCTTACCGTCAGTTCAGCCGCGAGGCCGGGATCTTTCTGCTTGAGGATGTCGCCGATGGAAGTCATGAGCCCCTATTTTCGCACCCCGCGACGGCGAGGACCGCGAAGGGCGAGGCGAGGTCTTCGCGGACGCTTCCAGGTTGACGCCCGGTGGGTCGCTCAGTTGGCGACGACAGGCGCGGGTTCGAGGCCGTAGAGGCGACGATACTGATCGCGCGCGCCCATGATGATCATCACGTAGTTGCGGGTCTCCGTGAACGGGATCGCCTCCGCGAACTCATCGGTGCGGATCGTCGGATTGGGCGCGAGCCACCTCGACACCCGATGCGGTCCCGCGTTGTAGGCCGCGAGTGCGGCTTCGGCCCGCCCGTCGAACCGCTCGAGCATCTGTCGCAGGTAGCGGGTGCCGAAGGTGAGCGAGATCTCGGGCTGGTGCAGCATCTTTGTGGTGAATCGTTTGGTGCCAAGTTCGCGGGCCAGCGGCTTGCCCGTGTAGGGCATGATCTGCATCAGGCCGCGGGCGCCGGCGATGCTCTTCGCCTGTTCGTCGAAGGTGGACTCCTGGCATACGAGGGCCGCCACGAGAGCGGGGTCGAGATTCTCGCGCCAGGCCGCGGACTTGAGGGCCGCGCTGAACCTGAGGGGATAGATGGTCGTCCAGACATGGGCGGGAAGATCCTTGATGGCCGCCGACACATACTCCGGCCGCGCCCGCTTCATGTAGATGATCGCGTTGCGAAGCTGGCCCCGATCGGCCTCGATCAACGCCCGCGCCTCCATGGCCGCGCTGGTGGTTCCGAGGGCTTTCAGTTCATCGATGGCCTCGGCGTCGAGACCGGAGAGGAGCAGATGCCGCAGCCGGGCCTTGAAGGGGCCGGGCAATTCGTCGGAACGAAAGCCCGGTCCGGCGCTGGTCACCTGGGGGATGCCCGAAGAGGCCTCGGCCGGCCAGCGCGCGAGTTCGCTGGCCGCGAGCACGCCATACCAGGTGTTGCGGAAACGTTCGGCGGTCTCGCGCAGCAGCACCGCGGCCCGTTCGGTTTCGCCGTTTTTGTGCCGGGCCATACCCGCCCAATAGAGGAAACCTGCGGGAGACTTCGCGCGGCGGGCCATCGTCTCCAGGGTCTGCGCGGCGTCCTGGGCGCGGCCCGCGCGCAGCGCTTCGAAGGCGGCACGCATGGCCGACCCCTCGGCGTAAGACCCGTCGGCGAACTCGTCGACCAGGCGCCGGTAGTAGGGCGCGGCGTAGGCGTACAGGGCGTCCTTCTGGAAGAACGTGGCCAGCGAGTACAGCGCTTCCTCGGCGACGCGGGTCCCGGGGAAAGCCGCGGCCACCTCGTTCAGTCTCGCGGGACGTTCCTCTTCGGGGGCAAGGCGCGCGAGTAGAAGGCGGGCTTCGGGATTCTTTTCGGATGTGTCGGCTACCGCGGAGAGAAGGGCCTTGGCCTCGCGCGCGGCGCTCCGCGGCAGGGCCCGACCCAGCGCCACCTGGACCCGGTCGACGCTCGACTCGAGACCTTTGTGAGCCTTGAGGCGGCGAAGCTCAATCACGGCCGAGGTGCGTTGCCCCTTGGCCAGAAGCGCCTCGGCCCGGGCGAGGCGCCGCTCGAAGTCGTCACGCACCGAGCGCTTGGGATGGAATCCCGAGGGGGCAAGGAGACGGGCGATCAACGCGGACGCGGTTTGCGACTGCTGCGAGGTCGGGTAGTCGCGTTCGATCTCTTCGAGGCGGGCGAGCGCCTCGTCGGGCGACCCCTGGGCGATCAGGGCCTCAGCGAGGTCGAGCAGAACGTCGGCATGGTCCTGACGGCACACCGCCGCGGCTTCGGTGAGGAGCACGATCCGACGGGCGCCTTGTCGAATCTGCTGAAGGGCCGCGGCCGCGCCGAGCCGGGCGCTGCACGCGACATCGTCCGACTGGGCGGCGTCGACCGCGCGCAAGTAGGCCGAGGCCGAACCCGAGAAGTCGCCGCCCCGCGCCTTGGCCCGGGCCAGGATGAGCAACGCGCGGTCGCCAAGACTGGTGCGGTCGATGTCGACGTGGCGGGCCGCCTCGGCGGCGTCGTCGAAGCGGCCGAGGGAAAGCGAGGCCTTCGCCACCAGAACCTGGGCGAGGCCTGAGACCTCTTCGCCGGCGTGATCACTGGATAACTTGCGCAGGCGGGCGACATCTTTCGCCTGGGCGCCTTTCCGCAGCGCAGTCGCGGTCTCGACCAGCGCCGCTTCGGAGGGGGTGAGGATCGGGCGGAGGGTTTCGAGCCGATCGGCCTCTTGCGGCTGCGCCCCCGCCGAAGGCGCATTCACGGCGGTGAGGGCTCCGAGAACGAGGGTGAGCGCGAGGATGCGCATTCCCCCAGGGCGCGCGTGCGCGCCGGCCGTCCATCGGAGGCTCTTCACAACCGTGGTGATCTACATCGGGCCGAGGGCCGAAGCGTCGCCGCCCGCGAGCAGCCGGATCAGCTCGTCGTGGAAGTAGTTGGTGTTGTTGCGCAGCCCGGGGGAGATGCGGTCGTGGTACATCTGACGGCCGCGTTCGATGTCTTCCTTGAGCCTCGAGTGCAGGTCCTTCGCTTTGCGACCCTCGGTGACCTTGGCCTCGTTGTAGAGCTTGATCTCGCTGACGATGAGGCGCGCGAAACGCTTCGCGTCTTCGTGGGCTTTGGTTTCTTCCGGCGACATGGCCGGAGCGGCTGGGGGCGCCGGAGGCTTCATCTGCGACATCTGCTGCCGCATCTCGTCCATCTGCGAGGCCGTGAACATGACCGTTCCCGCGCCATCGGCTGGCTTGGGCGCCGCCGGGGGAGGGGGAGGCGGCACGGGAGGCGGAGCGGTAGAAGTCTGGTGCATCGCCGCCACCTGGGACGCCGTGAACATCACGGTTCCGGCGCCGGCCGGGGGGGCAGGCGGTGGGGGCGGTGCGGCCGGCCGCGGGGCGGGCGCCTCGGCGCGACGTCCACCCGAGGCGGCGACCACGGGAGGCGCCGGACGCGCCCCGGCAGTGCGGGGCACGAAAGAGAGGAGATCGGTGGTCTTGGAGGCGAAGCGCACCAGGGCGTCGATGAAAGCGGCCTGGGGGTCGGTCATGGGACCGGTGGTGTCGCAGTACAAGACGGCGGCGAGTTTGTCGCGGAGCACCATGGGAGCCACGATGGCGGAGGAGCCGAGGGTTCCCATGCGACCGAGGGCCTGCGCGGTCTGACCGCTGACCGAAGGATCGAAGAGGATCGGAGCGCGGTCGCCCTGGACGGTTTTGAAGATGGTGTCGTTGGCCAGGGGAATCTGAATCTGCTTGACCGCCTCGTTGGCGTCGAAGCCCTTCGCGTACCAGCCCACCGCGTTCGTGCCCTTGATGATGAACATGGCCACCCGGTCAACCTGCTTGGCGCTTTCGTTCACCAGGCTGGTGAGAACCTCGGTGAGGCTCGCTCCGGTGTCCACTTCGACCATGGCGGAAACCAGGACGGCGATGCCGGGACCAGCCTCCGCCTCCGCGGCGGGGGCAGCGACCGGGGCGGGCGCCGCCACCGGGTTCGCGGCGATCACTTCCTCGATCGCGGTGGAGATCGAGCCTTCGTCGATCCGCTCGTCGTAGCGGGCCACATTCTCCTGAAGCTCGTCCAGAGCCCCGACCAGATTCGCCTGGTGCTCCACGATGCGCTTCTGGATTTCGACCACCCAGTTCGCCATTTGCTGGCTCACCAGGGCGAGCGTGCGGGCTTTGAGTTCGTCTTCGAGTGGCATGACGTCCTTTTTTGAAGTGGATGAAAGGGGGGGAATCCGGAGAATAAACCCCGATCGTCCAAAGATTATCTTGACCGGCCGCTCAAAGTGTCAACGGCCCCAAAAAAGATCGGCCGCCCCTCAAGGGTGATCAGACGGTTTCGATGGCCAGGGCAACTCCGTTGCCGCCACCCAGGCACAACGTGGCGATGCCCTTCTTGAGCCCCCGGGCCTTGAGTGCGTAAATGAGGGTGGTGAGAATTCGGGAGCCCGAGGACCCGATGGCGTGGCCCAAAGCCACCGCCCCGCCGTTGACGTTGACCTTGTTGAGGTCGAGCCCCAGTTCCCCGGCCACACCGAGGGCCTGGACCGCGAAGGCTTCGTTCAACTCGAAGAGGTCCACGTCCTCGATCTTCCAGCCGGTCTTGGCCAGCAACTTCTTCACCGCTTCGACCGGAGCCATCATCACGAGCGACGGTTCGACTCCGCCCGTGGCCTGGCCGACGATGCGAGCAAGGGGTTTGATTCCCCTGGCCTTCGCGAGGTCCTCGGCCATCACGACCACCGCCGAAGCACCGTCGTTCACGCCGGGCGCGTTGCCGGCGGTGACGGTTCCGCCCTCTTTGAAGGCGGGCTTGAGACGTCCGAGCGACTCCATCGACGTGTCCGCGCGGGGCGACTCGTCGTTCTCGACTACCAGGGCCGGGCCCTTCTTCTGGGCGATTTCGATCTTCAGGATTTCATCCTTGAAGGCTCCCGAGGCGATGGCGGCGAGGGCCTTCTTGTGGCTCTGCACCGAGAACTCGTCCTGCTGCTCGCGCGTGACCTTGAACTTCTCGGCCACGATCTCGCCGGTGCAGCCCATGTGAAAGTCCGAGTAGGCATCCCATAGCCCGTCGTGAATCATGGAGTCGACGAGCGTGCCGTGGCCCATGCGCAGACCCTCGCGCGCGCCTTTGAGGAGGTGGGGGCAGTTGGACATCGACTCCATGCCTCCCGCGACCACGATGTCGACATCCCCGGTGGCGATGCCCTGGGCCGCGAGCATGACCGCCTTCAGTCCTGAGCCGCAGACCTTGTTGATGGTGAGGGCGCCCACCTTGGGCGGGAGCCCCGCGTGGATAGCGGCCTGACGGGCGGGCGCCTGGCCCAGACCCGCGCCCACCACGTTGCCCATGATCACTTCGTCGACATCGTTCGGGTCGATCCCGGCGCGGCGGATCGCCTCTTTCACGACCATGGCCCCGAGTTGAGGCGCGGTGAAGGACTTGAGCCCCCCGAGGAACTTGCCCGTGGGGGTGCGGACGGCGGAAACGATGACAGATGAGCGCATGGACCGAGTCTAGCGAAACCCCTCGCCGCCGGACCAATGATGCATTGGCCCTACCGACCTCGGGCCGTCGTCGGCCTACGGGCGCCGGAGGTCGCTTCTTTGATCGTCCGTGAGGAGGTTCAGGTCGCAACTCTCACGACCCTCCCGGCAGGCCGCGTAGTTGCGGGCGAGTCGGGCGGTGTGCACCGCCTCCAACTGATCCGCGGTCAGGAGTTCGCGCCGGCAGGTGGAGTATCCGTTCCAGCAGACCGCGAAGTTCTGCGCGCGCCGCTCCGTTTCCACGGCTTCGAGTTGATCGCTGGTCAGCAGCCCGGGCCGGCACGAGGAGAATCCGCTCCGGCAGGCCGAGAAGTTCCGGGCCATTTCCGCGGTGTGAACCGCCTCCGCTTGATCCTCGGTGAGCAGCGATGTGTCGCAGCGGGATGACCCCGCCCGGCAGGCCGCGTAGTTGCGGGCGAGTCGCGCGGTCTCGACAGACTCTCTCTGATCCTCGGTGAGCGCCTCGGGCCGGCAGGTGGCGGAGCCGTTCCAGCAGGCGGAGAAGTTCCGCGCCCGGCGCGCCTGCTCGACCACTTCGAGTTGTTCGGCGGTCAGTTCGGCGAGCCGGCACGACGAGTAGCCGACGCGGCAGGAGAAGTAGTTGCGTTCGCCGGTCTCCTTGGGAGGGGCCTGGGCCGCGCTTGCGGCCGCGGCGGCGGTGAGCGCCATTCCCAGGGCGACACGCACGACCGTGAGGCCCCTCATGTGAAAGTGGCCTCCCGGGCCAGGATCTTGGTTTCCACGAGGTCGGCGGTTGAAAGGCCGAGCGCTCCTGAGATCTTGCGCACGAAGTACTCCTCGTGCCCGGCCAGATCGGAGTCGGCGAACGCGAGCTGCCACAGGCTCGTGACCACCCGCTTGAGCTGGGCGGGATGGCAGCGCTCGCGCAAGGCCTTGAGCAACTGAGGCAGCGGCGTCTTGACGTGTTTCTCGGCCAGGCGAATGAGGATCACCGCGTCCTTCCCGTCCATGCGCAACACCTGCATCACCGCGGTGACCAGGGTCTGGTGTTCGTCGTGTTTCGATTCCTGATCGGCCGCGATCATCTGGAGGAAGAGAATGGCGGTGGCGAGTTGGAGACGCCTTCCCGTGACGGTGTCGCTCTCGTCAGGCGCGGGCGCGGGGGCGGTTTCGCGGGTCTCGAAGAACTGGCGGATCGCGCTCAGCAGCGCGCTTTCGAGTTCGGCTTCCGGGGATCGTTCAGGCATGGCGATCGGTCGCCTTGACGGTACGCGAGGTCCACAAGCCTCGTCAAGGTTCGACCGGGATCAGCCGGCGAGGAAACCCACGAACCGCTTGAACAGTTGGGTCTGATAACGCATGCGGTTCCAGGCGAGGGCGATGGTGCGCGTGGGTTTGTCGCCGGCGAGGGATCGATATTCGCGGCCCTCGTCTCGCCCTTTGGGCACGGCCATGGCGGGAATCAGCGACACGCCCTGCCCCAGTCGGACCAGCTCCAGCACGGTGAGCAGTTGATGGCTCCTTGCCGTGACCAGGGGGGAGGCCGAATGCCGCGCGCAGAAACTCAGCGTGGCGCCGGTGAGGCAGTGCGCCTCGTTCAGGACCACGAAGGGTTCGGTCACCAGGTCTCTGAGCGTGACTTTGGGTTTCTTCGCCAGGGGATGCCGGCTCGGTAACACCGCGACCAGCTCCTCGGTAAAGAGAGTCTTCGTGTGCACGTGTTCGGCCTGAACGGGCAGAGCCAGGATCGCGAGGTCGATGTCGCCCTCCGCAAGCAGGCGCAGGATGTTGCCGGTGGTCTCTTCGACGATTTCCACCCGCGCCCGCGGGCATTCCTTGGCGAAGCGGGTGAGGACACCCGGCAGGTAGTAGGGCGCGATGGTGGGGATGGCGGCGAGGATGATGCGGCCGGAGTCGGGGTCGTCCGCCACCCGAGTTCGCGCGTCCTCCGTGAGGCTGAGGATCTGGTCCGAATAACGCTTGAAGAGTTTGCCCGCCTCGGTGAGCCGGACGCCGCGGCCCAGGCGCTCGAAAAGCGGCTGGCCCAACTCGCGCTCGAGCTTGACGATCTGCTGACTCAAAGAAGGCTGGGAGACGTGGCAGGACTCCGCGGCCCGGGTGACGTTGCCGAGTTCGGCGACCTTGGCGAAATAGCGAAGCTGGTGCATCTCCACGTTGTTCTGGTCTCCTTCCCGAGGAATAGGTAGATCCTATGGCAATGATGATAACGAAGTCCTGAGCCTATTCCTTCCTCTAGGGGGCGTCGCGTAACCTCGGCGGTTCATGCCGACCCATCACGCACCCCATACTGTCCGCGAGTGGCTTCTTCTCGCCGCGCCCGGGCTGATCTGGGGCGCGTCGTTCCTGTTCATCGCGGAGGGCCTGGAGTCGATGGCGCCGAACGGCGTGACCTTCGCGCGCATCCTCATCGGCTTCGTCACCCTGTCGATCGTCCCGGCCGCTCGCGGTCCGGTCCGCCCGGGGGATCACGTGGGCATCTTCTGGCTGGGAGTCTTGTGGATGGCCTTCCCCTTGAGCATGTTCCCCTTTGCCGAACAGCACATCACCTCGGCCATGGCGGGCATGCTGAACGGCGCGAATCCGCTGTTTGCGGTGATCGTGGCCGCTTTGATCTCAAGGACCATGCCCACGCGTTCGGTGATGCTGGGACTCCTGGTGGGGATGAGCGGCACGGCCATGATTGCCTGGCCCGGCCTTGGCGCGGGCAGGAACAGCGCCCTCGGAGTCGGGCTGGTGATGGCCGCCCTCGTGTCTTATGGTGTGGCGCTCAATCTTGCGCGTCCGCTGCAGCAGCGGAACGGAGGACTCCCCGTGATCTGGCGAGCGCTGGGCGTGGCGCTGGTGCTCACGGCGCCGTTGGGCTTGCCCGACCTGCTGGCTGCGCGCTGGAATGCGCGGTCGGTCTTGAGCATGCTGATGCTTGGATCCTTGGGCACGGCGCTGGCGCAGGTGCTTATCGCGCGCGCCGCCGGGAAGTTTGGCGCGGCTACCGCGTCGTCGACCAACTTCCTGATCCCGGTGGTGGCGCTCGGCCTTGGTCTCGTCGTGCGTGACGAGAAGGTGTCGGCGGTGTCGGTGGTCGGGTGCGCGGTCTGCCTCGCCGGGGCCTGGCTCATTTCGAGGCGGCCGGCCGCCCGTTAGCTAGTCACGTCGATGACCGCCAACGGCGCACACGATGCTGCGTCGCCTGGTGCGTCAGCGACCTCGTGTCGGCATATGGGTGAGGATGTCGTCGGCCTGCGGCCGTTTCGCCACCGCACGGATGCCCGCGGCTTTCCAGCCTTGCGGTCGGAGCGTCGCGCAACCGGAGACCTGCCCGTACACTCGGCGCGGCCGCACGGGCGGCGGGATTGGTGATCGGCACGTTCAACCGGCGAACCGGCCCGGCGTCGTTACTTCTTCTTTGCGGGCTTGGCCTTCGCAGGCGTGCGCTTCGCTTCGAGGGCGGGTTGGGCCGGGGCGAGGCGATCCAGCAGGGCGAGCACGATGGTCTGGCGTTCCGGGGCGAGAGTTTGGAGGTGGTCGCGGTGATCGTGGGCCACGAAGGCGTCGCGCACGGTTTGGAACGGCGTGGCATCCGTCAGGGAATCCTGCAGAGACAACGCCTCGGCGGGTTTGGTGAGCCGCGCCAGGCGGAGCAAGCCGTCCACCGTGAAGTCAAAAACATCATCGGCTTTGGGATGGGTGAGGCACCAGGCGACGAGGGCGGGCAGCGCGGCACGCCAGTCGTCGGCGCGATCACCGCAGAGCTCGATGAACATGTGCCGGGCGAAACGGGACTTCGGGTTGAGAGATAGTCCGTTCAGCGCGTACGCCCGGGCTTCCTCTCGGCGGCCATCCAAGCGGCTGAGAGCCTTCGCCAAGCCGCTCCACGCATGCGGATACTTCGGATCGAGTTCGATGGCCTTGCGATAGACGGCTTCCGCCTCGGCGGGACGGCCAAGGTGTACCTGGAGAACGTTGCCCAAGCCATTCCACGGATCCACATACTTCGGATCGAGTTCAATGGCCTTGCGGAAAGCGCCTTCCGCCTCGGCGGGGCGGCCAAGGTGACCCGCGAGCACGCTACCAACGCCATTCCATGGATACGCCAACATCGGATCGAGTTCGATGGCCTTGCGGTAAGCGGCTTCAGCCTCGGCGGGCTGACCAAGGTGACTCTGGAGCGCGTTGCCCAAGTTGTTCCACGGATACGCAGACTTCGGATCGAGTTCGATTGCCCTTCGGTATGCAGCCTCCGCCTCGCCGGGGCGGTCAAGGTGATCCTGGAGCAAGTTGCCCAAGCTGATCCACGGATGCGCCCACTTCGGATCGAGTTCGATTGCCCTCCGGTATGCAGCCTCCGCCTCCCCGGGGCGGTCAAGGTGATCCTGGAGCAAGTTGCCCAAGCCGATCCACGGATGCGCCCACTTCGGATCGAGTTCGATGGCCTTGCGATAGGCGGTGTCTGCCTCGGAGGGGCGGCCGAGGTGGTCCTGAAGCAAGTTGCCCAAGCCATTCCACGGAGACGCATACTTGGCATCGAGTTCGATGGCCCTCCGGTACGCGGCCTCGGCGACGCTCCAGGCCTCCTTCTCCTCCAGAAAATCCGTGAGTTGATACCACCAGACCGCGTGATCCGGCTTGTAGCCGAGCTTCTTCCTCAGACCCTCTGGCATCGTCTTGCAGAAACCAATGATTCCGACCTCGGGCAAATCCGCCTGCGCCCGCGCGGCGTCAAACCATTCGTCCAGCGATTCCCAGGCCTTGCTGTCCCATCCTTCGCGCAACGTTGCGTGCATGAGCGCACGGCGATCCTCGCCGGACTCGGCCCGAGAGAGAGCGCTGTGCAGCACCGAGCGCGCGTCGAGCAGGCCCTCCGGGCCGCACTCCGCCGCCTCTCGCGCAGCCCTGGCCAGAACTTCCGCCGAGGCCCGGTCGGGAAACACAATGCGGACGAGGGCCACGAACCAGTCGAGCCGGTTCCGCGCCGCGCGTCCGTGGCGCATCAGGTAGTGGATGTTGGAGAAGCGGTCGGCGAGCAGGTAAGTCTTGCGCTTGGGCCCTCCCGCCCCCTCGCGCAGAAAACCGGTTCTAACGAGCGAGCGAAGCTGGGCGCTCACCTGATTGCTGGGCAAGCGGGTGGCGGTCGCGAGCGAGGCGACCTCGACGGGGTCCCAGGCCAGCGCCACGGCATCGAAGATGCGCTGTTGCTGCACCGGGAGCGCGTCCACGATGGCCTTGAAGTAGGGCGTGAACTCGTCCATGAGCCGCTCCAGTTCTGCGCGGATGTCGCCGCGCAGCCCTTCGGCAAGCAGGCGGTAGAAAGTCTTCACCAGCCGGGGATTGCCGCCGGTGAGCAGATGCAGGGCGCGGACAGTGCCCTGCCGTTCCTGCAAGGTCTTCTCGATCCGCTCGATGGAGTCGCCGCCCCGGTTCTTCGCCAGAGCGAGAAGGCAGGCTTCCGTTTCCTCAGCGGTCAGCGGGCGAAGCTCGAAACAGCGGAAGAAGTCGTAGAACGGCTGGTCCACCGAGGTGATCTCGTCGAAGTAGCGGGTGGCTCCACCGACAACCATGACGCGCGAGTCCTGCATCAGGAATGCGCGCAGCCGGTGCAGGGGCTCTGGGTCGGAGATGGAACTGAGCACGTCGTTGAGGTTGTCAATGAGGAGCAAGGCCCGGCGGCGGCTCTGGTCCAGCAGTCGGAGGAATGCTTCGCGGGCGCGGTCTTCGATGTCCGCCGGGGCGTCGGCGAGAAGGTGGTCGGCTAGCGCGCCGGGAGACTGGGTGACGTGCTCCCATTGGCGAATGCACTCGAGCCAGAAATCCGCGAGGTCACCAACGCGACGGCTTTCTTCATCGAAGACGACGGGCTGCCAGTCGCAGGCGAGCGTGGCATCGCGGTTGACCCGATGGGCGACGGCCCAAAGAGTTGTGGTCTTGCCCATGCCGCGCGCTCCGATGAGCAGGCAGTGCTGCGGAGGCTGACCGGCTTTGTTCCCACGGATGACGCCGAGCAGCGTCTCCAGCAGGGGCAGGCGGGCGGTGAACTGCGCGAGCAAGTCGTCCGGCTGAAGCAGCGCGGGGTTGTAGAGGGCGAAAGGTTGTTGGGGCATGGGTCAGGCGGTCTTCCGGAGCCAGAAATCCCGGAGAATGTTCGAGCCGAAGCGCGTGCGGCGTTGTCCGGCGCTTTCCTGGAGCAGGTAGCCGTCGTGCTTGAGCGTGTCGAGCACATGGTCGAGTTCCTCGATGCCAGACGCGGTCTGGCTCAACACCGGTTCCAGCTTCTCGTGAAGACGATCAAACTCCTCCCGGCCCAGCCCGTCGATGGAACGGCAGACGGCCTTGAGAATCTCGCGAGCTAGCCGGCGTTCGGCCTCGGTGAAGGCGTCTTTCAACCGGTCGAACATGCCATCGCAATACTGGTTGCGGCTGCCGTTGACCAATCGCTCAAGATAGATCGCTTCGAGCTGTCCGGCCGTGGGAGGTTTCTTGAACTCGGCCTCCTCGATCTCGGAGATGAAGAGTTGCAGGAGAATCGGCCAGTTCGCGCCGAGCAGACGGAGGATCTTCTTCTGGCCCTTCGCGTCTAAAGGAACTCGGATGTCCTTGGCCAGCGTGGCCAGCAGTCCCATCGCCTCAACGTCGCTCAACGGCGGAATTTCGTGAGCGTCAAACTCGTTGATTGAGGGTGCCAAGCCCAGATTGCGAACCACGCCCTTCAAACCGATGGAACCGGTGACAAGGAAACGAACCTGCTTGTCCTTGAGGTCATGCCTGGCGGCCCGAAACCAGTTCAGTACCGCCTCGACCTCGTCCCTCGAGCGATGCTTCGCGACCAGCTTGAGGAACGTGGGGAACTCATCCAGAAGAAACAGGACCGGCACATCCGACCGGACCAGCAGTTCCAGGAATTCATCGGCGGACTTTCTCCATGCTGCTTTGGCCTGCGACTTGGCCATCTCGACACCGCCGATACCAGACAGCTCGATCTTCTGAATCCCGGCGAGCAGGGATGCGGTTTCGTCCGCCAACCGAGCCACCGGCCCCTTGGGTTCGGCGAGCGCCTTTCGCAGTTCGGTCAGCATGTCCGAAAGCCATGCCTCCACCGTGTCGTGCTTTTCCAGATTAAGGAGGATCGGCAGAAACTGGCCAGGATGCGACTTGATCTCTTCCAGGCACGAGGTCTTCCCCGTCCGGCGCGGGCCAAGAAAGGCCACATTGCTCCCCTCCAAAATGCGGAGGAGCTTTTTGATGAGCGCCGGACGCTTGTAGAAATTGTCGCCCGTAGCAGGTGGGCCGATTCGCAGCTTCATGCAATCAGTCTATAGCGCAACAAAAACAATGCGCAATAGATTCATTGCGCAATTTCTCGGCTCGGTGATCCCGCCCGGCCGACACCCTTCACTTCGCGGAAGATATCTACAGAGACGACCAGCACCTCGTCAAAGCGCTCCACGCGAACAAACGTCGAGCGCCTACCGGGTGCGGATGCGGTCGGTGTCGACGTGGACGAAGTTGGACGCGGCTGAGGGAGACACGCGGAGGCCGATGTCGATGGCCTCGCCTTTGCCGCGGTGTTGCTAAATGTCGATGACGGCCTCGCCCAGCGCATCGACCAGCGGCTGCACACCCAGACCCGGCTCGGTCGACGCGGCGAGGCGGCCGTTGCGACGTCGCGGGGCCCCGAAGGCGATGGGCTTCGTCACGTAGGAGTTGAAGTCCGTCGCGGTGAACAGGAACTCCGGCGGGGTCGAGTGGGCCAGATGGGCGATGGCCGCGGTGACGATGTCGCCGCCCCAGGTGTCCTCGATGGTGAGAGCGATGCCGAGCGACACCGCCAGATCGCGGATCTGCCGGGCCGGGGTGAGGCCGCCCACCTTCGAGATCTTCAAATTGATCACGTCGGCCGCATGGTCGTTGGCGGTACGGACGAGCATGCCGATACCGTCGACGCTCTCGTCCAGGATGAAAGGGTGCGACGTCTTGTTGCGCACCGAGAGGCACTCCTCGTAGGTGAGGCAGGGCTGCTCGATGTAGACGTCGATGTCGGCGACGCCGCGCACCACGCGCATCGCCTCATGCATCAGCCAGCCGGTGTTCGCGTCGGCGATGAGGATGTCCTCGTCCTGCAGCCGCTTCGACACCGCGCGGATGCGCGCGATGTCGGTGTTCACGTCCGCGCCGACCTTCAGCTGGAACCGCCGATAACCCTCGGCGCGGTACTGGCCCACCTTCTCCGCCATCGCCTCGGGCGACTCCTGGGAGATGGCTCGATAGAGATGGAAGTCGTCCCCGAATCTCCCGCCAAGCAGAGTGACGATGGGTTGGCCACAAGCCTGGCCGAGGATGTCCCAGGCCGCAACGTCGAGGCCCGATTTCGCGTAGGGGTGACCCTTGAGAGCCTTGTCCATGGCGCGATAGAGGGCGGTCGTGTCGCGAGGGTCCAGTCCGATGAGGCTGGGGGCGATCTTGGCGAGACCGGCGCGCACGCCCTCGGCGTACGACGGCAGGTAGGTGGGACCAAGCGGGCAGACTTCTCCGTGGCCCACCAGGCCCTCGTCGGTCTCCATACGCACCACGGTGGAAT
>JAGNNV010000038.1:14020-15768 GCA_017990495.1 Vicinamibacteria bacterium
GGGGCGATCTTGGCGAGACCGGCGCGCACGCCCTCGGCGTACGACGGCAGGTAGGTGGGACCAAGCGGGCAGACTTCTCCGTGGCCCACCAGGCCCTCGTCGGTCTCCATACGCACCACGGTGGAATCGAAAACATCCACTGATTTCCCGCCGGACCAGGCGTATCGCCCCTCGTGCAGGGGCAGTTCCACGCGGTAGGCCAGGATCCTCGTGATCTTCATGGCGAGAGCCTATACCGCCATCGCCCGGCCCGTCGGCGAGGGGCCTATGATGCGGAAGTTCATGCGAAAAAGCCTCGGGGCCGCCCTGCTGATCTTCGCCGCGCACACCGCGGCGGTGTTCATCCTGGGAACGAGCCCCGTGGGTTCGCTTGTCTCCAACCTGTTGCAGGCGCTCGCCGGGATCACGGCTGCCATCGCGAGTTTCGGAGCGGGCCGAAGGTCTGCGGGTCTCGCCCGGAGATTCTGGACCCTGGTCGCCGTCGCCTTCCTCATCTGGACCACCGGACAGGCGACGTACACCTACCACGAGAACTGGCTCGGCCAACGCGTGCCCCAGCCGTCCTGGACGCATTTCCTGTTCCGCCTTTATGGCGCGCCGCTGCTGATGGCGCTGCTGATCGCCCAGGACGAAGATGACCAGGGCCATAGCTGGCAGCGCATACTCGATGCCGCTCAGGTCGGCATCCTCTTCCTGCTCTTCTACTTCGACCTTTACTTCCTGCCCGGGGGGCAATGGCAGGGCCTCACCCTTCTCTACGTCTGGGGTTCCTTCGATCTGTCCGATCTCGAGAACTGGGCTCTGTTCGGGGCCTTCCTGGTGCGCGGTCGATTCTCCCGGCAGCCCGAGGAACGCGCACTCGCCCTTCGTTTTCTTCCTTACCTTCTCTCCTACGCTCTCGCTTCGAGCTTCTATAACTACAGCTTCGGCGTGCGCGTGCTGCGCACCGGCGACTGGGCCGACCTGGTCTTCACCCTGAGTCTTGGGCTGGGCGCCGGTCTTGCCGCCACGTGGAAGGGGCAGGCTGAAAGCGAGGGGGCACGCGAAAAGGTCCCCAGTGTGGCCTGGGCGCCGGCGCTGCTGCCGTTGGCCACGCTGTTACTGGCTCTCCCCATAGCCCGCAGCGAACCGATGGTCGCGTTCATCGCGGTGTTCGGTTCGTTCGCCTGCTTCGGTGCGCGCCTGCTCCTGACCCTGTATCGGAGGCGGCGGCTCGGCGAGGCTCTTCAGGCGAGCGAGCTGCGCTACTCGCGCCTTCTGAACCTCGCCCCCGACGCCATCTTCGTCCACACCGACGGACGGATCACCTTCGCCAACCCCGCCACCGCCCTCATGCTCGGGCTGGATTCTCCTTCCGAGGTGGTGGGCCGACACGTTCTCGAGTTCGCCCCGCCCGACCTGCGGGAACAGTTCGCGCAGAGGGTCAAGGGCAGCGCGGGCGGCGATACCTCCCTGGTCGTGGTCCGCGCGGACGGCTCCCGCGTGCTGCTCGAGGCTGTGGGCATGAACATCGATGGCGCGCCGGATCGCAACGGGCCGGTCACCCGGCTGGTCATCGCCCGCGATGTCACGGAACGGCGGCGCGCCGAAGCGGAGCGGGAGGCGCTCATCCACGCCCTCGAGGCGAAGAACGCGGAGTTGGAGCGATTCACCTACACCGCCTCCCACGACCTGCGCAGCCCGCTCGTGACCATCGGGTCGTATCTGAGTCACGTTGAGGACGCGGCCGCCCGCGGGGACCTCAAGGC
>JAGNNV010000038.1:15868-21349 GCA_017990495.1 Vicinamibacteria bacterium
GTCTCGACCCCGCCGAGGCTTTCACCGAGAGAACAAACCGAAAGTTTCGGGGCGAAACGCTGGGCGGCCGCGAGTGAGCCGAGCTCGAAGGAGATAAGGGCGCCGAAACCCGTGGCCTGACCCTTGTGGATCGCGTGTCCGGGATGATCCTCGAAGCCCGGCCAGAAGACTTTCTGCACCTTCTTCTCCCCGCGCAGGAAATGGGCGATCACCCGCGCGTTCTCTTCATGACGAGGCATGCGCACGGCCAGGGTCTTGGTGCCGCGCATGACCAGGAACGAATCGAGCGGCGAGAGGATCGCGCCCTGGGCGTTCTGCACGAACTTCAACCACTTGGCGTCGTCGGCCTTTCGGCAGACCGCGACCCCGCCGATGCTGTCGGAATGGCCGTTCAGGAACTTGGTGGTGGAATGCACCACGATGTCCGCGCCGAGGCTCAAGGGCCGCTGGAAGAAGGGACTCATGAAGGTGTTGTCGACCACCATCCGCGCGCCCTTGCGGCCCGCGATGGCGGCGAGAGCGCGGATGTCGCAGATCTTCATCATGGGATTGCTCGGCGTCTCCACCCACAGAAGGGCGAAGTCTCCCGAGGCCTTTTCGAAAGCCGCGGCATCGGTCAGGTCGACAAAGTCGAAAGTCACGCCGTAAGGCGCTATGAGCTTGGTGAAGAGGCGATGGGTGCCGCCGTAGACGTTGTCGCTCACGACCACGCGTTGTCCGGGCTTCACGAAAGACAGAACCGCGTTGCTGGCGGCGAGGCCGGAAGCGAAGCAGATCCCGTCGACTCCGCCCTCAAGGGCGGCGAGGTTGGCTTCGAGGGCGAAGCGGGTGGGATTCTGGGTGCGCCCGTATTCGAAGCCCTTGTGTTTGTCGATGCCTTCCTGCACGTAGGTGGAGGTGAGGTAGAGCGGTGTGATGACGGCGCCGGTGGTGGGGTCTGGATGTTGACCGGCGTGGATGCAGTCGGTGGCGAAACCCATGGCGAAAGAGACCTCTTCTGTAAGGATTAGAACTGGCGGAGCCAGCGGGTGAGCTCGTCGAGCGGAATCGGCTTCGAGTACAAGTAGCCCTGCATGAGGTCGCAGCCCCACGATTCGAGGGCTCTTTGCTGGTCGAGGCGTTCGACGCCTTCGGCGACCACGCGCATGTTCAGGGCGCGGCCGAGCGACACCACCGCGTTCGCGATGGCGGCGTCGTCGGCGTCCTCGATCATGTCGCGAATGAACGAGGCGTCGATCTTCAGCATGTCCACGGGCATGTGGCGGAGGCGTGAGAGGGACGAATAGCCCACGCCGAAGTCGTCGATGGCGATCGAGGCCCCCGCCTGCTTGAGCCTCCTGAGATGCTCGTTGATCAGCAGGCCCTCGGAGAGGGCCGCGGTTTCCGTGATCTCGAAGTGGAGCCGCGAGGCGGGGAAGGCCTCGGCGTGCAAGGTGGCCAGGATCAGGTCGACGAACGAGTTCTGCGAAAGCTGGCGCCCCGAAACGTTGAGGGCCAGGTTCAGGGGCGTCGACTGCCCCGGAATGGCAAGGGTCTTCATGGCCCGGATCGACTCGCGCAGCACCAGGTCACCCAGCGGAACGATCAGGCCGGTGTGCTCGGCGAGGGGGATGAAGTCGTTGGGCATGACCATACCGTCGCCCTGCTCGTCCGGCCAGCGCACCAGCGCTTCGACCGCCACCGGCCGTTGCGCGCGGGTGTCCATGATGGGCTGGAAGTGGACGGTCAGTTTCGTCCGCGCGATGGCCGAGCGCAGGCGGCGCTCCATGGATACGCGGCGTTCGACATTGTCCCGCAGGGCCGCGGAGAAGAGCTGGTGAGTATCGCGCCCGGTTTCCTTGGCCCCGTACATGGCAAGGTCGGCCGCTTTGAGCAGGGTGTCGCGATCGGTGCCGTCGTCGGGGAACATGGCGATGCCGACGCTCGCGGTTACGAGCACGTCGGCGCCCGCGGCATCAAGGGGCGTGCGGAGCGCGTCGACGAGCTTCTGGGCCACCAGGGCCGCCCCGTGCTGATCTGTGCCGGGCAGGATGGCGAGGAATTCGTCGCCGCCGCGGCGGGCCAGGGTGTCGGATTCGCGCAGACAGGACGCAAGGCGTGAGGACACGAGGCGCAGGACGCCGTCGCCCACGCTGTGCCCGAGGGTGTCGTTCACCTCCTTGAAACGGTCGAGATCGACGAACAGCACGGCCAGGGGAGTGCGGTGCCTTCCGGCCAGGGCGAGTGCGGTGTCGAGACGGTCGTCGAAAAGGAAGCGGTTGGGAAGCCCGGTCAGCGAGTCGATGTAGGCAAGCGACTGGATCTGGTCGTCCTTGCGTTTTCGCTCGATGGTCTCCGCGATGTGCCCGGAGACGAAGGTGAGCAGGTCGCGATCGGCCACGCCGTGGCGGAAGTCCGGGTCGTAGCTTTGCACCACGAGGATGCCGAACGTGGAGGTGCCGCGGATCAGGGGCACCCCGACCCAGCTTGTGGCCATGCGGCCGTAGGTGGTGACGCCGGTGACGCCCTCGAGTTCCTCGATCTTCTTCTGGTCCGCGAGGAGAGGCAGCCCGGAGCGGATGACGTAACCCGAAAGCGAGTGATCGAGGGGCAGGGGCGTGGGCGGGGCCTCGTCGTACTCGTCCTTGAAATAGGGGAAGGAAATGTGGGTGCCCTCAGCGTCGAGCATCCCGATGAAGAAGTTCTTCGCGTACATCAGCTTGCCCACGATGTCGTGGATTTCCGAGAAGAGGGCGTCGCTTCCGATCATCCGCGCCGAGGCCTGGGCGATGCGATAAAGGGCCGACTGGAGTTCCTCGGCCTTCTGGCGCTGGGACAGATCGCGCGCGATCACCAGAGCGCCCTTGCGTCCGTCGATGTCGATGGCGGCGGCGCGGACCTCCACCGCGACCTGGCCGCGGTTCTGTTTGAGGTGGAGCTCGCCGGTCTTGGGTCGTTTGCCCGCGGCCACCGCCTCCATCATCTCGCGCAGGACCGCGCGGTCGGCTTCCGGGGCGAGGTGCACGAGGTCCAGCGGCTGGTCCGCGAGTTCGGGAGAAAGATCGAGGAGCTTGCGGGTGCCGGCGTTCGAGAAAATCACCCGTTCGCCTTCGAGGACGAACACCGGATCGGGCAGCAGCTCGATGAGCTGGCGGTAGCGGTGTTCGCTGTCGATAAGCGCACGCTCGGCCCGCTTGCGCTCGCTGATGTCCCGCAGGATGGACAGGGCCGCTGGTCTTTTGTCGTAGAGGATGGGCTCGCTTTGAGCTTCGACGTCGATCACCGTGCCGTCAAGCCGGATCGACTTCTGCTCCATCTGGGGTGCGGGGATGCCCGCGGCCACGCCTTCCATACGCTTGTCCACGAGGGCCCGGAAGTCTGGATGGACCCGGTCGCTCAGGGGCGCCGCGAGGAGATCGCTCATGGAAGGGGCGCCCATGAGACGCAGGTAGGCCGGATTCACCAGGACCAGGCGGCCCTCCTGGCTGACCGCCACCGCGTCGGGCGAAGCGTCGATGAGCTGGCGATAACGTTCTTCGCTTTCCTTGAGCGCCTGTTCGGCGATCATCGACTCCGTCATCACGCGGATGAAGGCGCGCAGGGCGGGCTTGCCGTCGAACTCCACCCGATGGGAATCGAGTTTCACCAGGCCCACCTGGCCATCCAGCCGGCGGAAGCGCAGGATCTGGGGTTCCACCGTGGCGCCGGTTTCGAGCCGCGCGGTTCGTGCGGCCACCGCCTTCCAATCATCGGGAAAGATGAAGTCCTGGATCGGGCGCGAGAGAAGGTCGTCGGCGCTTTTTCCGCCCGCGAGTTCAACGAGGGCGCGATTCACGAACAGAGGGCGCCCGTCGCGGTGGATGAGAATGCCGTCCGGGGTGTCCTCGACGAGGCTCCGGTACCGCGCCTCGCTGTCGCGCAGCGCGGCCTCAGTCGCCTTCCGCTCGGTGATGTCGGCGGAGAGAACGATGTAGGCCCTTCGGCCGCGAGCGTCGAAGGGCGCGGAGCGGACCTCGGCCTCGGTCCTTGTGCCGTCGCAGCGGACAAGCCGCATCTCCATGGGCGGATTTGATTCGCCGCGCTTGAGGCGGGAAACCCTTTCCTCCGCGGCGGGGAGGAACTCGGGGTCGAGGAACTGGTGGTTGGGTTTGCCGATGACCTCGGAGCGGTCACGGGCCCCCACGAGGTGCAGAAAAGCCTCGTTGCACCATGCGAACCGCTCGTCCACCGCGATCGAAGCCGCGAAGGGCGCGGTCTCGAGCACGTAGAGCAGCCCGACGCTGTCGAAGATTTCCTGCCAGTTCAGCGGATTCACCTCACTTGATGCTCACGGAGATGTCCACCGGTCGGCCGCTTCGCAGGATCTGGGCGCGCACCGCGCCGGTCGACTGAAGCTTTGGCCACAGGCCGACGAGGGTGGTGAAACTGTCGATGGGCGTTTCATTCACGCTCACCAACACGTCGCCCGCCTGTAGCCCAAGAGTTTCCAGGATCGTGCCGGGAGGGACGCGGGAGAGCGTGAACCCGGACACCTGGCCGCGCGAGGTGACGGGAACCAGTGTGGTCTCGGTCATGAGTCGCGACATTTCCCGGTCGAGACGCGCCTCGAGGTCTGCCCGGGTCATCGTGACGTCGAAGGGTGTCTGATCGACCGGCGCGGCCGGCGTCGAGGCCTCGCCCCGGGGAAGGGCGGCGGTGGCGGCGAGCCGCAGGGTCCGGGATTCCCCCCCACAAACCAACTGCACCGAGTCGGGACGGATGGCGCCGACCTCGCATCCGAACGCCCGGCCGCCTGCCACCACGGATCGCGCCCGGCCCTCCGAGACCAGGGTGGCCGCATGGCGGCCCGACCGGGCGAGGACAACGCCGGAGAGAGTCACCTCCGGCCCGACCAAGGCGACCACGAGAAGGGAAATCAGCATTCTGGATCCGTCAACAACACCACAGCATAACGAACCAACTGACCGGGTCCTGCCTGGCGTTCGTTTGCGACGGGAGGCCGTGGCGCCGAACGAGCGCTAACCTTCGACCCCTAAGCCATGGATGTCGTCGCCATAAGCCCGGAACTCACGGCCGAGATGGTGCTCGAGGCCTATCCGCAGGGCATTTTCCCCATGGCCTATGTCGAGGGTGATGTCATCACCTGGCATCGTCCCAAGGTGCGAGCCGTGATTCCCCTCGAAGCTCCCCATGTTCCGAGGCGTCTTGGCCGCACTCTGGCCGCCGGAAAGTTCGAGGTCACCTTCGACCGCGCCTTCAGGGACGTGATGAAGGGGTGTGCCGCGGACCGGCCGGTCTGGATCAGCGACGATTTCCACCGCGTCTACGGCGAGCTTCATGACCGCGGGGTCGCGCACTCGGTGGAGGTGTGGTCGAAGGACGGCGAGTCGCTGGTGGGCGGGCTTTATGGGCTGTCCATCGGTGGGGCCTTCTTCGCGGAGTCGAAATTCCATCGCGCCACCGACGCCTCCAAGGTGGCGGTGGTCTCGCTGGTGCGCCGGC
>JAGNNV010000241.1 GCA_017990495.1 Vicinamibacteria bacterium
CTACGATCTGGTCTTTCATCTTCTTGCCGTTCGCAACACCGCGAAGTTCTCGCCCGCCCTGTTTGAAAAGCCGCCCGAGCAGCGGCACGATTGGGAGATTCTCCTCGCCCTCAGCGAGGCCCTGGCCGCGAAGCGCGGTGGCGTCGATGTTGCCGGCCGTCTGACCCGGCGGGTCATGGGTCGTCTCGGTCCGCGCGGCGTGGTCGGTCAGCTGCTGCGTTTTGGTCCCCACGGCCCCGGTCTCAATCCCGTTGGCGGGGGAGTCACACTGTCGAGGCTCGACCGCGAAGCCTCCGGCATCGATCTCGGCCCCCTTGTCCCTGCTCTGCCCGACCGACTCCACACCGCGGACCGACGCATCAAACTGGCGCCGAAGGCCTTCGTCGACGACCTGCCGCGTTTGCGGTCATGGATGTCCGAGGCTGCATCGCGTCGGGGAACCCTCACTCTGATCGGTCGACGCGAACTGCGCAGCAACAACTCATGGATGCACAACGCGGCCCGGCTGATGAAGGGTGACGATCGCTGCACCCTGATGATGCATCCAGACGACGCGCGCTCGCGACGCATCGGGCAAGGTCAGCGGGTGGCGGTCTCTTCGCGCACCGGCGAAGTCCGGGTGGCCGTTCTCATCACCGACGACATCCGGCCAGGGGTCGTCTCCTTGCCGCACGGCTTCGGACACGATCGTGAGGGTGTGCGGCTGACGGTGGCGCGCGCCCGTCCGGGCGTCAGCTTCAACGACCTCGCCGACGATCAACGTCTCGACCATCTGTGCGGCACGGCCGCGTTCAGCGGCACGCCGGTGGAAGTGACGCCGGCCCCTTAAGGGCCGGCGGCCCTCCGCCTGCGCCGTCATTGCGAGCCGCGAAACCCGCACCACTATTGGCTTGTTGTTCCTCTCGTCATTGCGAGGGCGTGTCTTTTCGGCGACGCCCGAAGCAACCCCGTCGAGCCACTACAGGTCTGGTAGTGGTGGCGCGAGATCGCTTCGGCGCGCGCCTCCTGGCGAGCACCTCGCGATGACGGGCCTGAACGTCTATTCCAACGCGTTCAGGCCCGTCAGGTCGCGGCCGACGATGAGGGTGTGGATGTCGTGGGTGCCCTCGTAGGTGTCGACGGTTTCGAGGTTCAGCATGTGGCGGATGATCGAGTACTCGGTGGTGATGCCGTTGCCGCCGTGCATCTCCCGCGCCAGGCGCGCGCCCTCGAGGGCCACGCGGACGTTGTTGCGCTTGGCCATGCTCACCTGGGCGTAGTTCATCGTCCCGCCGTCCTTGAGTTCACCCAGACGACGCACCATGAGCAGGCCGAGAGAATGCTGGGTGGCCATGCGGGTGAGCTTGTCCTGGATGAGCTGGCGCGCGCCGATGGGTTTGCCGAAGGTGGTGCGGGTCTTGGTGTATTCGATCGAGTCGGTGAGCACGGTTTCAAGCGCGCCGAGAGCGCCCCAGGCGATGCCGTAACGGGCCTGGGTGAGGCAGCCGAGCGGCGACTTGAGGCCACCCGACTTGGGCAGGATCGCGCTTGCGGGGACGCGCACGTCCTCGAGCACGATCTCCCCGGTGATGCTCGCGCGCAGGCTCATCTTGTTCTTCGTCTCGGGCGCGGAGGCGCCCTTCGTGTCCATGGGGACGATGAAGCCGCGGATCACGCCCTGGTCGTCCTTGCTCTCGTACGTCTTCGCCCACACGATGGCGATTTCGGAGATCGGGCTGCTGGTGATCCACATCTTCGACCCGTTGATGACGTATGAGTCGCCGTCGCGATCGGCCCGGGTGCGCAAGGCGCCGGGGTCGGAACCGCCGTCGGCTTCGGTCAGGCCGAAGCAACCGACCAGCTTGCCCGACGCGAGCTCGGGAAGGTACTTCTTCTTCTGCTCCTCGGATCCGTAGGCGTTGATGGGGAACATGACCAGACTGCCCTGGACGCTGCCGCTCGAGCGCACTCCCGAATCGGCGCGCTCCATCTCATAGCAGATCAGGCCGTACGCGGTGCTCGACACACCGGCCCCGCCATACTCGGGAGGGGTGGTGGGTCCGAGGAAACCCATCTCGCCCATCTGGAGCATCAGTTCGCGGGGCAGGGTGTCTTTGTCCCACCAACCCTGGACATGAGGGATGATCTCCTTGTCGACGAAATCGCGCGCGGCGCGATGGATGTCTTTGTCCTCGGCGGATAGGGTATCGAGCACGCGGAAATAGTCGAACATGCGGCGGATTCTAGCCCCGCCGTTCGCGGAACCAACATGATGCAAATTTCACGAATCCGCTCAACCAGAGTGGGCATCGTAGAGTCCAACTTCTTGCGGGGTGCTCCGTGGGGAATGGCGGTTCCTTCCTTGAGGCATAAGTCCGCAGTTCTGAGGCGGGGTGCGGTTGCGGCGCTCCTTGCCATTCTCGAAAGAAAAGGCAGGCTCATGCGCAGGTTCCGTCTCTTGGTGTTGTTTCTCTTTGCTTCCATTGCACTTACGGCGTGCAGTGGTGGTTCCGCTCAGCCCGCGCAAGGAGGCCCGGGAGGGGGTGGTCCTGGACGTGGTCCGGGCGGCCGTGGCGGGGGCCCGATCCCGGTCAAGGCCGGAGAGGTCACGGTCCAGCAGGTGACGTACCGGATCCAGGCCGTCGGTTCCCTCGAAGCAGAGGACCTGGTTCAGGTTACCGCCGAGGTCGATGGAGTGCTCACCGAGGTCAAGTTCCGCGAGGGAGACCGGGTCACCCAGAACACCGTGATCGCCCTCATCGACCCCGATCGCTACAAGCTGGAAGCCGATCGCGCGGAAGCGCTCTACCGGCGCGCGGTGGCCGACGGGGCCCAGGCCGAAGCCACCCTGGCCCGGCGCGAGGCCCTGGCCCGAGAGAACCTTGTGTCCGTCGAGGATCTCAACCAGACCCGCACCGCGAATGAGCGCCTCGCCGCCGAGGTCGCCTCGGCGAAGGCCGCGCGCGACATCGCCGCGCAGAATCTCTCCCGCGCCTGGGTCAAGCCCCGCCGCGGCGGGGTGATCGACAAGCGTCTCGTGGCCACCGGCACCTTCGTGCGCGCCGGCACCAACCTCGCCACCCTTGTCGACCTCGCGCGGCTCCAGCTTCGTTTCCGGGTCTCGGAAACCGAGTCGTTGCGCGCGGCCAAGGGACAAGAAGCGACGTTCAAGGTCGCGGCCGCCGGCGATCGAGAGTTCACCGCGCGCATCTACCACGTGGGCGAAGTCGCCGACCCCGCCTCGCGCCAGGTTGAAGTTCTCGCCTGGGTGCAGAATCCCGGCGTGCTCAAGCCCGGCTTCTTTGCCGAGGTGAGCCTGCCCTCCGAGAGCAAGAAGGACGCGATCGTGGTGCCCGAGACCGCCATTCAGGCGAGCGACCGCGGCTTCATCGCCTTCGCCATTCAGGACGGCAAGGCCGTGGTCCGACCGGTTGAGCTTGGCCCCCGCACCGGCGGGGGATTCGTCGAGGTTCTCACCGGCCTCTCGAAGGGCGAGATCATCGTCTTCGAAGGCTCCGACCGCATCACCAACGGAACCTCGGTCACCACCGGCGGCAGCGCCCCCGGGTCGGGAGAATCCGGCGGGCGCCGTCCGTCGGGCGGCCCGAGGACGGACGGGGCGGTCAAGGAACCGGGCGCAGCAGACGCGACTAACGCGGGAGGCCGTCGATGAGCGAGCACACTCACCCCAAGGGCCCCGAGGCTCCGGAGGATCCCAAGGAGATCGCCACGGGCATGACCCTCGCGGATATCTCCATCCGCAATCACGTCTTCGCCTGGATGCTGATGGCCGGCCTCATGGGCTTCGGCTATATCGCGTTCAGCGGCGCGGGCGGCGTGGTCAAGGGCCTCGGCATCAGCCAGAACCCCGACGTCGACTTCCCGGTGGTGAACATCTCGGTGAGCTACGAGGGCGCCTCGCCCGAGGTCATGGAGACCGACATCGTCGACGTGGTCGAGGACGCGATGACCTCGATCGAAGGGGTGAAGGAAATCTCCTCCACCTCACGCCAGGGTTCGGCCAACGTCTCCGTCGAGTTCGACCTGTCTCGCGACATCGACTCCGCCATTCAGGACGTCCAGGCCCGCGTGGCCCAGCTCGGCCGCCGCTTCCCCCGCGACGTCGATCCGCCCACGGTGTCCAAGAACAATCCCGAAGACCAGCCCATCATGTACGTGGGCGTCTCCGGCGACCGCACCCCCACCTTCCTCGCCGACTACGTTCGCAACGTGGTGAAACCCGCCTTCCAGACGGTGGAAGGCGTGGGCGAGCTCCAGTTCGGGTACCGCGAACGCAATGTGCGTGTGTGGTTCGACGCCACCCGCCTCGAGGCCCAGGGCCTCACCGTGCAGGATGTCACCGCCGCCATCGGCCGCGAACACATCGAGATGCCGGCCGGCCGCATCGAAGGCGTGGGCCGTGAGATGAACGTGCGCGCCGAAGGCGAGGCCATCGACCTCGAAGCCTTCCGTAACCTGGTCATCACCTACCGCGATGGCACGCCCATCAGGCTCAAGGACGTAGCCGTGGTCGAGGACGGCTTCGAGGACCAGCGCCGCGTCCAGCGCGCCATGGGCCAGACCGCCCTCGGCTTCGGCATCAAGAAGATCCGGGGCGCGAACGCGGTGCAGGTGGGGCACGACGTGCGGGACCGCATCGACCTGCTTCAGAAGCAGGCCCCCGAGGGAATCACCATCGCCGTCAATTTCGACTCCACCCAGTTCATCGAAGAGTCGATCCACGAGATTCTGTTCACGCTCCTGATGGCCGCGGTGCTCACCAGCTTCGTGTGCTGGCTGTTCCTGGGTTCGTGGACCTCGACCCTCAACATCCTGCTCGCCATCCCCACCTCGATCCTGGGCACGTTCATCGTGATGTACTTCCTGGGCTTCACCCTGAACACCTTCACCGTGCTCGGACTGTCGCTGGTGGTGGGCATCGTGGTCGACGACGCCATCATGGTGCTCGAGAACATCTATCGGCACCGCGAGATGGGCGAGGGCAAGGTCAAGGCCGCCAGCATCGGCGCGCGCGAGGTCACCTTCGCCGCCGCCGCCACCACCGCGGCCATCGTGGCCATCTTCCTGCCCGTCGCCTTCATGAAGGGCATCATCGGGAAGTTCTTCTTCCAGTTCGGCGTCACCATCTCGGTGGCGGTTCTTCTCTCTCTGCTGGAGGCGCTGACCCTCACGCCCATGCGCTGCTCGCGTTTCCTCCAGGTGGGGGAGAAGCGCGGCCGCCTCGGCACGATGGTCGATCGCGGGTTCGATCGGCTGGCCGCCGTCTACCTCAAAGTGCTCCAGCCCGCTCTCCATCACCGCGGAATGGTGATGGGCGTGTCGCTGGTGCTGTTCCTCGCCTCCCTGTCCCTCATCGGCCTGCTTCCCCAGGAGTTCGTGCCCCGTCAGGACACCGGCCGCTTCCGCATCAGCTACACCCTGCCTATCGGAACCAGCCTTGAACTCACCAACCGCATGTCCCTGCAGGTCGAGGAATATCTGGCCGGGCGCCCCGAGGTCCGACGCTACTTCGGCGGGCCCGGCGGGTTCGGCGGCGGCGGCGGCGGGGACGTTTCCTCCGGCAGTGTGATGGTGAGCATGAAGGATATGAAGGACCGCCCGG
>JAGNNV010000242.1 GCA_017990495.1 Vicinamibacteria bacterium
CTCATAAGCCCTGCTTCGTCGACGATCTTGATCCCGAGAGCGCGGGCTTTCTCGAGCTTCGAGCCCGCATCATCCCCGGCCACGATGTAGTCGGTCTTCGACGAGACCGATGAGGTGACTCGGCCGCCCCGGCCCTCGATGAGTTGCTTGGCCCGGTTGCGGTCCATGGTGGGAAGCACGCCGGTGAGCACGAATTGGAGGCCTTCGAGCGTCCGGGGTTCGTCCGAAACCGGCGACGTCGAAGTCATCACGACACCCGCCGCCTTCAGGCGTTCGAGGAGTTGCTGGTTCTGGGTCGAGTCGAACCACCGGCACAAGGACGCGGCCGCCACCGGCCCGATTTCATGAACGGCGGCGATCTCCTCCACGGAGGCCGCTCGCAAGGCGTCGAGCGAGCCGAAGCGCCTGGCCAGAAGTTCGGATGACCGCTCGCCGATGAGGCGAATGCCCAGACCGAAGAGCAGGCGCTGCAGGCCCGCTTCCCGGCTCCTCGCGATACCCGCAAGGAGGTTCCGGGCCGAAAGATCGCTCGGCTTCGAGGATTTCCTCTCCGGGGTCTTCGTCTCGCCCTTCTGCCGCAAGACTGCGAGGGCGGGAACATCCAGGGCATACAGATCGGCGAACGTTCTCACCAGCCCGCTGCCCACGAGCTTCTCGGCCACCGAGTCGCCCAGCCCGGCGATGTCCATGGCCCGACGGCTCGCGAAGTGCTTGAGGCTCTCTTCGAGCTGGGCCGGGCAGCTTGAGTTCGGGCAGCGAAGATCGACGGCGTCTTCCAGGGCCACCGCCTCCGAGCCGCACACCGGGCAGGTCGCGGGCATCACATAGGGCACGGAGTCGGGCGGGCGTTCGGAGAGAACAACCTCCACCACCTTGGGGATGACCTCGCCGCCACGCTCGATGACCACCATGTCGCGGACACGCACATCCTTCCGGGCGATCTCGTCGGCGTTGTGAAGGGTGGCGCGCGACACGGTTGTCCCCCCCACGAAGACCGGCTGCAGGTCGGCGACCGGAGTGAATTTCCCGGTACGTCCGACCTGGATGCGGATGTCCTGAACCCGCGTCTGCTTTCGTTCGGCCGGGAACTTGTAGGCCATCGCCCAGCGCGGGAACTTCGAGGTCGACCCGAGTTCGCGCTGCAACGACAATGAGTCGACCTTGATGACCACGCCGTCGATGTCGTAGTCCAGTTCGTCCCGCTTCTCCCGCAAGGCCGCGCACTGGGCGAGGGCGTCGTCGATGGACGCGCAGGCCTTGATCTCGGGATTGGTGCGCAGCCCGAGACCGCGCATCAGGGCGAGGGCTTCGCTGTGCGTGCGGGGGTCGCCGCCGGAAATCCGCGCGATCGAGTACAGGAAGAGTTCAAGCCCACGTTCCGCCACCTGGCGAGGATCGAGCTGCTTCATGGCCCCCGAGGCCGTGTTGCGCGGATTCACGAAGAGTTCGAGGGGCTTCTCGCCGGTATGACGGCGTTCTTCGTTCTGTCGCTCGCGCGCCTCGTTGAGCCGATTGAAGACCGAGCGGGGCAGGTAGACCTCGCCACGAACTTCGAGCACCTCGGGGATCGCAACTCCGGGGGAGGCCACGAGAGTCAAGGGCAACGAGCGGATGGTGCGCGCGTTCTGGGTGACATCGTCGCCGACCTTCCCATCGCCACGGGTCACCGCGCGGGTGAGCACGCCGTTCTCGTAGGTGACGGACAGGGAGAGGCCGTCGATCTTGGGCTCGGCAACGTACGAGAGCGAGGTTTCGCCGAGTTGCCGCCGGATTCGGGTCTCGAAGTCCCGCACCTCCTCTTCGCTGTAGGTGTTCTCGAGGCTCAGCATCGGCTCCTGGTGAGCCACCGAGGGGAACGCGGACAGAGCCGATTCGCCCACCCGCTGGGTGGGGGAATCCGGAGTCACGAGTTCGGGATGCGCGGCCTCGATCTCCCTGAGTTCGCGCTCCAGTGCGTCGAAGTCCTGATCCGAGATCTCGGGCGCCGAGAGCACGTAGTAAAGGCGCTCGTGTTTGCGGACGGCCTCGCGGAGTTCGGCGACCCGCACGGAGGGAGGCTTCGCGGGACCCGTCATCGGGTTCCCCTGGCCTGAGCGGCTGCGACCGCGGCCTCTTCGAGCGCCGCCGCACGCGCCTCGATCACCGCGAACCCGGCGCCCGACATCGGCCGGGCCCGCACGCGCGCGCACACCCCGCGGACTCCGCGATAGATGACGAGGGCGGTTTCGTGATCGCCCTCCTCTCGCTCGATCCGTTGTCCAAGCTCGAGCGCGCGAATCACCGTGGCCGACGCCTGGGGCAGGGGGGCAAGGTTCAGCGCCGCGACTTCGGTTCTCTCGACGACCTCCCGCGCCGCCGTCCGGTGTGGACGGGGAAGCGCGTGCAAATCGGCATAGTGCGAGACCCAGGCCGAAGCGGCCAGCCCGCGAATGACCGGCGGGGCGATCAGGAGCGGCACGGCGACGAGCGTGGTCGCGAGCAGGGTGAGGGGGAGACCGGATTTCTTCCTGGCCGCGGCCATCAGCGTGACCTCGTGCTCAAGGCCTGGTTCCGGTCAGTGATCGCGGGCGAGGATGAAATCGGGCAGAGTGAGCAGAGCGTCGCGCTCGGCCGAGGGTTTGAAGGACGAGAGCGCCGCCCTGGCCGCATCGGCCTGCTGCACCGCCACCGCCTCGGCCCGGGCCAGAGCGCCGGTGCGGCGGGCGAGGGCCACGATCTCGGCATGGGTCACCCGGTCGAAGCCGCGGTCTTCGACCACACTTTCCACCTTGGCCCGGATCTCCGGGTCGCCGCCTTCGAGCATGTAGATGATGGGCAGGGTGAGCTTGCCCTCGCGCAGGTCGAGCCCTACGGGTTTCCCGAGAGCCTTCTCCGAGGCCGTGAAGTCGAGCAGATCGTCCTTCATCTGGAAGGCGAGACCGAGGGCCAGGCCGTAGTCGGCGAGGGCCTGTTCTTCTTTCGGCGAAGCGTTTCCGAGCATGGCCCCGATGCGCATGCAGGCCGAGAAGAGGTCGGCTGTCTTGCGCCTGATGATGTCGATGTGCTGATCTTCGCGCACACGCAGGTCGGCCTCGCGCTCGATTTCCAGAACCTGGCCCTCGATCATGCGCAGGGTGACGTCGGAGAGGAGGCGCAGGATGCCGAGGTTGTCCTGGGTGAGAGCCATGGCCATGGACTTCGTATAAAGGAAGTCGCCGATCAGGACCGTGGTTTTGTTGCCCCAGCGGGAATTGGCGCTCTTGCGGCCTCGGCGGGTGGCCGCCTCGTCGATGACATCGTCGTGCAGCAGGGTGGCGGTGTGGATGTACTCGACCACCGCGCCCAGAGTGATCATGCGGTCACTCGAGTGGGCAAACAGGCGGGAGGCGAGCAGCAGGAGTGCCGGGCGGATGCGTTTGCCCCCGGCGTCGCGGACGTGGGAGGCCACGTCGGAAATGACCTGGAGGTCCGACAGGAACTCGTCCCGGAACACGCCCTCGACCCGGATCAGGTCCGATTCGACCAGTCCGAGGATATCGGGCAGGGCCATCCTGGAAGGCAGGACGGGGGTTTCAAGGGTGGAGGCGCGGAGCGAGTTCACGGTCTGGTGGGCGGATCTTAGCGAAGCCGACCGAATGAAGCGGAGCGGCGCGCCATATTTCCGAGAGAATGGCTACCGGTAGTTGGTGAACTGCATGTCGATGTCGAGGCCCTTCGCCTCACGCAGCATCGCCATCACGGCCTGCAGGTCATCGCGGCTCTTGCCGGTGATCCGGAGTTGTTCGCCCTGGATCGCGGCCTGAACCTTGAGCTTGCTGTTCTTGATGAGCTTGACGATTTCCCGCGATTTCTCGATGGGGATGCCGCTCTGCATGAGCACTTTCTGGCGCGAGGTGCCGCCGAGGGCGGCCTCGGGGTCTTTGTAGGTGAGGGCCTTGATCGAGATGCCGCGCTTCATCAGCTTGCTCTCGAGGATGTCGCGGACCGCGCGCAGCTTGTATTCGTCGACCGAGGTGAGGGTGAACTCCTTGTCGCCGATCTCGATGTTGGACTTTGAGTCCTTGAGGTCGTAGCGGGTCTGGATTTCCTTGAGCGCCTGGGCGACCGCGTTTTTCACTTCCTGCTGGTCGATCTCGCTGACGATGTCGAATGAACTGTCGGCCATGGTGTCTCGTTATCCCTCCGACGAAAGGTAGGTGTAGCCCTCGAGGCCTTCTTCGTACCGCTTCATCAGGCGGCCGGACTCGGCCATGGTCAGGCGTTTCTCGCGCAAGGCCGCTTCCACGGCGCGGCGGACGCGGGCGATGAGGTCTTCCTTGTTGTACTGAACATAGGAGAGCACCTCGGTGACGGAGTCGCCTTCGACCACATGCTGGACGCTGTAGCCGTCGTCGGCGAGCTTCACGTGCACCGCGTCGGTGTCGCCGAAGAGGTTGTGCAGGTCGCCCAGGATCTCCTGGTAGGCGCCCACGAGAAACGTCGCGATGTGGTACGTCTCGCCGTTCAGGGCATGGAGGGGCAGGAAGTGCTTCACGTCCCGGAGGTCGATGAACTTGTCGATCTTGCCGTCGGAGTCGCAGGTGAGGTCGGCGAGGATGGCTTGCCGGGTCGGCTGCTCAGCGAGGCGCTCGATGGGCATGGCGGGGAAGAGCTGGTTCACCGCCCAGTGGTCGGGCATCGACTGGAACAGCGAGAAGTTGCAGTAATAGGTGTCGGTGAGCTGCCTCTCCAGGCCCTCGAGGTCGTCGGGAACGTAGGGAAGGTCGCGCACGATCTTCAGGATGCGTTCGCACACCGCCCAGAAGAGCTGCTCCACCCGGGCGCGTTCGCGCAGGCCGAGCACGCCAAGGGTGAAAGCGGAGACCGCCTCTTCCTTGTGCTGCAAGGCGTCGTGGTAGCTCTCCTGGAAATTCTTGACCGAGACGTTCATGTACGTCTCATACAGCTGCTGGATGATCCGGTGTTCGTCCGAACCCACGAGCTGAGGCGTCTGGGCGGTGAGGATCTCGTTCGAGCCCAGGACATTGAAGACCAGCACGGAATGATGAGCGACGAGGGCCCGGCCCGATTCCGTCACGATGTCCGGATGCGGGACGTTCTTGGCGGTGCAGGCCTCGCTGATCTCCGAAACGATGTCGCGGGCGTATTCGGCGAGGGTGTAGTTGACGGAACTGTGGAAGTTGGTCTGGCTGCCGTCGTAATCGACGCCTAAACCCCCGCCGCAGTCGATGACCCGCATGTTGGCGCCCATCAGATGAAGCTCGACGAAGATGCGCGAGGCTTCACGCATCGCGTCGCGATGAGCGCGAATCGCCGTGATCTGGGAACCGATGTGGAAGTGGAGGAGCTGCAGGCAGTCGAGCATGCCTTCGCTCTTCAGCTTCTCCACCGCGTCCACCATCTCGCCGGTGGTCAGGCCGAACTTCGAACGGTCGCCCGTGGATTCAACCCACTTTCCGGCCCCCTTGGTGGAGAGGCGGGCGCGCACACCGATCACCGGGCGGATGTCGAGTTCGCGCGAACAGGCGAGGATGGTGTCGATCTCCTGGGCCCGGTCGACGGTGATGATCACCTGACGGCCGAGCTTCTGGGCGAGCAGGGCGGTTTCTATGTACG
>JAGNNV010000243.1 GCA_017990495.1 Vicinamibacteria bacterium
CCCCCACTCCGTTCCCGACCCCCACGGCGACTCCCGCGCCAACGGCTGCGATCGAATCCGTTACCCCCGCCCCCCCCGTCGCGACTCCCGAGGAAGAAGCGGCGGAAGCGGAGGCGGAAGCCCCCGCAAAGCGCCTCACACCCGCGGAGCGGCGGGCCCTCATCCGCGGCCGCGATCCCGCGGCTCGCCGGGAGCGGCTGGAAGCCATCGCTGAGGCCAGGGGACGACGCCCGGGCCGGGGCGCCGCGAGTGGGGACACGGCAGGAGAAGCCCCCGCACCGGTAGTGCCCGTGGTGAAAGCGGCGCGCGCCCGAATCAATCTCGAGGTGGAGGCGTCCCAACCCTCAACGGGGACGCAGATCAGCGCGCTCTTTGCCCAGGTCTCCATCGACGGCCGGGTCGTCCGCGAGTTCGTCATCCGCTTCACCGGGGCCAATTCGTTCGCCCGCTGGAAGAAGGTCGAGAACATCGTGCTCGACAACGTCCCGCTCAGCGCGCGTGAGATCACCCTGGCCGTGGGCACGGACGCTTCGATCAGTCAAGATCGGATCGAAGATTCCATGGAACTCTCGCTCGAAGGAGAAGAAGCGAATCTGTCCGTGGCGGTGCGCTTCTACAACCAGTTCGACAAGTCGGTGCGGTTCCGCTGAACTAGACCAGCCGAGATCGAACCGCTAGGGCTCGAGGGCCAGCGTCACGATGCGGTGCAGCAGTTCGGGGAACGGGATCCCCGCGGCAGCGGCGGCCTTGGGCAACAGAGAGTTCATGGTCATGCCGGGCAGGGTGTTGACCTCGAGGACCACCGGTCCGTCCGGGCCGAGGATCATGTCGGTGCGCGAGTAACCTCGGCAACCAAGGCTCCGATGGGCGCGTACGGCAAGCGCCTGGGCCGCGCGCGTGGCCTCCCCGGAAATCCGCGCCGGGCAGATCTCCTCGCATTGCGCGGGATCGTATTTGGCCTGGTAATCGAAGAACTCCCGCTTGGAGACGATCTCCACCACCGGCAAGGCCTCGAGGCCACGGCCGCCTAAAGAGCCGATCACGCCCACCGTGATCTCAGCGCCGAAGATCCGCTCCTCGACCAGCGCTTCGTCGTCGTGGTCGAGTGCGAGTCGCAGAGCCTTCTCCATCGCGTCTTTCGAATCGACGAGGGACATGCCCACACTCGACCCCTGCTTGGATGGCTTGACCACCGCGGGCAAGAGCGCATTCGCCTGCGCCAGAGAGCGGTCGCCATCCTCGACAAGGTCGGCGCGTGAGACATGAACCCCGCGCGGAACCGGAATACCCTCCGCGGCGAGCACGCGCTTCGCCATCACCTTGTCCATGGCAAGGGCTGAAGCGAGCACACCCGAGCCGGTGTAGGGAATACCCGAGAGTTCGAGCAGGCCCTGGATGGTTCCGTCCTCGCCGTATTTCCCGTGCAGCGCCAGGAAGGCGACGTCGATGGCGCGTTCGCCCTGGCTCACCAGCGCGGGGGCCGCGGACTGAGCCAGGCCTTCGGCGCGTTCCACCTGTTCACGCATCGAAGGCGAGAGATCACCATGGGACGGAAGGGCCTTGCGCGCGCCCGGGCCCTGAAGAGCCAGGGCCTTGTCGCGGAGTTCCGCCGAGAGCCCGGGATGGCGGGCCATCAGGGCCAGAGTGTCGAGGAGCCGAACCTCGTAGCGATCCTTCGGGAGGTTCTCGGCGATCATCAGGCCGGAGGCGAGGGAGATTTCCCGTTCGTCGGAGGCCCCGCCGAAAAGAATGCCCACCCGGATACGGTCGGTCATGCCTTGGTCGCACCGTCACGACGGATCGGCGTGGGCTGGCCATTGCGGTCGACCGCCACCAGAACCACCTCAGCCTCGGTCACTTGCACGCGTTCGCCTTCACCCGCGCCCCAGCGTTCCGCTTCGACACTGACCTTCACCGTGATCGAGGTGCGACCGATCTTTGTGGTCTCGGTGAAGAAGTTCACGATGTCGCCCAGGAAGACCGGGGCGTGGAACTCGACCGCGTGCATGGCTTTGGTCACGTAGCGGTGAGCGCCCGCCTTTCTCGCCTCCACGGCAGAGGCGAGGTCGATATTCGAAAGGATCACCCCGCCGAAAATGGTGCCCAGGGCATTGGTGTCCTTGGGTAGAAGAAGAACCTTGATCGCGGGAATTCGTTCGGTCATGACCGCCAGAGGTTACGGCATCGGGCCTCGGGGGAAACGTCTCCCGGAATTTCAGGGATAGGGCTCAGGCCGCGGCTTTGAGGGCGGCGGCTTTCAAGGACTCGAGGGCCTTGTCGAGAATCGGGTCCTTACCCGGCGCGCCGATCAACTCAGGCGACTCGGGATTCCGCACCAGGGTTTTGGGAGTGATGCCCTTGCCGTTGATGGCGACTCCCTTGGGGGTGAGGTAGCGGGACACGGTGAGCACCAGGCCGCCTCCGCTATCAAGAGGAATCTGCTTCTGGATTCCCGCGCGACCGAAGGTGTTCTCTCCGAAAAGAGTGGCGCGATCGGCGTCGAGCAGGCAGGCCGCGGCGATCTCCGAAGCGCCCGCGGTTCCCCGGTCGACCAGGATGGCCAGAGGGCCGGTGTAGGGCCTTGAGACATCACCCGCCATCAGCGTCTGTTCGGGAGCGTTTCGCGAGGCGAGTTTCGCCACCACGCCACCCTTGATGAAGAGTTCGGCCAAAGCCACAGAGTTCTTGAGGGGGCCGGTGGCGGAACTGCGCAGGTCGAGGATCAGCGACTGGGCGCCCATGGCCTGAAGGTCGGAGATCGACAGCTTGAGCGAAGGGGCGACAGCGTCACTCAAGTCGGGCACCGCGAGATAACCGATGCCGCCTTCGAGCAGACGGGCCACCGGGGCCGAGGGCACGGGCAACTCGCGGACCAGGGCGCTTTCCACCGCTTCGTTCCCCGACTTGAAGATGGCGACCTTCACCGTGGTTCCAGGCTCGCCCGCGAGGAGGCGCTCGGCTTTGGCCACGGCGAGAGCGTGGGTGTGTTTGCCGTCGATGGTCTTGATGAAATCGCCAGCCTTGAGACCGGCGTTGCGCGCCGGGGAGCCGGGACGAGTCGCCACCACGGTGAGGAAACCGAAGCGGCGTCCGAGCACGATGCCGGTGTCGGCGGCGGCACGCTTGCCGTCCTGCAGCTCCTTGAAGTCGGCGGCGTTCAGGTAGCCGCTATCGCCGTCGAGTGCTTCGAGCAGGCCGCTCTCCGCCGCATCGAGGGTGCGGTCCATGTTCACGGGATCCACATAGGTCTCCCGGATCATGGAGACCACTTCGTGGAAGATCGAGAGCTGGGTGTAACCGGTGTCTCCGAGCGCCCGGCGCATGAGCGGGCCGGAGGCGAGGTAGAGCACAAAGGCGGTGGAGGCCAGAGAAAGGGCGAAGCGGCTTCGGGACGTCATCGCACGATTATAGGGACGCGGCCTGTTTGACCCTCAGGGCTTCCGCAGCCAGTCCTCGGGATCCTCGGGTTTCCCGAGCACCCGGACCTCGAAATGAAGGCCGCTGCCCGTGACTCGGGTGTTGGGCAAGAGCCCCAAAAGGGACCCCTCGGTAACGTCGTCGCCGGGCGCCACCTTCAACTCGCCAAGCCGACCGTAAAGCGTGTGTTCGCGGTTGCCGTGATCGACAATGACCAGCATCCCGTACCCCACGAACTGATCGGCGTAGACCACGCGACCGGCATGGACCGCGGTGACTTCGATTTCGGGAAACGCGTCTATCTCGATGCCCTGCTGGATGGTGCGGGTGCCGAATTTGGGATCACGCTCAACCCCGAACTTCCGCACCAGCGTTCCTCCTACCGGCCAGGGAATATCGCCTTTGCGCGCGCGCAGAGCGAGCGTGGTTTGAAAGGGCGGGATGGGCTGGGCGGGAGCCGTTTCCCGCGATGGGACCGCGGGAACGGTCTCCGCAGCCTCACCAAGCAGACGCAGCAGATCGCTCTCGCGGGTGTGGTATTCCGAAGCCAGGCGCTCCTGGAGCTGCTGTTCGTGGGCGATCTCCTCGAGACGCTGTTCCTTGCTTGATTTCCGGGCGGACAGAACGCTCCTCGCCTGGTTGAGGCGGCGTCTCGTCTCGAGGTTCTGCGCGGTGCGGTTCTTGAGCTGCTCTTCGAGCGCTCCGAGTTGGACCAGGCTCGCCTGGAAGGTCTTGATCTGGTCGCCATCGGCGCTGGCGATACGCGAGACGTAGCGGAATCCCCGAAGAATGTCGGCGGGATCGTCGAGGGAGAAAAGAAGGCGCGCGTAGCTGAGTTCTCCCAGTTTGCTCAGAGCGCTCAGGCTCTTCATCACCCGCGGCCGGGTGGCGTCGATCCGGGCTCTTGTCGACTGCACGTCGCGGATCGTGGCGTCGAGCCTTCGCGTGGTCTCCTTGAACTCGAGTTCCGCCTCGTCGAACTGGTGAGCGGCGAGCCTCAGGTCGAGGTCGATCGAATCGAGATCCTTGAGCGTCGACTCGGCCTGGCGGCGCAGCTTGAGGATCTCCTGCTCAACCGCTTGCCTTCGGGCCCGCACCCGCGCGAGTTTGGCCGCGTCCGGTTCCGAGGGGCCGGCTTCGCTTTCAAGCGGCTTCGGAGTGGAGATCACTCTCGGGGCCGGAGGCACGACCTTCTTCGGACGGGCCCGCGGCGGGGCCTTCGCTTTTTTCTTGGGCGCGACCTTCTGCCTCTTCTGCGTCTGGGCGGCCTGGACGTCCACGGAGACGGACGGGATCTGGGCGAGAACGATCGCGACTCCGGTCAGAAGGGCCGCGACCGTCCTTAACATCAGCGCAGGGGCTTCCCGTCGTAATCCTTGGGCACCGGCACCCCGAGCAGTTCGAGGATGGTGGGGGCGAGATCCATGATGTGAGGGGCCTCGTTCGCCACCTTGCGGGAAGAGAAGAAGACCCCTCCGCTGATCTCCGTGGCGGTGGCGCAATGATCGCCGCTCCACTTGCGATTGTTGTTCTCGACGAAGGTCCGCTGCACTCCGCCCATGGTGTCCTGCCAGCCCACGCGATAGCCGTCGTTGAAACCGACCTGCAGATCCGGAGCGTTACGAAGGTACGGTCCTTTGTAGATGTCGTCACGCTTGTAGATGGCCCGGAAGATCTCCGCCTGGTCGTCAGGGTCCTTCTCCTTGACCAGCTTGCTCGCGATCTCCTCCTGCAAGGCGTCGTACTCCGCTCCCGGCGACACGATGCCGCGGCCTTCGCGACCCTTCAGATTGAAATAGATCTGGCCGAGGCCCACCGCGTAGGCGCGGGTGCGGGACCAGTCGACGCCCTCCCAGAACTGGCCGCGGCCGAAGAGGTCGTCGAGGCCCTTCTTGGCGCTCTCCTGTCCATCGAAAACCATGTACCCGTTCTGGACGAGCCAGGTGTTGAGATTGACTCCACGGCGGAAGGTATGGAAACCGTGGTCGGACATCACCATGAGGGTGGTGTTCTTCGGCAGCTTCTCCTGGAGTTTTCCGACCAGGGCGTCGGCGCGGCGGTAGATCTTCTCGATGGCGTCGCCGTACTTGGCGGCCAGGTCCTTGTCGTACATCGGGTGTTTGGGATCGATGAGGCGGAAGAACATGTGGGACACCCGGTCGGTGGT
>JAGNNV010000244.1 GCA_017990495.1 Vicinamibacteria bacterium
AACCGGGGAGAAGAGAGGCGGTCACGCCAGACCTGCGACTCGATGGGGATTTCCTCGTTGCTCAAGAGCAGCAGGCCTCCAAAGTCGATGGCATGCGGGAAGACCTGAAGCGCACCGTTTCGGGCACGTGCCGTGGGGGCCCAGGCGCACATCACGCCACCCGGCTTCAATGAACGAGCCACCAACTCGTAGAACTCGACCGAATACAGGTAACCCGACAAACCGCTGTCCGGGTGAATGGCATCGGCCTCGATGACGTCGTACTTGAGACCGTCGCGCCCTAGTCTGCGCCGACCATCGTCCTTCACGATCTTCACGCGCGGATCGGCCAGAAAACTTCTGAGGTCGGCGAGGTGCGGCAATTCCTGAACCCGGGCCAGCAGGCGCGGTTGTGAGGTGGCGATTTCGAAAACGGTGACGGCCTGGGTTTCTTCGCGAACCCCCGCGGCCCAGGCGGTGTCGCCCGAACCAAGACCGATGATGGCGACATCGCGCGGCGCCTTATGAACCACCGAGGGCAGCGCACCCAGGACGGTGTGGACCGAACCGAACGGCACCCAGCTGTTCGTGCGCCCGTTGATCCACAGGGTGAGCGTCGAGGGGTCGCGGCGCGTGAAGGCCGTCACCGAGGCGGCGTCCTCCTCGACGAACGAAGTGGCACGCTCGGCATTTCCGATCAGCCGAAGCCACAGTTCATCGTTTTGAGGGAACAGCACGGCCAGCACCACGAGTCCGCCGGCCAGGCCGTAGAGTCGCCGCTCTCTCGCCATCCAGGCGCCCGCCGCGGTGACGAGGGCCCCGACCGCGGCCAGAAACCGGAACGTCCCGGAGGTTCCGACCGCGTCGAGGAGGATGAGGCCGGTGACCAGGCTCCCCAACGTACAACCGGCAATGTTGGCGGCTTGTAGGAAGCCCACCGTGCGCCCGCTGGCTTGCGCGCCCCGATGAACCGCGCGCTGCAGAATGGGGAAGCCGAAGCCCATCAGAAATGTCGCCGGCCCGAACAAGGCCATAGGAAGGGCGAGATACATCACGCCGAAAGCACCAAAAGAGAAGGGCTCCATCCGAACTCCCACGTCCCCGGTGCCGTAGTGGATGATCCAGGAGATCACCGGAAACGTCGGCGGCAGGCGGACGAGCAGGAGGTGCGCCAACAAGGTGACCGCGAGCATCAGACCCTGGCAGGCGACGAACGCGCGCAAGGGCCTTCGAATGCGGCGAGCGTGGACCGATCCCGCGAAGGCTCCGGAGGCAAGCCCGAGCAGGTAGATGCCGAGCAGCGTTCCGAAGGTGAAGGCGGCGCCCTTGGCTACGACGTCGAGAACGCGGAACCAGACGATCTCGAGAGAGAGCGAGACAAAGCCCGAGATCGCGTAAAGAGTGGCCCACCACGCAAAAGGCGCTGCCGTCTCGCCCGTTGCCGCGCGCCACGCTGAGTCGATGGGTCCTCCCTCTGGTTGCTCCGCTGGGGCGGCCGCCTCACCACCGACCTCTCGAATGGCGACTGAGACGTACCACGCACCGACAGCTGCCAGGGCACTTCCGAAGGCGCCTACAAGCACCGCCCCATCGACACCGAGGAAACGAAGCAGGACCCAGGGGGTGAGGAATGCCCCCGCGGCCGCTCCCAACGTGTTCGCCGCGTACAGGATTCCGATCATCCTGGGCGCCTCGGTCGAAGCAAGGGCCAGACCACGGACCAGCAGGGGAAGGGACATTCCCATGAGCGTGGTCGGAACGAGCAGCGACAAGAAGTGCGCTCCGAAAGAACCGGCGGGGGTTTCGTACAGCCAGCCCATCTGGCGGTACAGCACGTCGTAGTACAGGGGGACGCTGATCAGGGCGAAGAGCGCGAGGCCGAACTCCAGAACGGCGAAGGCGCGCGCCGCCTGCTTCTGGCTGAGATGACGAGACCAGATGCCGCCCAGATATGAGCCGGCGCACAACCCGGCCATGAACGCGGCAGTGATCGCGGCAACCGAGTAAACCGCGACCCCGCTCGAGAGCGCCAGCAGTCTTTGCCAGGCAACCTGGTACACCAGGGCGGAGGCGCCGGAGACCACAAGGCAGGCGCTTGCGATCAGGACGATGGACCGCGTCGAGTGTCGAGGTTCGTCGGCAGTCACGCGTACTTTGTGCCGGCGGCTAAACGAAGTCGATGACTTTGCGTTCGGCTAGTCTCGAGAAGATCAGCATGGCCTCATCTTCGGGCATGGGGCAGATCTTCAGGATCGACTGGACGTCCCACTCTCCGTTCACGCGCGAGAGCACGAAACCCTCGCGGGGATCGAACTTCTCGGCGGTGAGTTCGGAAAGGGAAAGCAGCATGCGGGGGACCTTGTTGCGCGGAACGAGACGCAGTGAGCGGGTGCGGCCGCGGCCGTCGATGGAGACGATCAGGCCCTTTTTGGCGTGCTGGTTCAAGGGGTCGAGCTTCAGCACCACCTCGTAGCTCTTGAGCGCGGTGTCGAAGTCGCCGGCGTCGGCGGCGCTGCGTCCGGTGGCGAGTTCGATGTTGATGCGCTGCAGCGTCTCCACCGAATCGACGGGGATGCCCGGCTCTTCAACTTCGATGAGACCCTCCTGATACATCTGGAAGAGCAGCGTGGTGGTGTCGAAGACGGTGCGGCGGATGGCGAAGGCGATCTCGGTGACCGTTTTCCCCTCGGAGCACAAAAGCAGCACCTCGTGATCAAGCGGCGTTTCCGGCTGGCCGGTGGCGCGCAGCGTGGACTCGGTGGATGGGATGACCGCGCGCATGCGGTCCCACTCGTCGATACGCCTGATGCCCTCCATGATCACGCCGGTGACGTTCAGGTCCACCGGGAAGGGCGCGCCCTTCTCGATCTCGCCATCGCGGAAATCGAATTGACCTTCCGACCAGTGGAAGAGGTCGTAGATCATGTCCTCGGTCTGCAGCGAGAGCGTGTGCACCAGCTCCTCGTGTTTGAGCGGTCCGTCGCCCACCAGCAGTTCGCCGAGCGGCCGGTTTTCGGTTTCCTGGCGCAGCAGGGTGCGGAAGAGCTGCTCTTCGGTGACGAGGCGCTCGCGCACCAGGAACTGCCCCAGCGATTCGCGCGGGTCGTTCGACCACGACGAATGGATCACCCCGGAGGCAAACGAGATGCGCTTCTCGACCGCGCCTCGCGAGATGTGCAGCGTTCCCGTTTTGTGCCCCTGGGAAATCCACTGCAGGATGTCCGAGAGCGCCATCGTCCCGAGTTCGCCCTTAAGGCCCAAAGAGCCCTCCGTACGCAGCGTGGGAGCGGCGTCCAAAATAGAGATAGTCGCGCCACGTGTCGGGTGCGAAGCGGTTGGAGAAGATCAGGGCGAGGGCGCGGGGCAGGTCCGGGCGTCGCGGTTTGCGCACGAGTTTCATGCCGCGTTCTTCGGGCAGACGGTCGCCCTTAAGGCGGTTGCACTCGATACAGCAGGTGACGATGTTCTCCCAGGTTTTGAGGCCGCCTCGCGCCACCGGAACCACATGGTCGAAGGTGAGGCCCGAGGCGTCGAACTCGTTGCCGCAATACTGGCAGCGGTGTTCGTCGCGCGCGTAGACGTTGGCGCGGGAGAAGGGCACTTCGGAAAAAATGCGTCGAAGACGCACATGGCGCAGGAGCCGCAGCACCGAAGGCAGGGGAACGTGGGCTTTAACGCCGCGCACCAGGCGTTCGTAGTTCGCCACCACTTCGACTTTGCCCTGATAGAGCAGGGTCATGGCGCGCTGCCACGAAACGACGCCCAGGGGCTCGTAGGTCGCATTCAGAACCAGAGTCTGTTCCATGGTCGAAAAGTCCAAGGGACAGAATATCTGAGATCAGGGTTCAGGCGGGCCAGACGTCCCGGTGGATGGTGGCGCGGTCGACCCGGGACCAGATGATTTCATGTCCGAGCCCGGGGCCCGTGGGCACGCGAATCCGCCCGCCTTCGTCGACCACCACTCCCGGCTCGATGAGGTCTTCTTCGAAATAGCGCGCGCTGGCCGAGGTGTCGCCGGGCAGAGTGAAGCCGGGAAGTGTCTGCAGATGCACGTTGGCCAGACGACCGATGCCCGACTCCAGCATGCCCCCGCACCACACGGGAATGCGCTGCTTTCCCGCGATGGCCTGGATGCGTCGCGAGTTCAGAAGGCCGCCCACGCGGCCGGCCTTGATGTTGATGATGCCGCAGGCGCCGATGGAGATGGCGCTTTCCGCGGCGGCGGGGCTGGTGATCGACTCGTCGAGGCAGATGGGAGTGGCGATCTGCGGCTGGAGTTTCGAGTGTTCGACGATGTCGTTCCAGGCGAGCGGTTGTTCGATCATCATCAGGTGGAAGCCGTCGAAGCCGCGCAGCGTCTCGGCGTCTTTGAGGGTGTAAGCGCTGTTCGCGTCGACCATCAGGCGGATGCTCGGGAACTCTTTGCGGATGGCGTGGACGAGAGCGAGATCTTTGCCGGGTTTGATCTTGATCTTGATCCGCTGGTACCCGGCCGCCACTTCAACGGCCACGCGTTTGAGCAGCGCGGGGACGTCTTCCTGCAGGCCGATGGAGACCCCGGCCGAAATCATGTTGCGGCCATCGCCGCCGAGGGTGGCGCTGAGCGGCTCGCCCTTGGCCCGCGCGAACAGATCCCAGATCGCCATCTCGAGCGTGGCCTTCGCCATTTCGTGACCGCGGATTCCCGAGAGCAGCGCGTCCGTTTCCGTGGGCGATTCGAAGACGTGGCCGAGCACGAGGGGAGCGAGGAAGTCGCGGATCACGTGGGTGACCGTGCCGTTTGTCTCTGGGAGGTAGTACGGGTCGTCTTCGGCCACGCATTCGCCCACGCCCCACGTCCCGTCGTCGGTGAAGACCTGCGCGAGCTGGAAGGACTTCTCGGTGACCGCGCCGAACGAGGTTTCGAACCGGAAACGGAGGGGCAGCTTGAGGTAGCGCAGCTCGATCCGCGACACCCGGAGCTTCATGATGTGGGTTTCGCTTTCGCGCTGCCGCTCGCCAGGCACTTCGCGCACGTCCCGAACACCTGGTGTTTGTGCCCTTCGATACGGAAGCCGATCTTGTGCGCCTCTTCGTCCTGGAGGGCCTCGATCTCGTCCGAGCTGAACTCGAAGATCGCGCTGCACACGTTGCAGATGAAATGGTCGTGGTGGCGGCGGTTCAACTCGCGCTCGAAACGGGTTTCGCCCTTGAGAACCAGCGACTGGGCGAGACCCGCGGACTCGAGGAGCTTGAGCGTGCGATACACGGTGGTTCGACCGATCCCCGGATTCTTCCGCCGCACCAGGTTGAAAAGGTCGTCAACCGACAAATGTTTGTCTGACGCGAGGAACGCGTTCACCACAACATCTCGTCGTGAGCTGCGGTTGAGGCCCAGCCGCTTGAGGTGTTGGGAGAGGACGCTGGCCTCGTCAGCAAAATCTCTTTGCATTGAGCAAGTTAAACTATACGTCAGGGGCAGGGGTGAGAGATGGCTGCCTCGGGGTGAGCGCGGTCACATACGCGTTTTTCGTGAAGCCCCACTTCAAATAGAGTGGGATTTCAGCAAACCCACAATCCACCGTTCCTTCGCTGGTTCCAAAG
>JAGNNV010000039.1 GCA_017990495.1 Vicinamibacteria bacterium
TTGATAACGCTCCCGAGGATCGGCTGACCGTCTCCCTCGACGCGAGCGGCCGGGCCTTTCTCGGAAATCAGCCGATTGCCCTCCCCCTGCTCGAGGACCGGATCCGCGCGCACATGGCCGGACGACCCACCCAGGTCGTCTACCTGCGGGCCGATGAATCGGTGCGCTACGGGAAGGTCATCGAGGTCGTCGACCTTTTGAAGCGTTGCGGCGTCGAACGTATCGGGTTCGCGTATGAGATCCCCAAGGAGGCCTCGTGAACGATCCGGTGTTGCGCGTCCTCGCCGCCCGGCAGGTTCTCGCCGACGAGGGGTACTCGAAGAGCCTCCTCCTATCGAGCGCCGCGCACGCCACCTCCTTCTTCGCGGTGCTGATCGTCACTCTCCTGACCCCGAAGGCGCCCATCATCAGAGTGATCGACGGTTTCGCGGTGCCGCTTCCCAAGGGTGGCGGAATTCCCAAGGCCGCGGCTCCGGTCGAGAAGCCGGCCGAGGCCCCGCCCGCCCCCGAGGCTCCCAAGGCCGAGGTCAAACCACCCGCTCCCGCCGCACTCATCAAACCCGTGGCTCCCACCATTAAGAAGGGTGTGGCGCCGGTCGATCTCAAGCGAAGCGTGAAGGAGCCGAAGGAGCGACCCTCACAAGAGCGGGCCACTGAGAAGCTGACCAAGCCTGCGCCTTCAGCTGCGGCGGCGGCAACCGCGCCCGGCACGGCCAGCGCGGCGACGGGGCTGGACTTCACTGCCCAGACGCCCGGCGTCATAAACGGCACGACCGGCCCCACCGGCGCGCTCGGTTTCTATCTGGCCGCTGCCCAGAACAAGATCTGGGCCACCTGGGCGCGCCAGATCCGTCCCGACTTCTCGGGAAATGTGAAGGTCGCGTTCACGATCAATCGCGACGGCTCGGTCGACGGCGTGGAGGTGATCGAGTCCTCGGGCTCGTCATCCCTTGATCGACTGGCCGAGCGCGCGGTGCTGAGCACTCAGCTGGGCCCGCTGCCCAATGCCTACGAAAAGGAAACTCTCGTTGTCCATGCGAATTTCAAACCTGTTTCTTAGCGGGATCCTCTCGCTCGTACTGGTCGGCCTTGGAGGCATTGCCGCCTCCACGCAGACCCAGGATGTTGCGAACATTGTCATCGGCGGTCCCGGCGCAACCCGCGTCGCCATCGCCCCCTGCTCGGCCACCGCCGAGCCTCTCCGCACCTCATGCGGCGTGGTTCGCGAAGTCTTCAAAGCGGATCTCGAATTCGAGAGTTTCCAACTCATTCCGGAATCCCTTATGCGGGCGCTGCCTCCGGTGAATGCGGCCGCGCCAAACTACGTCGACTGGAAATCGGTGGGCGCCAACATCCTGGTGACCCTCGAGGTTATGCAGAACGGCACCGACTTCGCGGTCGAGGCGCGCAGCTTCAGCGTCGACGGCAGCTCGCCCATCCAGAGCAAGCGGTACGCCGGGCGCGTAGAGCCCAGCGAACCGAACACCTTCCGGGCCTTTGCACACCAGGCGGCCGAGGACATTCTCAGCCTTGCTTCCATCCAGGGCGTGACCCGCACCCGTCTGGTCTTCGTTTCCGACCGCGATGCTCCGGTGAGAGGTTCCTCCCTTCCCCCGATCCAGCGCGGCCCAAGGACGACCGCCGCCGTCTCCGGCCCGCCTCCCGCGCGCGGGAGGAAGGAGTTGTACATATCTGATTACGATGGGTTCAACGTGCGTCGCGTGACCGTCAATCAGAATATTTCGATTCTCCCTGCCTGGACGCCTGGGGGCCGAGGTCTCGCCTATACCTCCTACAAACTGGGCGCGCCCAAGGTCTTCCTGTCGTGGATCTTCGAGGGCCGGGTGGTGCCAAACGTGACGCGCGAGCCGGAGGATGCGCAGGCCATCGCCCCCGTGGTGTCCCCCGACGGAAAGCGCATTGCTTATAGCGGCGATCGGGGCGGCAAGTTCAACATCTGGGTGGCGAATATCGATGGCAGCGGCGCCCGCAACCTCACCGGCGGCCAAGCCAACGACACCGCGCCGTGCTGGAGCCCGTCCGGGCTCGAGATCGCATTCACCTCGGGCCGAAGCGGCAGCGCCCAGCTTTGGGTGATGGACCACGAGGGCCTGAATTTGCGCCGGCTCTCCCGAGTCGGAAACTACAACGACGCCTGCGCGTGGAATCCGTCGCGCGAGTTCGCCGAGATCGCCTACTCGTCCAGGCTGGAGGACGGAGGGTTCGAGATCGCGGTGATCGACCTCGCGACCGGCCAGGTCCGTCAGTTGACCACCGGGCGCGGCAGTTGCGAATATCCCTCCTGGTCTCCAAACGGCCGGCATCTCGTGTTCTCCTGTAACCGCGGCGGCACGTGGCGGCTGACCCAGATCGATCGCATGGGCCTGCGCAGCCGCACCCTCTCCGTGGGCCCGGGCAACAGCGTCCAGGCCGACTGGAGCCAGCCACTTCGATGAGCCATCGTCAACGAAAGGACCTCAACCGAATGACGTCGCCGATATCATCCTCGTCCGAACAAGAAAAGACTCCGACCCCCATGATCTCTGCCCTTCGCCTCTCTCTCCGTGCCAGCGCGGCGCTCGCCGTCGGCCTGTTGCTCCTCCCTTCGCCCGCCCGGGCCGATAAAAAGGAGTATCTGGCCCTTACCCAGCAGATCTCCGTGCTGCAGGGGCAGGTCGCCGAGGCGGAGCAGGCGCGCGCCCAGTCGCAGAAGGAACTCCAGCGCATCCTCGACCTGCTCTCCGAGCAATCCGTCTTGCTCCGGAAGCTGCAACAGGACCTCAAGCTCCAGGACGAACGGGCCATGGTGGCGATCAAGGATCAGCAGGAGCGCCTTTCGGAGATCTCCGATCGGCTGCGCACCGGGCCCGGTCCGTCGCAGGGGCTTCCTCCCGGCGCTGGAACGCCCGACGGTTCGGGCGGCACAACCGCGACTCAGGCGCCCACCCTCGCCCCGCGCGATCTCTATCAACAGGCCTACAGCGATTTCGCGCGAAAGAACTACGAACTCTCCATCCAGGGCTTCCAGGAATACCTTCGGCTCTATCGCGACACCGATCTGGCCGACAACGCCCAATACTGGGTCGGCGAGTGCCTTCAGGCGCAGGCCAAGTACGAAGATGCGGTGACCGCTTTCAACGCCCTGCTGCGCGACTTCCCGGCCAGCGACAAGATCCCCGACGCCCGATACAAGAAGGGCGTGGCCCTTGAAGCGCTCGGACGGCGCTCTCAGGCCATTCTCGAATATCGCTTCGTGGTCGAACGTTTCCCCGGATCGCCCGCCGCCCGCCTGGCTCGGGAAAAACTCGGTCAGCCCTGAGCCGCTAAGCACTCCGAACGGGGCCAAGCTCGCCATCTCTCTCAAGCTACGACAACAACCACAACAAGGAAACTCAAATGGCCTCAGTCAACAAAGTGACGCTCATCGGCAATGTCGGGAAAGACCCCGAGATCCGCTACACCCAATCCGGCGAACCCATCGCCAACTTCTCCCTCGCCACGTCGGAGAGCTGGACCGACAAGTCCGGCCAGAAGCAGGAGAAAACTGAGTGGCACCGGGTCGAGGTCTTCGGGAAGACCGCACAGGTCGTGCGCGACTACGTCACCAAGGGCAAGCCGCTTTATGTCGAAGGCTCGATCAAGTACGACGAGTACACCGACAAAGATGGCATCAAGCGCAACGTCACCAAGATCCGCGTGAGCGGCTTCAACTCACGTATCGTGCTTCTCGGCTCCCGTGGCGACGGAGCCCCTCGCTCTACTCCATCGGGCGAACCGGGCCCCGGTCCGGCCGACGACTTCCAGGCTTCCGACGAAGACGTTCCGTTCTAGGAAGGCTCAGAACGGGCGAGTCCCTTAAGCTTGGGACTCGCCCCCTCCAAGACTTCTCCTCCCGGACCCGCGCACTTCCATCGAACTACCCGCTGACTATCGGACTCATTGCCCTTTCTAGCCACGATTGAGACGTCCCCCAGCTCGTTCAAACATCAACAGAGCGAGGTGACGGCGGAAGTCCTGGCCTGGCTCGAGAAGACCGGCGCCGAGGTGGATCCTCGCGCAGTCGAACGTCTCTTCTCCCGATCGGGGGTCTCCACGCGGTCTTCTCTGCGGCCCCTCGCCGAGGTGTTCGTCGACGCCTCGTTCGCCGAGCGAAACTCCACCTATCGCGAGGCGATGATTCGCGTCGGCATCGAGATCTCCCGATCGGCTCTGGCCAAGGCCGGCCTGCCCGGCGTCGACATTCTCGTCTCGAGTTCTTGCACGGGATTCATGATCCCCGCCGTCGATGCGCATATCGCGGACGCGCTTCACCTTGGCCCGCGCCTGGTCAAGCTGCCGATCACCGAGGCGGGTTGCGCCGGAGGTGCGGTCGCGCTCGCTCGCGCCGCCGACTACGTAACCGCTCACCCGAGGGCCGCCGCGCTGGTTGTCGCGATCGAGTTCTCCTCCCTCACCTTCCAGGCCCGAGACCCCTCGGCCACAAATCTGGTGGCGACCGCGCTCTTCGCGGATGGAGGGGGCGCTGCGGTTCTGGTCGGCGCCGATCACCCTCTGGCTTCCGGGGCCTCCATCGAGCTCGTGAACGCGGCGAGCTACTTTCTGATCGACAGCCTTGGCGCCATGGGCTACGACGTGGTCGACAGCGGCCTGAAGCTGGTTCTCGACAAGCGGCTCCCCGACTTCCTCCGCGGCAAACTTCGACCCATGGTCATCGAGTTCCTCGAGGAAAACGGGATTCGCTTCGAGGCGCTGGCGGCCTTCGCCATCCATCCGGGTGGGCGCAAGGTGCTCGACGTGGCCGAGGAGGAGCTGGGGCTCTCCGCCGCGCAGCTCGAGCCCTCTCGGTCGGTCCTGCGCGATCACGGCAACATGAGTTCGGCCACGATCCTGTTCTGCCTCGAACGTGCCCTGCGCGGTCTCGCCCCGGGCGCCACGGCTCTCGGCATCGGCTTCGGTCCGGGTTTCGCGATCGAGCTCAGCCTGTGGCGCGGCGCGGCCCCGCGCGGCTGATGACCGTCGGGCCGACGGCTCGAACGGTCGCGCGATGAGCGCGGACCGAACCGACGTCCTGGTCATCGGCGGCGGCCCCGCCGGGTCGACCGCGGCCTTTCAACTGGCGAGCGCGGGGGTGGAGGTCACTCTCATCGACCGAGCCGCCTTCCCGCGGGAGAAGATCTGCGGCGAGAGCCTGTCGCCCGGCGCCCTGGCTCGCCTGCGCGCTATCGGGATGTGGAACCCAGGCGATGGCGAGGGTGGCGATTCGGCAGCCGAGCCTCCCCCCTCCCAGGTGGTTCGCGGCATGCGAATCCGCTCACCGCACGGCGTTACGTTCTTCGGGCGATACCGGCCGGGTCGCGGCTCGGAAGGCCTGGCCATCCGTCGCACCATCTTCGATCAGGAGATGCTGGCCAGCGCACGGCGGCGCGGCGTCAGGGTCCGAGAGAGAATCGAAGCGGTGAGCGCGGAGCCGAATGCGGGCGGGGGCGCAACCGTGCTCACGCGGTCGACCGAAGGCCTGGCCATGCAGAGGATCGAGGCCCGAAGGGTTGTGGTTGCCGACGGGCGGCAGAGCTTCATCGCGCGGCAGTTGGGATTTCTCGAACTTGCGGGCCGCCCAACGACCGATGACGGGAAGAGGCGGTATGCGGTTCGCGCGCACTGCGAGCGAGTCTCCGACCTCTCGGACCTCGCTGAGATGCAGGTCGGCAACGGCGGGTATTGCGGAATCGCGCCGCTCTCGAAGACCTCGGCCAACGTGTGCTACGTGCTCTTCCGGAATCGGATGGACATAAGGCCGCGAACCATGGCCGCCGACTTCAAGCGCCATGTGGCGGGCTTTCCCGAGGTGGCAGGTCGTCTTGCTGCGGCGGAGATCGGGGAACCCATCCGTGTCATCGGCCCCTTGCGCCTTGTCTCCCGCCGCCAGTCACGAGGACCGTTTATCGCCTGCGGCGATACCAGCGGTTTTCTCGATCCCTTCACCGGCGAGGGCATTGCCCATGCCATCGCCAGTGGAGTCCTGAGTGCGCGGGCCATCCGCGACTCCCTCGCCGGAGACGCCGAGGCCTTTCATGACTACGAGGCGAAGCTTCGGGCTCTCCGTCGCTACAAGGGATCGGCCGCTCTTCTGCTCTACGGCCTCGTCTCCCGACCGTCGCTCGCCAATTCGGCGGCCTCGGTTTTCGCCCGGATGCCCCGGCTCGGTGACGCGGTGGTGCGCCTTTTCGGCGATCAGATATGACGAGGAAGCGCGCGCGAACTTCTTGATTGCTTCGATGAGATCGGAGATAATCTGCGTTCGCGCCGTCGGAATCGTTCGTCCGCATGCGCCAAGAGGCCCGCTAGCTCAATGGTAGAGCAGAAGACTCTTAATCTTTTGGTTGGAGGTTCGAGTCCTCCGCGGGTCACCAGTTCGAAGACGAGCGTTTCAGCCCTGCGCGGCTGATTCCGCGCCGAACAGGAACTTGACCATTTCGTCGCGGAGCTTTTTTCGCGAATCGGGATCGGCCATCGACAGGCCATAGTGGTTCATGATGGTGCGCGATTCCTCCTGCCACATCTCCCAGGCCTGTTTGGAGATCGAGGCGTGGATGCGCTGCCCGAGAGGACTCGAGAAAGGCGCCTTCTCCAGGCCCGGTAGTTCAGCGCCGAGTTTCACGCATTGCACTTTGTATTCGTTGGTCATGAATCATCCCGGGACAAGGCGCGCGCGGCAGTGAGCTCGGCCACGATCCGCTCCACTTCGCGCAGGCGCCGGTTGAGGTCGGCGACCTTCGCCACCAGTTCTTCGCCCTCGTCGGCCGCGTAGCGCTTGACGGCTGGGGTTTCCCGCTCCTCGACCACTTCCCCGCCGAGAAGGTGCATCCAGCGCGATTCCTTCTGACCGGGGCCGCGCGGGAGTTCGCGAACCAGAGGCTCCGGCTCCTCAGCCAGAGTGAGGAGGGCATCTTCGAGTTCGCCCACTGAGGCGAAAGCGTGGAGCCGCTCGCTGCGGTTACGGAGTTCTCCCGGGGTCTGGGGGCCTCGCAGCAGGAGAAGGGTGATCACCGCCCTGCGCCCGGGATCCAGGTTCCACCGAGTGTCCACAGCGTGGCCCCAGCGGGTGACGCGCACCCCTTCGGACCGCGTCGCGAACCCCTCCTGAGAGAGCTGACGCAATGCCCCATGAACCGCCCCCTCCGACATCTCCATGACCGGCTCACGCGCGGTTTTCTGATTGCAGGCTTGAATCAGCGCGTTGACGGTGAGGGGATACAGCTCCGGGGTCGTCTGCTGTTTTTCAAGCAGCGCTCCGAGAACTCGCAACTCGGCCGCATCCAGCGCACGGGGAATCTTCTGCACTTACCGAGCTTATCCGAGAGGTTGCGCCGAACCTTGCCCCCGCCTCGCGCATGACAAAGGTCAGAGCGCCACCGCGTCGAATCCCCGCGTCTCCGAGGAGTCGTCATTTCACCGGCCAGTGCCGGAGATAGCGCTCGACAAGCTCGGTCTCGGAGGCGCGGATCGCTCGGGCGTACTCGATAAGAAATCCGCGCGCGAAGACCCGGCCTGGCAACGCCTCGTGCCGATCTTCCTCCAGGGCGCGAAGAAAGCGGCTCCCCACCTTGCTCAGCGCGGCGATCTGATCGATGGACAGGTGGCGGCTCTCCCGCAGGGCCCGGAGCACCGCACCGTTGACCTGTTCCGGCACCTTGACCGGCTCCGGGTTGGGCGGCTGGGCAACCGGGGCGGCGGCAGCGGCCTGCTCCGCAGGCACCTGCGACCTGGGCTCGTCACGACGCGGCCGCGGCGGTGACGGTGGTGGTTGATGAGCCTCGATCACCGCCGGGGCAGGCCCGGCGCCGGCTGCCTGCAGATCGTAGTCGCGGCGAGCGCTCGGGTTGCCTAACACCGAGTACGCCTCTTCCACGAGACCCAACATCTCCGCGCGTTCCTCGGCGTCGAGCAATCCATAGGTGGGCGTCGACTCACCGGAGTAGAGACTTCGGGTGAATCTGTAGGCGGCCTGGATCTGTCCTGATCCAACGTGGGGAGCGACTCCCAGTATCTCGTAGTAGTTCTTCTTGTTCACGTGATGCTTTGCCCTGGTTCCTCAGAAGACCGGCGACAGGTCAGCCCGGCGCAGGAGGTTCCTGGTGAGGCGCCTGATGTCCTCGGCCGCGCGCGAGCGGCTGGCGTCGACCATGAACATCTTGCCGCGGCGGAGCGTCCGCCAGACCGCGTCGTCATGATGCACGAAACCGGCATACCCGACCGGGACCCCAAAATGTCGACGGATCACCGCCGCCGTCTGCGCGCCGAACTTGCGATCGGCCTCGTCGCGCACCTGGTTGGTGACCAGGGTGAGCGCCATCTCACCCACCACCGCCCGGGCCGCACCGACCAGAGAAGGATCCACCGACTCGATCTCGCGGAACACATCGTCGAGCTTTCGCACTCGGGACGTCGATTGACCGGACAGCACCTCGGAGATCCGGCGGCGCACATCGGCCGAGGGGCTGCGTTGGGCCAGCCGCTGGAGGCAGAGCGTGCGCAGCAGACTCGCCACGTTCTCCGTGGAACTAGGCTCGGGGACCGCGACCAGCACCTTCAGGTCCGCCAGGTTCATCGCTTCCACTGTGTCGGGAGAGGTGCCCGCCCCGAGGTCGATGACCACAACGTCGACGGGCAGAGCGCGCAGCGCGGTGGAGAGGCGTTGCGGCCAGCCCGCGGGCAGGCTCCCCGTCCCTTCGTCGACCCGGCCCCCGATCAGTCTGAGGTTCGGATAGGGGGTGGCAACCGCATACTCGTCCACCATTCCTCCTCCATCGCGAAGGAAATCGAGAAGAGTTCGGCTCACCGCAGGGATGCCCATGCAGGTGTGCAGGTTCGCGCCTCCAAAGTCGGCATCGACCAGGACCACCCGTTTCCCAAGCCGCGACAACTGAAAGCCGACCGACGACGCAAGCGCGCTCTTGCCTGTGCCGCCTTTTCCGCCACCGAAGGCCCAGACCTCGAACTTCCGGGATTCCCCGGTGGCCGTTTCGTTCTCTTTCAACCGCGTGGATCTCTTCGCTGCCGGGGATGTGGGTTCATGCTCAGTCGTGTCTTGTTATCATGGCTGCATGCGTCTAGTGATTATCGCCGGTATCGCGCTGGCCGCAGCAGCCTGCGGGATGGGATCTGAACCCCCGGCCCCGGACCTGCCTCCCTGGAAGCTGATCAAGGACTCCGCCGGGGTCGAGGTCCGACTGCTGGAGAAGCCTCCCTACATCTACCATTACGCCCTCGATGGGAGTCTCCGTCAGATCCAGTTCGACAGCAACGGCGACCGTCGTCCGGACGTCTTTGCCTACTTCTCCGGCCGATCAACCCCGGATCGACTCGAGTTGGACGAAAACCGCGACGGCCGCATCGACCGTTGGGAGACCTACAACGAAGCGGGGGCCATGCTGCGCTACTCGACGTCGGCCCGGGGCGGCACCCCGGAGCGCTTTGTCGAGATCGACCCCGCCACCGGCGTCACCACCCAGGTCGAGACCGACACCGACCACGACGGTCGGCGAGAGCGTCTCGAGATGTTCGTCAAGGGTCGTCTGATCCGGGCCGAGATCGACTCCGACTCCGACGGGAAACGCGACCGCGTTCAGATCTGGGAGAACGGCAGCCTCGTCACCGAAGAGATCGACCGGGATGGCGACGGCAAGGCCGACATCCGCATCCTCCACAACAAGAGCGGGGCCATCACCAAGGTCGAACGCCTCAACAGGTAGGTCGGGGTCCAGTCGCTTGCGCTTTGACGCACTGCTGGGGCCGGTGGCGTGGCTCTGCTTCGCCACGGTCTGCCTGAGCCCGTTCTTTTCTGGAGCCGTCTACCGTTCCGTCTGGATTCCGCTTTGCCAACTTTGGCTCGGCCTCGGCATCGCGGTGGCATTCCTGCGGTCGAGGTCGGGACGGCGCGACCTCGACGATGCGGGAGTTGCGGTCTCGCGCGCGCTCCTTCCGCTGCACGCGCTCTTCGCCCTCCAGCTTGTCCCTCTTCCGGGGCCGTTGCTTCACCTGCTCTCCCCGGGAGCGTTCGCCGTCCACTTTCTGCCTGATCCGGGTGCCTGGAGCTTCAGGCCCCTCTCGGTCTCGCCCGCAGCCACGGTCGAGGCGTGGCTTTATGTGGCCGGAATGCAGGGACTTTTCCTGGGACTTCAGGGGTTCCCCGGACGCCTTCGTCCGACCATCCTTCGTCTTCTTCTGGGAGTGGCCGTCGTCCTGGCCGCCGAGGGGCTCTGGCAATCTCGCTCCGCGCGACCGTACCACTTCTACGGCGTGATCCCGGTGGAAGTGGAAATGGGCTTTCAGAACTCAGTCTTCGGCCCGTACTTCAATCGCAATCACTTCGCCACCATCACGTCGATGGGGGCGGGCCTCGCCGCTGGTCTGGCCGCGTCCCTAGTGCTTGAAGGTCACGGGCTGCTGCGCCTGTTGCGCGACCCCGCTGCGCTGGCCCGTGTGATCGCGCTGTGCGGCGCCGCCGGCTTCCTCGCCCTCACCAGCGCCGCCTCCGGTTCGAGGTCAGGAGCCCTTGCCGCCCTTGTCGCCTTGGCGCTTCTGTCCTACCGTACCTTCGGCAAGCGGGTCTTGCTTGCGACCGTCGCCCTCGCCGGCGCTATCGTCGCGCTCAGCGGGAGCGCGGTGTTCTACCGCCTCCTGCAGGCTGATGTCCTGACCAGCCGATGGACGCCCTGGGTGGATATGACCAGCCTCTTTCGCTTCTTTCCCTTGTTCGGCTCGGGAATCGGAACCTTTGGCTCGGCGTACTGGCCCTATCAAACCAATGTCACTTACGAATACTGGCCTCACGCACACAACGACTATCTCCAGTGGCTGATCGAGGCGGGTCTCCTTGGGGTGCTCGTGGTTGTGGTCGTCCTCAAACGATTGCGCGGAACCGTCCGGATCGAGTCGTGGGGACGAGAGGCCTGCCTCGGAGTGGCCGCTGCATTCGGGACCCAGGCCTTTCTCGATCTACCCGTGCATATTCCGGCAAGCGTGGCGGTGCTCGTCTGTGTGTTCGCCCTCGCCGCCATTCGACACCGCGACTAAAGGTATCTTCCTCCAATAAAAATGGCCGACCCGAAGGTCGGCCATTTCTATCTTCCGGAGTACTCGACTAGCGGGTCGCGCAGGTGAGGGTGATGTTCTTCGAGGTATTGACGCCGTTAGGGAATCGGCAGTTGGCAGTACCAAGCGCCTGACCACCGCAGTCACCACCCCACGTGGCGCCCAGCGGACCGATCTTGGACGTGGGCGGAGCCACGACCGCGTCGAAGAAGGCCGGCACGCCGCACGAGATGGGGAAAGTCAAGGTTCCGCTGATCGTTCGCGTTCCCCCGCTGCCCTCTGTCACCACCACCGAGCAGTAGCGCGGCAGAGCCGAGAAGAGCACCAGTCCGTCCTGCAATCCGGGGGTGTTGGGTGGCGCCACGGTCCCTGCCTGGCCCCAGTCGCCACCCGGAGCATCGGGGGTTGTGGTGACGGTAACGGAGCACGACGCCTGGGGCGTGGGAGTAGGAGTGGCGGTGGGAGTAGGGGTGGGAGTGGAAGGAGTCGGGGTTGCAGTCGGAGTCGGAGTTCCGCCGGTGACCTCATTGACCACCGCGCCGCCGACGAGAACACCGCCGACGATGCCCGCGATGCCCGCCACGCCCAGAGCGCCGCCCGCGATACCACCGAAACCGGCCAGCGAACCCGCGGCCGAACCGGAGGCGGAGAGCACGGAGACCGAACCGCTCGGCGTACCGATGGGAGCGAGCGATCCGCTGCAGTCCGTCGCTCCCGCGACGACCTTGACCTGGTTCTCCGGGGACTTGGTCTCAGCGAAATCGGAGGAGGTGACCTGGATGTAGTAGTCGATGGTCTCGATGCCACCACCCTGATTGACCTTGGGGATGAAGGCGCGATGCGTGGGGCCGCCCGGCACCGCGGGTTCGATGCGTTCGAACTCGGTGTAGAACCACTCGGGGCTCAGGTTCGACTTGAAGTAGAGGCGACCGTTGACCACGGAGGCCAGAGGCTCGAAGATTGCTTCGATGAGAGTGAACTCACCCTCGGTGATGCAGTTCGAAGCGCTGTGGGTGATGGTCGCCGTGCCGCCGGGAGCCGCCGGATTCTGCGCGGAGAGGGACGCCACTTCAATGTTGGCCGAAGCGACCTTGCCCGAGGCGACGTCGACGGACAGCGGGGCGCGAGCAATGGAAACGCCTGCCCGCCCGGGGCTCGAGAATACGTACGAGCCGGCCGGCACGAGGGCTGAGAAGGAACCGTCGGCGGAAGACTGCACCGCATACGATTGGCCTGTCTCAACGTTCACCACAGTGAGCGAGAGGCCGCTCAGGCCGCGCCCGGCCATGGACACAGTTCCTTTGATGGTGCCCCCGGTGGTGCTGGCCGTCGCTCCCGAGGGGAGCGCCATACTGATAGAGAGAAATACTCCCATGAATTTTTTGGTGGTCAATGTTTGAACCCTCGAGATGCCCGCGCTAGTTTACGACCCAAGTTGTTGAACGAAGCTGTGAAATGACACTACACGAACCATGCCAATGTGGCAAGCGTAAGTCCTATTTATCCCGCCGGCCGTCGGCGCCCCCGGTTCGGCCCCCCACGCCATACTGGGAGTAGACGGCCCCATACGAGCCGTACCCACCGTAGTAACCGGTGGCGTAACGAGAGAGATAGTACGAGTTCTTCTTCACATCCACGCGGTTGAGGATAGCGCCAAGGACCCGCCCGCCGACCGAAGCCAATTGGGCGGTTCCATCCGCGGCGACGGCTTTGGTTGTGCGGTCGCCCTCAACCACCAGGACAATTCCGTCCACGAGTCCGCCGATGATCAGCGCATCGGCCATGCCTCCAACGGGAGGGGCGTCGACGATCACCCAGGTGTAGGCCTCGGCCAGGCTGCGCAGCAGTGCCCGCATCTCTTCGCAGCCCATAAGCTCAGCCGGGTTGTGCGGGGTGGCGCCGGCGGTCAGGGCCGAGAGGCCGGGGATAGGCCCTGGGCGCACGACTTCGGAAAGCGGCACCCGATTGGCGAGCAGGTCCCGCAGACCGGGCACGCGCGGCAGACTTAGATTCGAGTGAACGGTGGGCCTTCGCAGGTCCGAATCCACGAGGATGACGCTGGCGCCGGTCTGAGCGATCGCCGCCGCCAGGTTCATGGCCGTAGTCGACTTCCCTTCCCCGGGATGAATGCTGGTGACAAGAAGGACGCGCGCGTTCGCCGACGCGGCGGAGGCCATCACATTCGTACGAATCACCCGATAGGATTCCGAGAGAGGCGACGCGGGCTGACGGATCGCGCTCATGTTCTGTTTCACCCCCGCGTCGGGCAGCGTGGTGAGGTCGGGCACGAAGCCGAGAAACGGTATCCGCAACGCGTCGCGGATGTCGTCTGGTGTCTTGAGGGTGCTGTCGAGTCTCTCGCGCGCGGCGACCAGAAGCACCCCCGCGGCGAGGCCCACAAGGAAAGCAATTTGTAGATTTCCGCTCCGGTCGGGGAACACCGCGCCGCGAGGAGGCTCGGCCGGTTCGATCAAGCGCACGGTGCGGTCGGTGACCGCGCTTTCGACGCTTGCTTCCTTGCCGCGCTTGGCGAGCTGCTGCGCGATTTCGCTCGAGGCATCGGCATCGCGCTTGAGCGTCTGATACTCGGGGGACTTGTCCCGCAGCGCCGCCATCTCGGCCTGGGCCGCGCTCACCGAGCCCGCCAGAACCGCCTCCTGCCGGGATGCTGCCTCGTAGGCCACCTCCACGGCACGCACCGCTCCCCTCGCTTCAGAGATGAGGGCCGACTTGATGGCGGTGATCCTGGTGGCGAGCCCCACCACATCGGGATGTTTGGGCCCGAGGCTCTGATCGAGCTCGGCTTTGCGAAACTCGACCTCGACCAGTTCCTTGCGCATGGCCTGGAAAGTGGCGTTGGTGGCGAGTTCGGGCAAACTGAGCAACTCGTTCGGACTCATTCCGCGCAACTGGTCGAGATACGCCTTGCGCGAGGCCTTCTCCGCGCTGGCCTCGATGAGCTGGGAACTTGCCTGCTGCAGCCGCGCTTCGACCAGGCGCTGGCGGGCTTCGAGATTCGAGGTCCCGCTGCGATTCTCGTAGGAGCGAAGGGCCTCGAAGCTGGACTTCGCCTGCTCCTGCTCCGCCCGGAGTCGGGTTTCGAGCCACTTGGTGGCCTCGCTCGACTGATCGGAACGGACCGAGAGAGATTCCTCGATGAAAGTCTGCGCCAGCCCGTTGACCGCCTTGGCCGCGAACTCGGGATCGTAGGCGCGGAACACCAGATCGACCAGGTTGGTTCGTGGCACAGGTCGGATCGTGATCCGCGACCGGAAGGCCGAAACTGCGGGGGCGACGGCGATGCCGGCGCCGAAGTCCTCGATGGGGCGGCCGAGGATCTTGGTTCGGATGAGTTCGATCGGCGACCGCATCGGACCGGTGCTGAGTTCGGGCGAGCTGGTGAAGTCGAACCGCTCCACTACCTTGGTGAGCATGGACTTACCCACCATCATTCGATACTGCGTTTCGATCCACTCGGGCGTCACCGCCTCCACGACATCGCTGCCCGGGGTGAGGTCGGGGCGGGTCTTCTGGATCTGGATCTGGGCCACCGCCTCGTAGCGTGGACGCGCGGTGTAGTTATAAGCGGTGGCCATCATGAGAGACACCACCACGCAGGCCACGATCAGCCAGCGGCTATGCCAAAGAGAGTGGGTGAACTTCACCCATTCTGAAACTCCTTCCGGCTGGGCCACCGGCTCACCCATCTGCGGGTAACGGTCCTCCGGCGGGGGCACCGCGCGCAACATACCTCCGGTTGAACTCAAGTGGTCTCCCTGCAACGTCCCTGCTCACGGCTCAAAAGAATCGTTCTCCGATGTTCAAGGTGTCTCCGGGCTTGAGGACGTCGGTCAACTGAACCTTCAGCTCGCGACGCTTGCCGTCCTCAAAGCGGATCACCTTCAGCCGCTTCATCGATCCGCGTTCGGAGATGCCGCCCGCTTGCTGGAGCGCGTCTTGAACCGTCATTCCGTCGATGTACTTGAGCGTGGCCGGACGCGCCGCCTGGCCGGTGATGAAAATCTGTGCGGCCCGCGGCACGAAAATGAGGTCGCCCCCTTCCAGAATGACGTTCTGCTCCGGGTTTCCCTTCATGAGTTCCCGGAAGCTGGCCCGGAAAACATCCGAGCCAGGCAAAGCTCCGGGGGGGAGTTCTTCAGTATCAGAGATCGGGACCACGTCGGAAAGGCCGGGAACGATAGGCATCGAGGTGAATTGTTCGATGGCCCGGCTCTCGGCCCCTTCGGGTGGGCGCGCCACCAGCAATTCATGTCCCGCGTTCGCGGTGAGCCCGCCCGCTTCGGCGAGTATGGTCAAAAGAGCGCGATCGCCCTTGAGCGCAAAGATGCCCGGTCGTGCCACTTCGCCAAGCACCAGCACGGGTCGTGAGCGGTATTCCTTGACGCGAACCGACACCTCGGGGCGGCGGATGAAGCCATTGCCCAAGAGCGCCTGGAGTTTCTTCGCAAGGTCTCCGGGTGCCAGGCCCGCCACTTCCACTCGTCCAATCAGCGGGTATGAGATCGCGCCGTCCTTGTCGACAACGAAGTCGGCAGAGAGGGTGGGCTGACCGAGCACAACCACGTCGATGATGTCCGCCGGGCGCAGAGCAGTTGGGTCAGGGGGCTGGGCTTGCGCCGCAGCCAATGAGGCCAGAAAAAAGAGACACAACGGGCGGAGGATGGACCACTTCACGCCCCTATTCTCCTTGGGTACCGCGGTTTCCGTCAACTACGGGCGCGGGGGGGCGTTCTATCCTCCGATGCGCGGTGCGGTCAATCTGTGGCGAGCACCTCGGCGCCGATGCGGCCGAGCCTCCCTGGAACCGGGGCGGCCATCGAACGAATCCGGTCGGCCTGAACCCCGCGGCGCACGGAAATCATCCGTGCCACGATGCTCACCGCGATCTCCTCGGGCGTTTCCGCGCCGATCTCGACACCCACCGGGGTTTCGATCCGGGCCAGATCCTCCGACGTGAATCCGCGCTCGACCAGCTCTGCGAATACGTGCACCATCTTCGCGCGGGAGCCCATGAGTCCGAGGAACCGCGGCTTGACGGACAGGCAGGACGCGAGAGCCACGGCGTCGCCGCGGTGACCGCGGGTCACCACCACCACGAAGGAGCGGGGAGTTATCTGCAACGTGGACGCGGCGGTATCAAAATCCCCCACACATACCCGCGAGGCCTCGGGAAACCTCTCCTCGGTCGCGTATTTCTCCCGGTCGTCGAGCACCGATACGCGGAATCCGGTGGTCGCGGCCAGAGCACACAACGGCCGGGCCACGTGCCCGGCGCCAAGGATGACCAGATCGGGCGTGGGCTCGAGCGGTTCGATAAACACCTCCATGCGCCCGCCGCACACCAGGCCTTCCTCGCCCGCCTGCTCCTTGGTGAGGTCGTAGCTCGTAAGTGAAGGCCGGCCGTTCTCGATGGCGATACGCGCCCGACGCGCCATTTCGGCTTCGACACACCCGCCGCCGATCGTCCCGTTCACGGTTCCGTCCGCGTAGACGATCATCCGGGCTCCCGGGCGCTGCGGGGTGGAGCCCTGCGCGCCCACCACGGTGACCAGCGCGGCCGGGACGTCGCTCTCCATGCATCGCGCGGCCTGGGCCAGAAGATCGGCGCCGCGCATCCGCGGCCCGCGATCCTTGCTTCCAGTCTGAGTGGCCATGTCGGAGGCGGCCCCTCAGGCGGTCGACGCTGCTCTTATCTGAAGGCCGGCGTTCAGGCCCTGCACCTCGGCCGGCGTCATGATGACGTCTCCGTACTTACTGTAGTAGCGGAGCTGACGGCGATAACAGCGCGGGGTCTGCAGATCGAAGGCCACACACGACTCGATGGGCCGGGAGTAGATGTGGACGGAAACCACGGGCTCGCTCCCCACCACGGCCACCTGGTGGATCGTCCGCTCACGATCGATGACGTTTACGTGACCGCCACGGGCGCACGTCTCGACCCTCTCGCGGCCCAGCTCGAGTTCGGTGGCGCCGGCGAGGCAGTCGAGGCCGTCGACGTTCTGGCCGTGGGAGGCGTTGCAGCCCTTCCACTTGAAGTTCGTCACTTCGGCTACACCACGGCTCACCATCATCCAACCCAACTGGCCGTTGTGAGTATGGAGCGGGGTCTTCTGGCCTTTACCCCAGCACACCGCCATCACCTCGAAGAGGTCGCTGCGATAGATGAGGTTCCGCGTGTACATCGCGTCGTGGAAGTGGACGTAGGGCGCGAGCGACGCGTCCTGGATTTCCGTGTCGAGGCAGACATCGAGGACGGCCTCGCTGGTCATGGTCTGCGCGGAAAAACCCTTGAGGATTTCCACCACGTCGCCGATTGGCCGGTTCCGGGGCATCGTCTCGGGGTCAGCCGATGAACATGTGTTCGTCGGAGTCATCCGGCCGGCGCGCGGCCGGCGGAGCGGATCGGCGGCGGGATTCGGATTCGCGATAGGCGCTGAACCCGCGACGGAAGCCGCCCCAGAGGGCGGACAAATCGCCAAGGGACTCGAGGGGCCGTAACACGAGGGTGCGAGCGGACTCGATGGTGGTCTCGACGCTGTCGAGGGTGGTGGCGAGCAGAGCCTCGAGCTTGGTCGCCTGATCCCGCGCCGAGTCGGAAATGGACCGCAGGTTCGCCGCTCCCTGCCGAAGGTCCTGGAGGGTCGGCCGCATTTCAGTGTCGAACTTCTCCGCGATCTCCTGCACGCGCGCTCCGCTTCTGCGAAGACTCCGGGCGGCGATCACCACGAAGACGCACTGAACCACGGCGGCGAGCGCCATAATCCCGAGGAACACACCGGCCCACTCATTCATCGACGCGACCCCTCCAAACTCTCAAACTGTTGTCCGCACAGAACCACCCGCGCGATCAGCTGCGATCGCGGGCTTCGCGATAGGCCTGCTGCCCCGCCTCGATGGCCGAGCCAAGGCGCTCTTTGCGCTCTTCCACGAAATCGACAGCGTCGTCCCGCAGTCTTTGTGACCGCGTCACAACCTCGTCCTTCAGATGACGTCCCTTATCGAGCCCATCTTTGACCCGATCGGCGATCAGCTCGCGTGTCTCTCTCCCCGCCCGCGGCGCGAAGAGGATGGCGAGAGCCGCTCCAGCGAGTCCGCCAACCACGAACGACAACAAGACGCCCGAAGCGGATGAATTTTCGTTATTGGACATGGTGCCTCCAGTGATGGTTAACGCGGTGGGCAGTTTAGCCCCGTCCGGCAATTGGCTCGAAAGCCCGGGCGGCACCGTTTGGAGGCGCGCATAAGATCAGGGAATCTCATGGCACGTTACGGCCTCGCCCTTCGCCGACTTGGCCTCGCCCTCGTCCTCGCGGTGATGGCCTCCGCTCCCCTGACCGCGTTTCGACGAAGTTCGCTGATCGACCTGCCGCTATGGCGCACGGAAACGGGACACGATGGCGTCGAGACCCGGGTCGTTCAACTGCCCTTCGAGCAGACATCCTACGATCTCCACACCCATGCGGTCGCTCGCCGGGTAATCGACCGCAACCAGGACGGCGTCTCGGACCGGATCATCACCTATGAGGGTCTGGGCGGCGCGCGGATCGAGGAGATGGACACCGATTTCGACGGGCGTGTCGACCGGTGGGACACCTTCGGGGCCATGGGACAGCGCCTGCGTTCAGCCACTGCGCAGAAGGGTGCGCGCCCCGATCGCGTCGCGAGCTACGACCGGGCCGGACGGCTCGACCGAGTGGAGACTGATGCCGACCTCGATGGAATCTTCGAGGTGGTGCAGATCCATGAGGCGGGGCGAATTGCCGAGATCCGAATCGACTCCGACCGGAACGGGCGCGCCGACCGCATTCAGGATTTCCGCGCCGGCTACCTCGCCTTCGAAGACCTTGACACCGACGAGAACGGTCGGGCGGACGTCCGCATGACTTTCGCGAAGGACGGCACTCTCATCAAGGTCACGACCACGCGCCCGGCCGGCCCGCGCGCGGGCGACGCGCGGCCATGAGCGCGACGTCCGACAGGCTTCTGGAGTTCCTGGCCTGGGTGGGGATACTCAGCGTCGTGCTCTCCCCCCTCGGGTTCGGCGCCGTGAACCTCGGTGTGTGGGTTCCCCTTTCCCTTCTCTGGATCCTCCTCGGCCTCGGGACGCTCTTCATCAGGCATTGGGATAAGGGGTCGCAAGGTCAGATACGCCGCTTCAGCCCGCTGCCGCCTCCGGTATTGCTGCTCCATGCCCTTTTCGCGGTTCAGTCCGTCCCTTTGCCGGCCGCGATACTCCGGGAGGTCTCTCCCGGCTCGTTCGCCGCGCATCTGCTCCCCTCCGTCGATCCCGCGGCCTGGGCGCCCCTCACTGCCAGCCCCGCCGGTACTTACCAGGCCTGGCTATTCGTCGCCGGCCTTCATGGTCTGATCGTCTGCATCTTCCACGCGGATCGCCCGGTCCAGGTCCGGCGGCTCCAGACGCTCATGACCTTGATCTCGGGCCTCGGCGGACTGCTGGCTCTTGAGGGATTGGTGCAACGAGCCTCCGCCCATCCTCACTGGCTTTATGGTCTCTACAGTGTGCCGGGCGCAGGCGTTCACGAAAGCGGCATCTTCGGCCCGTACTACAACCGCGACCACTACTCGAATCTGATGGCCCTCGCGGGTTCGGTTTCGGCCGGCCTCCTCAGCCTCGCGATCCGGCGCGCCGATCTGCGCAGCCTGTCACGCTTCAGCGCTGCCGAGGCCTTCCCCCGCGTCCTCGCCCTGGGCGTGGTTCTGGCGCTCACCGTGGCGGCCAGCGCGGCCGCCGGTTCGCGCGGTGGATTGATGGCGATGGGGGTCGGTCTTGTCGTCGGCCTCGGCCCGCTGCTCGTCGACCGTCCGCGGGTGGCCCTCGGTCTATCTGCCTTGCTCCTGGTCGTGCTTTTCGCCACCGGCGTTCCCAGCGCCTTCGTGCGCCTGGCCGATATCGACTTCGAAGCGAGTCGCCTTCTCGTGTGGAACGACGCCCTCCGGGTCTTCGCCTTCTTCCCCCTCGCCGGCAGCGGCCTCGGTGCTTTCGCGGTGGCCTACTGGCCGTACCAGCGCGTGGTTCGTTTCGAGTACTGGCCCCACGCGCACAACGAGTATCTCCAGTGGGTCATCGAAACCGGTGTGCTCGGCATTCTCCTGGCCGCCTACGTGCTGAGACTGGCCTGGCTCAACGCCCCCCGCCTTGTGCGCGACGCAAACACACGCCCGGCCCTCGCCGCTCTCGCGACGATGCTGATCCACGCATTGGTCGACTGTGTGCTCCGGATCCCGGCCAATGCCGCCTGGGCGACCCTGCTCGCGGCCGGGCTGGTTCTGGTGGCTTCCGGCGCCGAGGGCAGCGGGAGAGCTGAGAGGTAGGGCTCAGCGAACGCTGCAGGTCGGAAGCAGGCCCAAGGGCAACCCAGTCTCGCAGCCGCACTCAAGAACCACGGTGGAGGTCGGAGGCAAGGGCACAGTGAGCAAACACGGCGTATCGATCGCGTTGCCCGAACACGAGCCGCTCCAACTCGCCTGGGGTCCGCCTACGAAAGAAGCCGGTGGACCGATGATGGCCGACAGCTTCACTGTGGCCGCGCATGCGGGAAAAAACGTCTGAGACGACGTGACCGTCACGTTGACGTCCGGGCCGGTGGAGAACGAGACCTGGCAAGGATTGGCCGCTCCCCCCGGTGGGTTGACGGACACAATCACCTGGCATGTCGGCGTCGGCGTGGGTGTGGGTGTCGGAATGGGTGTCGGCGTCGGAGTAGGAGTGGGTGTAGGAGTGGGCGTAGGGGTGGGCGTAGGGGTCGGCGTGGGCGCGCCGGGGGTGGGAGTTGGGGCTGGAGTGGCGCTTGGTGACGGGGTGGGTGTCGGTGTTG
>JAGNNV010000245.1 GCA_017990495.1 Vicinamibacteria bacterium
ACATGGCGCGACCTTTATTCCGAGTTCGTAGTTCCTCCCGATCAGTGGGAGGCGTTTCTCCAGACAAAGGCCGGCGCCATCGTCGGACAGTCGACCGCGCGACGATTCGGCTGGAAGGTCGGCGACCGCATCCCCATGCAGGGCGGGATCTTCCCCGGGCTCTGGGAGTTCGATCTCGTCGGCATCTACACGGGAACCCGCGAGTTCGACGACCTCACCCAGTTCTGGTTCCGCTACGACTACCTCAAGGACAAGGCGGGCGGCGACATGGCGAACATGGTCGGCTGGTACATCGTGAAGCTCAAGAACATCGACGACACAGTCAAAGTCTCCAAAGAGATCGACGACATGTTCGCGAACTCGCCTTACGAAACCCGCACCCTCACCGAACGCGCGCTCAACCAGTCCTTCATCAAGGCCATGGGCAATGTGAAGTTCCTTCTCGTCACCATCGGCGCGGTGGTGTTCTTCACCCTGCTCCTCGTCACCGGCAACACCATTGCGGCGAGCGTGCGCGAACGGACGGGCGAACTCGCGGTGCTGAAGGCCGTGGGCTTCTCCGACGACTTCGTGCTGCGCCTGGTCTTCCTCGAGAGCGTGCTGGTGGCGGCCATTGGCGGCGGACTCGGGCTTCTGGCCGGCCACCTGTTCACGCTGCGCGGCGACCCCACCGGCTTCTTCCCAGCGTTCTACATCCCGGTTCAGGGCTTCATCCTTGGCGCGATCCTCATCATCGCCACGGGCCTGGTCGCCGCCGTCATCCCCGCCTTCGGCGCGCGTCGCCTGAGCGTCATCGAGGCTCTGCGCCGGCTGTGATCCCCGTTGTCTACAACCTCGAAAGCCTGCGCGAGCGGTGGACGGGCTCGCTGGTCGCGGTCCTCGGCATCGCGGGCACGGTAGCGGTCTTCATCGCCACGCTTTCTCTCGCCAACGGCTTTCGGGCCACGCTCGTCGCCTCAGGTCTCGAGGAGAACGCCGTGATCCGCCGCGCGGGCGCCACCGCGGAGATGGACAGCGTGGTGAGCCTCGCCCAGACCCGGGTGATCGAAGACCATCCCCTCGTCGAACGCGACGAACGCGGACCCGTGGTGAGCCCCGAGGTAGTGACGCTCGCTGTCTTCCCTGCCCGATCCGACGGGAACGACAGCAACGTGCAGGTTCGCGGTGTCGGACCGCGCGTGCTTGATGTCCGCAGGGGCGTCAAGGTCTCGGCCGGGCGGTTCCTGACCCTGGGGACCAACGAAGTGGTCGTGGGCAAGAACGCGGCGAACGCTTACCTCGGGCTCGACGTCGGCGCCACGGTGAGAATCGGCGGCCGCGAATGGCTGGTCGTGGGGATTCTCGACGCGGGCGGCAGCGCCCTTGATTCCGAGGTCTGGTGTGATGCCACCCTGCTCAGCCAGGCCTTCCAAAGACCGGTCGGCGTCTTTCAGTCGGTCACGGCGCGGCTGATTGACAAGACCCGGCTCGAGGCGTTCGCGTCGACGATCAACACCGATCCGCGGATGACCTCGCAGGTCGACCGCGAGACGACCTACTACGAGAAGTCCTCGCAGCAGCTCACCCTGCTCATCCTCGGCGTCGGCGTGCCGGTGGTCATCATCATGGCGGTGGGCTCGGTGTTCGGCGCGCTCAACACCATGTATACGGCGGTCGCCGAGCGTGGCCGCGAGATTGCAACGTTGCGGGCCATCGGCTTCGGTTCCGGCAACGTGATCGCTTCATTCACGATGGAGGCGCTCCTCATCTCGGCGGTCGGCGGAATCCTGGGCTGTATAATCGTGCTCCCGGTGAACGGACTCACCACAGGTACGATGAACTTCCAGACCTTCTCGCACATGTCGTTCGCGTTCCGGATCACTCCGGAACTCCTGTTCTCCGGGTTTGCCTTCGCTCTGGCCATGGGAATTCTCGGGGGCCTGCCCCCCGCGGTTCGCGCGGCCCGCATGCCGGTAGGAGCCGCGCTACGAGACCTCTGATCCACGCGCGCCCGACCGGCCGGTCCGCATGATCCGGCTGTCCTTCCGCCCCCGACTGGTCGAGGCCCTCAGAACGATCACCCGCGAGTCCTTCCTCGCGGATCTGTCGGCCGGCCTCACCGTAGGCATCATCGCTCTGCCTCTGGCCATGGCCTTCGCCATCGGCTCGGGAGTGAAGCCCGAAGCCGGCATCGTCACCGCCATCGTCGCGGGCTTCCTCATCTCGGCGCTCGGCGGCACCCGGGTGGCGGTGGGCGGCCCCACCGGCGCTTTCATCGTCATCGTCTACGGCATCGTCGATCGCTACGGCTTCGCCAACCTGGTGATCTGCACGTTGATGGCGGGGGCCATGCTGGTGGCCATGGGCTTCTTCCGGCTCGGCGGCCTGATCAAGTTCGTGCCTCAGCCTGTCATCGTGGGCTTCACCAACGGCATCGCGGTGCTCATCTTCCTCGCCCAGATCCGCGACTTTCTGGGGCTGCGCGTCGACAAGGTGCCGGCGGAGTTCTTCTCCATGGTGGAGACCATCTGGGGGCATCTGCCCACCGCGCACTGGCCGGCCATCGTGATGTCGGTGGGAGGCCTGCTCCTCCTCCGCCTCTGGCCGAAGGAGTGGGCGCGACGCGCCCCGCCCACCGTGCTTCTGCTGGTGGCCGCCACCGGTCTCACCGCGCTCGTCGGCCTTCCCGTGGAAACCATCGGCTCGCGCTTCGGGGGGATCCCGCGGGCCCTGCCCATGCCGGGCCTGCCGGAGATCACCCTGGCCCAGTTGCGCGACCTCATCGTGCCCGCTTTCACCATCGCCCTGCTCGCCGCCATCGAGTCGCTGCTGTGCGCGGTGGTGGCCGACAAGATGACGCGGGACCGCCACGACGCCAATCAGGAACTGATGGCCCAGGGCATCGCGAACTTCGCGAGCGGACTGTTCGGCGGCATCCCCGCCACCGGCGCCATCGCCCGCACCACCGCCAACATCAAGAGCGGAGCACTGACCCCCATCGCGGGCATGATCCACGCGGTGGTGCTGCTCCTGATCATCCTGATCGCGGCGCCGCTGGCGAAAAGCGTGCCCCTGGCCGCTCTCTCCGCCATCCTGATGTCGGTGGCCATCGACATGGGCGAATGGGAGGTCTTCCGGACCTTCCACCGTCACTCCTTCACCCGCAACCTCAAGCTGTTCTCGGTCTTCTTCGTGACCGTGGTTTTCGATCTCACCATCGCGGTGGAACTCGGCATGTTGATCTCCGCGCTGATCCTCATCGCCCACATCGCCGAGGTCACCGAGGTGACGCGAGTGGGAACGCGCGAGCAAGGGATCGCCCACTTCCGCGCCTTCGGGTCGCTCTTTTTCGGAGCCGCCGACAAGCTCGACGCGCTCCTCGAACGCGAGCCCGACGAGACGGTGGTGATGCTCGACCTCACGCATGTGTCGTACATGGACACCACGGCCTTCACCACCCTCGAGACCCTGCACGAGCACCTGGCTCAGCGGCAGCACACCCTGATCCTGTACGGGGCGGCGCCCCAGCCGGCCCGGGTGCTGCGTTCCCTGGTCCCGGTTCTCGGCGAGGAGAACCTCCTCCCCGATCGCGAGTCCGCCTTTCGCCGCGCCCGCCTGCTCCTCGATGTGGGCGACAGCGGGGCCAACACCCTTGCCGGCATCGAACGCCGCGTGAAACCGTAGGGGCGCCCCTACATCAGGGGTTTGAAGAACCGCTCGAAGCGGGGGCGGAAGCTGCGGGCGGGGTCGACCGAGGCCACGATGCGCGTGGCGCGGCCGAGGATCTGCTCGCGGGGTACGAAGCCGAAGAAGCGCGAATCGAAACTGTTGTCGCGATTGTCGCCCATCACCAGGTAACGCTCGGCGGGCACCAGCACCGGCCCGAAGGTGGACGACGTGCTTTGGCGATCGCCCACCGCCACCAGATGCTCGCGCCGGTCCACACTTTCATGCAGCACGACGGACGCGCCATCAAACGTCGCGGTGTCGCGATAGAGCGCGGCAACCCCATTGACGATCAGGCGGTTGTCTTTCATCTCGATGCGGTCGCCCGGAACCCCGACCACGCGCTTCAAAAGCCGCGTGCCGTCGAAGGGTGAATAGAGCACCACGATGTCGCCCCGGCTCGGGTCGGACCACTGCGCGAGCCGCCAGGTGGTGAAGGGCACCTTGAGGTCGTAGGCCGCACGGTAGATGAAGACGCGCTCGCCTTCGAGCACGGTGGGCCGCATCGAGCCCGTGGGCACGTCGTTCCAGTCGGCCACCGCCGAACGGAAGGAGCCCAGAACCAGGGCGATGACGGCCAGGGGCCGCAGCCATTCGATCCAGAAGTGCCGGACCGCCTCACGAAATCGTTGCATGTGAATATGAAGACGGAACCGGGGGCGCAAAGGTTTCAGGGGAACCAATCGGCTGATCGAGAATCCAGCCCGTGCCCTACTCCCGTGCCTCACGACCGAAAGCCGAGAAACAGTTCGAGAGCTTCAAGGCGTCGAGCCTCTACTGCCCTCAGTGCCAGCGGGCCCAGCCGGTCGACGAGCGGCTGCTGCTCATCCTCCCGGACGGCGATCTTTACGAGTACGTCTGCCAGTTCTGCTGGACCCAGCTGGGCAAGCGAAAAGTCGAGCAGGAGCGACCGCCGCTGATCCTGTGACGGCGGCCCGTCAGCTCGAGGAAGCCGGGAAATCGACTCGCCAAACGAACGTGCGGTAGCCGAGGGACACGAGACCCGACTCATCGTGGTGGTCCTCCCAGAGGCGGTCGAGATCGCGCAGCAGCTGGTCGTAGCGTGGGCCGTCCTTGGGCACGTACGACGCGCTCCGGGCGCGGCCGATCAGACCTTCGCGTGAGAGGGTCTGCCGATGAGGGAACCACAACGGCGCAGTGAAGAGCCCGGCAGCGTGCAGAGCATCATCAACGGCGCTCCGCATGCCCTCGGAGAGTTCGCGAAGCGCGGCCGCGCGGATCGCGGCGTTGTAGGTGCGCATGGCCGCGTCATCGTCGACCCGTTCGTTGACGAGCAGGGCCAGGCGCCCCGGACGCTTGAGAATCCGTTGGAACTCGGAAAGCGCCTCTTGCGGCTTGAACCAGTGGAAGGCCTGAGCGCACAACACAAGGTCAACGCCGCCGTCCGCAAGTCCGGTGGCCTCGGCCGCGCCGTCGAGGAAGGAAGCCATCGGGTGCGGCTCCGCGCTCTCCCTCATGCCCTGGTTCGGTTCCACCGCCAGCACGCGCACGCCACGCTCGGCGAGCAGCCTTGAAGCAATGCCCGTCCCCGCGCCGATGTCGGCGGCCACGAGCCCCTGCCCAGGCAGCCCTTCAAGCAGGGCATCGATCGCGGCGATCGGATAGGAGGGACGGAACTGCGCGTAGTCGGAAGCGCGATCCCCGAACCTTGAAGTGGGCGACATCTCGAACCGCGGCGTGGACATGGTGACCTCTGAGGACCGGTTACTGCTTCTTCTTCCGACTTTCCACCACGACATATTGCATTCCCGCGGCGGTGGCGGCCTCGAAGCCCGGACCGGCATCCTCGAACACGAGGCACCGTTCCGGGGGCACCCCCATCAGTTGGGCGG
>JAGNNV010000040.1 GCA_017990495.1 Vicinamibacteria bacterium
TCTCGACCTCGGCGATCACCTCCACCTTGAGGGCTTCGAGCTTTTTCGCCTCCATCGTCCCGGGGGGAACGGGGGCGGGCTTGGTTTTCGGCTGAGGGGCGAGCAGAACGGTAAGCGCGAACGCGGCAATGAGACTCATGAGATCTCCTTCGGGGGTTTCGGGACGGGGGTGAGGAGCCTACGCCAACGTCTCGCCCAAAGGCGACGGGGGGCAGCAATACCGTGGTGGTGAAGGGCGACGAGGGGCGCTCGGCGCCTGGCCGTCAGGCGTCGATCTTCGCTTCCGGTTCCTTCACGATCGTCGGTTTGAACTCGAAGGCGAGACCGTCGCCCGCGGCGTTCACCTTGATCGTGACCTCCCCGCCGTTTTCGAGCTCGCCGAAAAGAATCTCGTCGGTGAGGGGATCGCGGACATGTTCCTGGATGACCCGGGTCACCGGGCGCGCGCCGAACTTCGGGTCGTAGCCCTTCCGCGCGAGCCACGCCCGCGCCTCTTCGGCCAGGTTGATCGCAACCTTGCGTTCGCGAAGCTGAGCTTCAAGCTCGAGCACGAACTTCGACACGATCAGCTCCATGGCCTCGAAAGGCAGCGAGTCGAAAGTGACGATGGCGGAGAGACGGTTGCGGAACTCGGGCGCGAACAGCTTCTCGATGGCGCCCTTGCCCCGCGCCGCGGTGTCCTTCGAGGCGTCGCGCTGCAGACCGATGGCCCGGCCGCTCATCTCCTGCGAACCCGCGTTGCTCGTCATGATCAGAATGGCCTGACGGAAGTCGGCCTTGCGCCCGTTGTTGTCGGTGAGGGTGGCGTGGTCCATCACCTGGAGCAGGATGTTGAAGATATCGGGATGAGCCTTCTCGATTTCGTCGAGCAGGACAACGCAGTACGGATTCTTGCGCACCGCGTCCACGAGCAGACCGCCCTGATCGAAGCCGACGTAGCCCGGAGGCGCGCCCACCAGGCGGGACACCGTGTGCTTCTCCATGTACTCGCTCATGTCGAAGCGGATGAACTCGTTGCCGAGTTGCTTCGCCGTCTGTTTCGCCAGCTCGGTTTTTCCGACGCCGGTGGGACCGGTGAACAGGAAGCATCCGACGGGACGATCGGCCGGACCAAGACCGGCGCGCGAGCGCTTGATGGCCTGAGAGACGAGCTTCACCGCTTTCTCCTGGTGGAAGACCACGCGGTTCAGCGCCTCCTCGAGAGTGCGTAGCCGCTCTTTGTCGGAGAGCGAGGCCTGCTTCTCGGGAATGCGCGCCACTCTGGCTACCACCCGTTCGATGAGGGACAGGTCGACATCGCGCGGGTCCACCTTGTCGAGGCGGAGGGAGGCCCCCGCTTCGTCGAGCAGGTCGAGGGCGCTGTCGGGCAGGCGATGTTCGCGCATGTGACGCTGGGCGAGCTTGGCCGCGCCATCAATGGCGTCATCCTTGATCGACACCTCGTGATGCTTCTCGAGGCGGTCCTTGAGGCCGAAGAGGATCTGCACCGTGTCGGCCATCGACGGCTCGTCCACCACGATCTTCTGAAGGCGGCGGAACAGCGCCGCATTCTTCTCGATGACCTTGAACTCGTCGAAGGTGGTGGCGCCGATGATGCGGATGTCGCCTTCCTGGAGGATGGGCTTCACCATGTTCGACAGGTCCAGGGTGCCTCCGCTGGTGGCGCCGGCGCCGACCATGGTGTGGATCTCATCGATGAAGAGAATGGGTTTGGGCCGCTTCTTGAGCGCCGCGACCACCTGCTTGAAGCGCTCCTCGAAGTCGCCACGGTACCGGGTGCCCGCGAGCATGGAGCCCGTGTCGAGGGCGAAGATCTCGGCGCCTTTCAGGAACTCGGGGGCATCGTCGCGCAGCAGGGCCTGAGCCAGGCCGTCGACGATGGCGGTCTTGCCCACGCCGGGGTCGCCCACGAGCACCGGATTGTTCTTGCGACGCCGGCAGAGGATCTCAAGCACGCGACGCACTTCCTTCTCGCGGCCGATGAGAGGGTCGAGCAGGCCCTGGCGCGCCCGTTCCGAGAGCGAAGGTGCGAACGATTCGAGCGGATCGCTCGGGAGGGATGAACCCTCCTCGCCGTCACCCGCGGGAGCGGGACCTGAGGGCAGGTTCTCGGGGCGCTTGGAGACGCCGTGAGAGATGTAGTTCAAGACGTCGAGCCGCGTGATGCCCTGAGCGGCCAGAGTCTCGGCCGCGAACGACTTCGGCTGCTGCATCAGAGCGGCCAGGACATCGCCCACGTCGGCCTCGTTCTTGCCGGCGCTTTGAACATGGAGAACCGCCGACTGCAGCAGACGCCGGAAACCCACCGTCTGCTGGGGCGAACGTTTCGAGCCCTCGGGCACCCGGTCGATCTGGTCCTCGACATACGTGGTCAGGCTGCGGATCAGCTGGTCGACGTCAACCCCGGACCCGTGAAGGATCCGCCGCCCTACGGGATCGTGGGCAATGGCGAGGAGAACGTGCTCTGTCGTGAGGTGAGCGTGGCGGCGGTCCTGGGCCCCTTGGGCCGCGATAACGAGGATCCGTTCAAGAGCAGGGGTGAACATGACGGCTTAATGTTGCAACACGACAGCCTGCGGACGGAAGGGCCGCCCCTACGGTAGGCGCCAGATCAGGAAGGCGGCGAGCAGGGCCAGGCCCAAAACGCTGCGCCATTCGTGATTGGCGAGGAGCCGGCCCAGCTGGTATTTCGACTGCCGCGGGCCACCGGGGGTCAGCCTGGGGAAGAAGAGGGGGACGTGCCTCGCCCAGTCGTGGTAAGCCTCGGGAAACTTGCCGCGGAGGAACTTCGCTTCTTCCCGGATGATGAAAGGGTAGAAGACCACGAGATAGGCGAAGCCGGCCGCGATGGCGATGGGATGCCGGACCGCCACCAGAAGGCCGAGGGCCATCAGAACGCTGCCCACGTAGAGGGGATTCCGAGTGTGGGCGTAGGGACCGCCGGTGGCGAGCTTGTGGGTCTTTTCGATGTGACCCGAGGCCCAGATCCGGATGAGTTCACCGAGAATGGCAAGCGCGCCGCCCCGAACGAGCGAGAGTTCGGTGGGTTCGGCGAAGAAGAGGGCCAGAGCCCCCGCGGTGTAACCGGCGCGGACCCTCACGCGGGAGAGATTCACGCGGGCTTCCGATCGGCGGAGGAGGCGAGCCGCCGCGCCACGGCTTCGAGCACCGCGCTCACCTGGATCTTCTTCATGATCTCGTGGTGGATGTCGCAGTTGCGCTTGTGGCAGGGCGCGCAGGCGGGAATCCTCCGCACCACTTCATCCCCTTCGCCCCATGGCCCGTTGCGCGCGGGATCGGTGGGTCCGAAGAGAGCCACGATGGGCGTGCCCATGGCCCCCGCGATGTGCAGAGGTCCGGTGTCGGCGGCGAGGAAGAGACGCGAGATCCGGGCGAGGGCTGCCAGTTCCAGAATCGATGTCTCTGGCGCGCGTTTGGCCACGCCCCCGGAGGCGTGGACCACAGCGTCAGCCAACTCCATTTCGCCCGGACCCCAAAGCACCACGGGGGCAAGACGCATCTCGCCGAGGCCCTTCGCCACCTGACCCCACAATTCGGGGGGATAGAGCTTGTTCTCCCAACCGCCGCCCGGCGAAATGAGGGCCAGGGGATTGCCGATGGTGTCGCGATAGACGGCGGCCATGGCCACTGCATCAGCGGGGAGGACGAAGGGAAACTGACGCGCGCCGCGCTCATCAATACCGAGGCCGATGAGCAAAGCGTGATGCTGATCGATGACGTGGATATCCTCGGCCGAACAGGTCACGGTTTCGGTCAACATGACGCTCGAAGATGCCTCGCGCCGGTGATCGGTCATCCAGCCGATGCGGCGGGGAGCGCCTGAGAGCCAGGTCCAGAAAGCCGACTTCCACAGGCCCTGGGCGTCGATGGCCACGTCGGGATTGAAGTCGCGCAGTATCCGGGCCAGCCGGAAACGGTCGTTCCAGTCATAGGCCGAGGCCTTGGGCAGCACGAAGGTCTGGCTCAGGCCGGGAATGGTCGCCACCAGAGGCGCCGCCGGAGGTTCGACCGCCCACGCGACCTCGTGCCCCGCGTCGATGAGGGCCGCCACCATGGGAGTGGTGTGGACCACATCCCCGATGGACGACAAGCGAACAACCAGGATCTTCACGGGTTTAACGGGGTAAATCTACCGCGTCGCGAGCCGGGCCAGGAGGGTGCTCGTATTGTGGTCCTTGGGATCACCCACGATGGCCACACGGCCGCCATAACTGCGGACGGTTTCCCGCTCCGGCACCGTCTCCTCGGTGTAATCGGTGCCTTTGCAGTGAACGTCGGGCTTGAGGGCGAGCAGGAGATTGTCGACGGTGTCCTCGGTGAAGATCACCACCCAGTCGACCACGTGCAGCGCGGCCACGAGGAGCGCACGGTCCTGCTCGTTCTGAAGCGGACGGCTCGGCCCCTTGAGTTTGCGCACCGAGGCATCGGCGTTGATGCCGACCACGAGGAGGTCGCCTTCCGCTCGCGCTCCCTGCAGGTAGCGGGTGTGCCCAACGTGCAGAAGGTCGAAGCAGCCGTTCGCGAAGGCCACCGTTTTCTTGTCCCGACGCGCGTCTTCGCAGATCTTCCGCAACGACTCGACGGTGGCGAGCTTCGTGGCGGCGCGACGGAAGGGCGCGCTCACGCAAACTCCGCGCCGCGGATGGCGTGGCGCAACTCGCGAGCCGAAACGGTGGCGGTGCCTCGCTTCATGACCACCAGTCCGCCCGCGATATTGGCGAGATGGGCAGCCTCGAAGGACGAGGCGCCGGCGGCGAGGGCCAGGGTGAACGTGGCGATGACGGTGTCACCCGCCCCCGTGACGTCGGCCACCTCGTCGCTGCCGAACACCGGGATGTGCCGCGGCGGCTCCCCCGCTTCAAAGAGCGACATGCCGTCGCTGCCCCTTGTCACCAGGACCGACGGCGTCTTGAGCCTGGCCTGGAGGTTCTTCCCCGCCTTCTCGAGCTTCTTCACGTCGTGACCGATGGTGACGCCAAGCGCTTCCTCGACCTCGGGTTCGTTCGGGGTCACTGCGGTGACGCCCTCGAGACCGAGCAAGGCGTGACGCGAATCCGCGGTGAGCGGCGCCTTGTGACGCCGAGCGAAGGCGGTGGAGAGTTTGAGGACTTCCGGAGTCACGAGACCGAGGCCGTAGTCGCTCACGAGGACGCCGTCGACGGGACCGATGCGGCGAAGAACGCGGCGGACGTGAGCCTCGACGCGTGGCTGGCCCGATGCGGGAAGGGGCGTGGTGCGATCCATGCGGACGATCTGCTGCCGGGTCGAGTGGAAACCACCGCCGAGGATGCGGGTTTTAAGGGGTGTGCCGTACGCGGGGGCGCGACCCACGCCCACCGTCTGAATCCGCTTGCGCTTGAGCAGGGCCAAAAGTGACTGCCCGGTGCGGTCGTTCCCCACAAAACCTACGGGGAAGGGCTCGCCGCCCAGGGTCTTGATGTTGTGGACGGCGTTCGCACCGCCTCCCAGTCGGAGGTCGGATCCCTCGTATTGCAGGATCAGCACGGGGGCTTCGCGGGAGATTCGCTCAACCCGTCCGTTCAGGAACTCGTCGATCACGAGATCGGCGACCACGGCAATCCGCCGCCCCTGAAAAGCGGAAACCACCGAAAGCAGCCGGTCCTTGCTGGGTGTCATCTAATGGTTCTCGATGATCTGAAGAGCCGCATCCAGGGCGTTCTCGGCGATGAGATCGGGCTGACGCTTCCAGCCCGACATCCAGTATTCGATCTCGCCCATGCCATAGCCCGTCTTCACCAGACACGCGCGCGCGCCCACGTTCCAGGCGAGTTCGAGATCACCCAGACGGTCGCCGATGACCCAGGATTTCGTGAGGTCGATGTCGAGGTCCTTGGCCGCGCGGTGAAGCATCCCCGGACGAGGCTTGCGGCAGTCGCACTCCTGCCGATAAGGCGGCGCGCCCGCGGAAGGGTGATGGGGGCAGTAGTAGATCCCGTCGATCCGGGCACCCGACGATTCGGCCCGGCCCTTCAAGACACCGTTCACGTTCGCGATCAGCGACTCCGGGAAATAGCCCCGCGCCACGCCGGCCTGATTGGTGACGACCACGGCGAGGCGGTTGCCCGCGTTCACGGCGCGGATGGCGTCGACCGCGAAAGCGAAGGGCTCGAATCGGGTGATGTGGTTCACGTAACCCACCTCGTGGGAGAGGGTTCCATCACGATCGAAGAAAACGGCGGGACGGCTCATGAACGCACCTCGCGGAGAAGAAGGTCGACCACCGACGCCGGCGCAATCGAAGTCATGCATCGGTGATCAATGGGACAGGTGACGTGACGGCAGGGCGAGCAATCAGCCACACCGCGCACGAAAGTGGCCCGACGCCCCACCGGATGGGTCTCGTCGGGATTGGTGGGTCCGAACACACCCACGGTGGGAATGCCGAGGGCGGCGCCCAGATGCATGGCCCCCGAGTCGTTCGCGACCAGGGCGTGCAAACCGGAAACGACGCCCGCGAAGGCGCGCAGATCGGTGCGACCGCACAGATTGAGGGCGGGAGACTTCATGGCCCGCGACACCTCGTCGGCCGCCGCGGCATCCTTGGCCGACCCGAGCAGGACCACAAGGGCTCCCATCTCGGCGCTCAGTCGATCGGCGGCCTCGGCGAAGCGGTCGGGCGGCCACTGCTTGGCTGAACCCTTGGCCGCGCCGGGGGCGATGCCGATAAAGGGCTCGGCCGAACCCAGCAGGCTTCGGCCGGCTTGGGTCCACGCCGCGGGCGGGATCAGGGAGGTGTCGAGACCGTCGCTCGTGGGCACTCCCATGGCGGCAAGCATCACCCGATAGTAATGCACTTGAGAACGCCCCCGGGCGCTCGCAGGAACGGGCGCGCTGCGGGTCAGCAACAGCCCACGGCCCTCGGTTCCATAGCCCCATCGTTCGGGAACACCACCCACGGTGGCGCACAGGGCGGTGCCCACGGAGTTGGTCAGGAGAACGGCCAGATCGAAGCCCCGGCCCATGGCTCTGATCTCCGCCCGGGCATCTTTGACTTCGAGGACGGCGTCGATCTCGGGCACTGCCTCATAGAGCGCGGCCACCGACGGCCGCGCGACCACGTGAAGCCTCGACGCCGGGTAAGCGCGGCGCAGGTCGCGAACCGCGGGCAGAGAGAGGATCACGTCGCCCAGCCAGTTGGGGGCGCGGACGACGATCCGATCCGCCGCAACGAGTTTCATGCGCCTCCTCCTCCGACAGACGTCGACCTCGACCCGGGAGGTTGGGTGTGCCAGCGCCTGTGCATCCACAGCCACTGGTCGGGGTTGGCGCGAATCCAGGCTTCGGTGGTGTTCATCATGGCCTGGGTGAGAGCCACCACGGCTTCGTCGCCGGCTCCGAAATCGCGCGGGTCAATGGGCGGATCGTAGATCACTCGGTAGCGCAGATCGGGCGTCATCACCGCTCGACAAGGCAAAACCAGGGCCCCCGTCTTGAGCGCGAGCTTCGCGGCGAAGGGCGTGGTGCAGGCGGGGCGGCCGAAGAAGTTCACGAAGATGCCCTCCTTCTCCTGCACGTTCTGGTCGACCACGAAGGCCACACCGAGCGCGGCCTTGAGCCTGCGCATGCAGCGGATCATCGCGTGCTCCTTCTCGATGACCTCGTTGCCCGCACTCTCCCGCAGCGCGGTCATGGCCCGGTCCAGGGTCGGGTTGTCGAGGGGCCGCGCGACCACGCCGATGGAGCCGAAGTGCTTGGCGTGGATGATCCCGTGGGTCTCCCAGTTGCCGAAATGACCGGTGATCAGAACCACGCCATGCGGCGAGCGATGGGCGAGGGTCGCGTTCTCCGCCCCCTCGATGGTGACCAGTGCGTCGACCACCCCAGGCCCCCGCGCCAGGATCCGGACCAGGTCGAACATCACTCCGCCGAAATGGATCCACACCCCCCGGGCGGTCCCATCCACGCGATCCTCGCTCCAGTCCGGAAAACTGCGGCGCAGATTGTCCTTGGCGATGTCGCGGTGCTTTCGGTCGAGCGCCGCCACCAGGGCGCCGAGTGCACGTCCGAGGCGCAAAAAAACCGGGCGAGGAGTCACCACGGCCAGGACCTTGAACGCCCCAAGGGCCGCGGCTTCGAAGGCGAATCGCAATCGACGGCTCATGGCGGTGCTAAAGCCCCGCCCGGATCCGGGCCAGGATGACCCGGTCGATCCGCTTGAGAACCCGCGGCAGATCTTCAATGTCGAGTCGGGCGGCCATGACGAGAAGAGGCAGCGTGCTCGGCCAGGTCTGGATGCGGACCGCGTCCTTCGTGGTGATGACCACCGCGTCGACCTCGGCTTTTTCCGCAGCCCGGGCAAGATCGCGCAGGTCCTGCTCCGAGAAGGGATGGTGATCCCTGAAGGCGCGACGCGCCACGATGGAGACGCCGCGCACGGCAAGGTCCTTGAAGAAACGCTCCGGCAGGCCGATGCCGCAAAATGCGAAGGCCTTCGAAGGCGGCGGCGCTTCGAGGCCGGATCCATCGGCGGGAAAGAAGCCGAAGTCGGTTCGCGAGAGCGCGAACACGTCATCCGGCCTTTGCTGACGCAGTTTCGCTACAAGGCGTCCGTCGGTCTCGCGATCGGTGAAGATCAAGCCGGCCGAGCGCAGGGCGCGTGGCGATTCCCGAAGCACGCCCGCGGGCAGAACGCGCGTCCCGAGGTCGCGTTCGGTGACACAGACGACATCGAGGTCGCGATGCAGGCGCAGGTGCTGGAAGCCGGAGTCGACGAGAACGATTCTCTTGCCGAACTTCTCTTCGAGAAGCCGGCCCGCCGCGACCTTGTCGCGTCCCACCACCACCGGACAGCCGGGGAGCTCGAGGGCGAGCAGAATCGCCTCGTCTCCCGCTTTGTCCGCGGTGTCAAAGATGGTGGCGCCGTCGGAAACCACGCGCGGCGTGGCGTCCGCACCGCGGTAGCCGTGGCCAACCACCCCCACCTTGGGCCCTCGCGCGGCCAAGGCCCGGGCGAGTTCGAGGACGGCGGGCGTCTTCATCGAGCCCCCCATGGCGAGGCCGCCGACGCTGATCACGGGAGAGCGGAGACGCTCCTGCCTAAAGATCCCGCGCGTGTAGGCCCGCCGCCGCAGGGACGCCCCAAAACCGTAAGCCCACCCCAGCGGGGCCAGAATCGAAAGCGCCTGTCGCAATGGGCCTCAAAGCGCCAGGATCATTTTCCTGCGGGTTGGATGAGACCCGACAGGCCGTCGACCGTGCGTCCGAGAGCGCCGCGATTGGGCTCAATGAGCGCGCGGCCCCGTCCTCCGACTTCGTCGCGACGCTTCTTGTCGGTCACGAAGGAGACGATCTCACGGGCCAGTTCGGTCGCATCCTTGACGAAGACGAGGGCGCCTTCACGGTGGAACTCGTTGGCGATCTCCTGGAAGTTCTGCACGTTGGGGCCGGTGAGCACGGGCACGCCGCTGGCGGAAACTTCGAGCACATTGTGGCCGCCCTGGGGCACGAGAGACCCGCCCACGAAACCCACAGTGGCCAGAGAAAAGACCGAGGCCAGCTCGCCAAGAGTGTCGAGGAGCAGCACGTCTCCCGACGTCCACTGGCCCGGCTCGAGATCGGTGCGCCGGACGCACTTGAATCCCGCGGCCTCGATGAGAGCGGGGATCTCCGCGAAACGGTCGGGATGTCTCGGAGCGAGGACGAGGCCAACCGTCGGCACTTTTTCGCGCGCGATCTGGAGCGCCTTGAGCACGATCTCTTCCTCGCCGGGAACCGTGCTGCCCGCGACCACGATGGGGCGCGCGGGGTCGGAGAGGATGATGCGCGCCAGGCGCTCCTTGGGCCGGCCGAAGTCGAGAGCATCGAACTTCAAGTTCCCGGTCACGCTCACCCGGTCCGCGGGAGCCCCCATGTAGCGGATGCGTTCGGCGTGGGGTTCGGCCTGCATGAAGAAGGCGTCGACCTTCGAGAGCGTGCCGCGCAGCAAACCTCGGACTTTCTGATAACGAGGATAGGAGCGGGGAGAGATCCGGCCATTGACCAGGGCGATCTTCGTTCCGCGCACATGGGCCTCATGGATGAGGTTCGGCCACAGTTCGGTTTCCACGATGACGAGCAGATCGGGGCGGAGAGTGTCGAGCACTTTGCGCACCGGCGAGGGGAAATCGAAAGGCGCGTAGAACAGGCCGTCGATGCCGTGCACCCGCTGCCGCGCCACCGCGTTGCCCGCCACCGTCGAGGTGGAAAGGAAAATGCGGTGTTTGGGGAAACGCTTCTTGAGCGGCTCGACCAGAATCCGTGAGGCCAGCACTTCTCCCACCGAAACCGCGTGGATCCAGATCGACCGATCCCCGTCCACGTTCAAATAAACGGGCAGGGCGCCGAAACGCTCCTTGAAGTTCGCGGTGTAACGGTTGGTGCCCCGGCCACGCCAGAGGAAGAAGGGCGCCGCGAAAGCAAACCCGAGGCCTAGGAGAAAAGTGTAGATAGAGAGCATGGGCTGGAACGACCGGCAGGGCCGCGCCCGGAACTATAGTCGCGGTAGTAAGTTCTTCGAAGTGAGCGGGTTTTGGTTTCTGGCTGATCGAACATGGTGGAGATGACCCTGGACGCGACTCGGATACCGGAGCCCCGGCGGGCCTCCCCCTTCGTGGCCCTCGTGGGTCGGGTCGTGTTCCGCCTGCTCGGTTGGAAATGCAAGGGCGAGACGCCCACGGCGAACAAGTACGTGATTCTCGCCGCGCCCCACACCTCGAATTGGGATGGCTTCTTCCTGATCCTGGCCGCAGCCATGTTGAAGCTCGACTTCTCCTTCTTCGGCAAGGACACGCTGTTCAAGGGCCCGCTCGGATGGTTCCTGCGCTCGGTAGGCGGAATCCCGCTCGACCGTTCGCGTCATCAGAGCTTCGTCGCTCAGGCGGTTTCCTGGTTCGAAAGCCACGAACGATTCGCCCTGGGAGTGGCGCCCGAGGGGACGCGCCAGTTCACCCCCGGCTGGAGGCGGGGCTTCTATTACATCGCCCTCCAGGCCAAAGTGCCCATCGTGATGGGCTACATCGACTATGCGAAGAAGGAGGGGGGCATCCTGCCCGAGGTCCTCATCCCCAGCGGCGATATCGAGCGGGATTTCGAGACCCTGGCCCGCCTTTATGGCCCCCTCACCGCGCGCCATCCCGACCGAAAAGGGCCTATCGTGCCCCTCAAGTAACCGATTTTTCGCCGGGAACATCTGAAGCGACAGAGAAAACCGTAAGAGGGCTAACCGTTCATGGGCGCAAACAACCTACGCAGGGTCTCCGATATGGCCCTCAAACTCCTCGGCTACGTCGACTTTGTCCCCGCAGCGCTGACCCGGCTCGTCGTGGGCTTCGCGTTCTTCGACTCCGGCCGCGGCAAACTCGCCAACATGGACAACACGGTGAACTTCTTCACCGACCTGGGTATTCCCTTCCCGGAACTGAACGCCGCTTTCGTGGCCCGACTCGAGTATTACGGCGGCATGCTCCTGCTCGTCGGTCTCCTGACCCGCCTGGTGGCACTGCTGCTGTCCTCCACCATGATCGTGGCCCTCCTCACCGCCGATCACCAGACCTTCATGGACGCGCTCACCCGCAGCGGCGAGATCGGCCTGTCCGACGTGGCGCCCTTCGTCCTCGGTGTCTTGCTGTCGTGGCTGGTGGTCAAGGGGCCCGGCCTGCTCAGTCTCGACACCATCTTGAAACGCTCCTTCGAGAAAGGCCCGCCGCCTGCCAAATCCGAGGTGACGCCCGCCTAGAATCGCGGCAGTGAGGCCTTCGATCACCGCCGAGCACCGTCGCCTTAACCAGGGAATCGCGGCGGGCGAGGATTGGCGGCTCTTTGGCCCTTACCTCTCCGAGCGTCAGTGGGGCACGATCCGCGAGGACTACTCGCCCGACGGCTCCTGCTGGGACTACTTCCCCCACGACCATGCGCGCTCACGGGTCTATCGGTGGGGCGAGGACGGCCTGCTCGGCTTCAGCGACTCGGAAGCGCGCCTGTGTTTCGGGCTCGCCTTGTGGAACGGCCGCGACCCCATCCTGAAGGAGCGTCTTTTTGGCCTGGCTGCGCCGGAAGGGAACCACGGCGAAGACGTGAAGGAGCTTTACTACTACCTCGATTCGACTCCGACCCACTCGTATTGCAAGGCGCTGTACAAGTATCCGCTGTGGGCCTATCCCTACGAGTGGCTGGTGCGCGAGGGACGGCAGCGCGACATCACCGATCCGGAGTTCGAGGTCGAGGACACCGGCGTCTTCGATCGCAACCGCTACGTGGATGTGACCGCGGAGTACGCCAAGGCCTCTCCCAAAGACGTCGCCATCCGCATCACGTTGGCGAATCGCTCGGGCGAAGACGCGATCCTCCACGTCATCCCCCAGTTGTGGTTCCGCAACACCTGGGCCTGGGGCCGTCACCGGAAAGGTGAACCCGGGTACGGCCCCAAGCCGCACATGCGCCAGGGGGCGAGACGCTGCGTGGCTCTCACTCATCCGGCCCTCGGTCCGTATTTGTGGGAGGCGGGCGTAGCCTCGAACGGCGTTGAGCCTCAACTTCTGTTCACCGAGAACGAAACCAACGTGAAGCGATTGTTCGGTGCGGACAATCCCCCCTTCGTGAAGGATGCCTTCCACGAATACGTCATCGACGGGCGTGTGGGCGCGGTCAATCCGGAAAACCAGGGAACCAAGGCCGGCGCGCACTACCGCCTGACTCTCGGACCACGGGAGTCGGTGACTCTCGTGCTGCGGCTGGCATCGCAGAGCGACGTGCAGGCACGCCTCGGGCTTCGACACGCGGAAGAGACCCTCCGCGCGCGCGCCGAGGAGGCCGACCAGTTCTACGCGGAGATCCTGCCCGCGGAAGCCACTCCCGACGAGACCAACGTCTTGCGCCAGGGATACGCGTCGCTGCTCTGGTCGAAGCAGTTCTACAACCTGGACGTGGCCCATTGGCTCGAAGGCGATCCCGGACAACCCGCCCCTCCGGCCAGCCGGCGCAACGGGCGCAACCGCGACTGGCCGCACATCTCGAACCACGACGTTCTCTCCGTGCCCGACAAATGGGAGTACCCCTGGTACGCGGCCTGGGATCTCGCGTTTCACATGATCCCCTTCGCCAGGGTCGATCCCGACTTCGCGCGCGATCAGCTCACGCTGTTCCTGAGCGATCGCTACATCCACCCCTCGGGCCAGTTGCCCGCGTACGAATTTGGTTTCGCCGACGTGAATCCTCCGGTGCACGGCTGGGCCTGCCTGCGCGTGTTCGAGATGAGCGGCGGTTCTCACGACCCTGTGGCGCTGGCCTTTCTGCGCTCGGTGTTCGAGCCTCTGGTCCGGAACTTCCGGTGGTGGCGCAGCCTCGAGGACATCGGCGGCAACCGGCTGCTCAAGGGCGGCTTCCTCGGTCTCGACAATATTTCGGCCTTCGACCGGGGTAACCCGCCCCCGCTCGGCGGGTATCTCGAGCAGGCCGACGGCACGGGCTGGATGGCCTTCTTCGCCCTCAACATGTTGAAGATGGCGCTCGAACTGGGTCGGGACGAACCCGAGCGGTATGACGACCTGGCGGTCGAGTTCTTCGATCAGTTCTCCGCCACCGTCGAGGCCGCGAACTGGCCGGGCGGACAGGGCCTGTGGGACGACGAACAGGGCTTCTTCTTCGATCACATCAACGTCAGCGGGGCGCGCACGCCGGTGCGGGTCTGGTCCATGGTCGGCCTCGTGCCCTTCTTCGCCGTCCACCCACTGGAGCGGCGCTCCATGGAACATCTGCCCAGGCTTCAAGCCCGGGTCGACGCCTACCTCAAAGCACGCCCCCATCTCGACTTTCCTGAGGACCGGCGCCAGGCCAACCGCAACGATCGGGCCATCCTGGCCCTGCCCTCACGCGAACAGCTGCTCCGCGTGCTGACTCATCTTCTCGACGAAACATCGCTCCTCGCCCCCACCGGCGTCCGCTCCCTCTCCAAGCGTCACCGCCTCGAGCCCTTCATCCTGCAGACTCCGCAGGGAGAGTACCGAGCCGACTACGCCCCGGACGATTCGAGAATCAAGGCCTTCGGCATCAACTCCAACTGGCGGGGTCCGGTCTGGTTCCCCTTGAATTTCCTTCTCGTCGAAGCCCTGGGCCGCTATCACGACTTCTATGGCGACACGGTGCGCGTGGAGTGCCCCACCGGATCAGGGACGCAGATGAATCTGAAGGAGGCGGCGATCGAAATCGAGCGGCGCCTCGCCTCGACGTTCCTCGCCGATCCGAGCGGCCGAAGGCCGTGTCATGGCGATAATCCGAGGTACCGGAGCGACCCTCACTTCAAGAATCTCATTCTGTTCCACGAATATTTCTCCGGCGACACCGGCCGCGGCTACGGCGCGTCTCATCAGACGGGCTGGACAACATTGGCGCTGCGCTGCATCGAGGATGTGGCGAGGCGAAGGAGGACGACGCCGTGAACTCATCGATCTACGAGTGGCTGGAGGCGGACGGTCTGGGCGGCTTCGCCTGCGGAACGTCGCTCCACGAAAGGACGCGCCGGTACCACGCGCTTCTGCTCTGCGCCCGGAAACCTCCGGGCGATCGTCGCGTGCTGGTGAACGGCGTCGACGCGGTGGTGGACGTGGGCGATCAGCGCCTCGCCCTCACCTCCCAGACCTACCGACTGAACGCCGAGGGCGAAGCAAAGATGGTGCGCCACGAGGGTCGTCCCGTGAGCTTCACCTTCGCCCACGCGCCGTGGCCCACCTGGACCTACGACCTGGGCGGCGGCCGGTCCATTGAGCACTCTGTCCTCGTCCCGCGCGGTTCGTCGCTGGTCGTGTTGTCCTGGCGGTTGATCAAGAATCCGGGGAATGCGCCGGTGGCGCTCTCCCTGCGCCCGTTCCTCTCCGGACGCGACTATCACTCGCTGCAACGGGAGAATGCCGACTTCAGCTTCAAGTCCGAAGTGGACGAGACGTCCGGGTGTCTCACCTTCCAGCCCTACGAAAGCGAACCCGCGGTGATCGCGGCGGCAAATGGCGCGTTCCAGGAAGAGGCCTACTGGTACCGCGACTTTCTCTATACCGAGGACCGCGACCGCGGTCTTGACTGCGCGGAGGACCTCGGCGCGCCCGGCGTCTTCACTTTCGATCTGGCCAGGGGCGAGGCGCTCCTGGTTTTCGGCACGGGCGAAGCCGCAGCCGAGTTGAGCGTTGCCTCGCTGAACGCGCGCGTCGCCTACGTGCGGGAGGTGGAGCGACAGCGGCGCGCCCGCTTCACCTCAGCGCTTGACCGGGCGGGCTCCGCCTTCGTCGTCGAACGCGGCCACGGACGAACCGTCCTCGCGGGATACCCCTGGTTCACCGATTGGGGCCGCGATACCTTCATCGCCCTGCGTGGCCTGTGCCTCGCCACCGGACGCGCCAGCGAGGCCCGGCGAGTGTTGAGCCAGTGGTCGGGGGCGGTGTCTTACGGCATGCTCCCCAACCGATTCACGGACTCGGACGAGAATCCCGAGTTCAACAGCGTCGACGCGTCCTTGTGGTTCGTGGTCGCGGTGCATGACCTTCGGGTGGCCGAGAAGCGTTCGGGCTTCATGGCTTCGACGGTGGAGGAATGGCAACTGAACGCCGCCATCGTCGCCATCCTGCGCGGCTACGCGGCGGGAGCGCGGCACGGCATACGGATGGACAGCGATCACCTGCTCGCCGCGGGCGAAAGCGGCGTGCAGCTCACCTGGATGGACGCCAAGGTGGGCGACTACGTGGTCACACCGCGCATCGGGAAACCGGTGGAGATCGAAGCCCTGTGGATCAACGCGCTCCGGATCGGCGGCCTGATCGACGGTCGGTTCGCCGAGTGGGCGCACCACGCCGAGGAAGCCTTCAACGCGCGATTCTGGAATGACGAAGCGGGCTATCTCTATGACGTGATTGACGGCGATCATGTGCCCGGCCGGGTCGACGCCCACATCCGTCCGAACGCGCTCTTCGCGGTGGGCGGCCTGCCCTTCGACATCCTGAAAGGCGACCGCGCGCGCGCGGTAGTCGATCTCGCTGAAGCCAAGCTCCTGACTCCGGCCGGCCTGCGATCGCTTGCGCCCGATGATCCGCAGTATCGGGGCACATACCGAGGCGGGGTGTGGGCGCGCGACACCGCGTATCACCAGGGCACGGTCTGGCCGTACCTCATGGGGGCCTTCGTGGAAGCGTGGGTCCGAACGCGGGGCGACTCGGTCGAGGCTCGGCAAGAGGCGCGACGCCGGTTTCTGGACCCGATGCTGGAGACGCTCGATCCCCAAGGCAGCGGCCAGTTGCCGGAAATTGCCGAGGGCGATGCGCCCCACGCGCCCCGCGGGTGCCCCTTCCAGGCCTGGTCGGTCGGAGAGGCGCTGCGGCTCGATCGCAGCGTGCTGTCGCCGGAGCGGTAAGCCAAGGTTTCTCACGGTTTCGAGAGGAGAAACCCGCGGCGCGGCCATGGCATCAAAAGCGTGGTCATGGTCACGGATGGGTTCCCGAGTCGCGCGAAATCGCGTGCTAAGTTGAACAAATGTTCGCGTCCCCGGCCCCAGAAGCGGAACTCCTGGCCGCTCTCCGCGCGGGCGACGACCATGCCTTCGAAACCCTGGTCCGCACCCACTCGGGTCGGATGCTTTCCGTATGTCGGCGCATCCTGCGCAACGACGAAGAGGCAAAGGACGCGGTTCAAGAGGCCTTCGTGTCGGCCTTCCGGGCCATTCGATCTTTCGAGGGCACCTGCCAGCTCGCCACTTGGCTGCACCGAATCGCGGTCAACGCGTGCCTCATGCGCCTGCGCTCTCGGAAACGGCGCCCCGAAGAGTCAATCGACGACCTGCTGCCCACGTTCAAGGACAACGGACACGCCGCGGTGGAGCCGAGGGACTGGTCACCCTCGGCCCTCCAGTTGGTGGAAACTCGTGAGACCCGCGACTTCGTCCGCGACTGCATCGATCGCCTGCCTGAGATCTACCGCACCGTGCTCTTGCTGCGCGACATCGAGGAACTCGACACCGCCGAGGCCGCCACTGTGCTGGGGGTGACCGAGGGTGTGGTGAAGGTGCGACTGCATCGGGCGCGCCATGCCCTGCGCAAACTCCTGTCCGAACGGTTCGAGGAGCGCGCATGATCACCTGCCGCGATCTGTACGGCTTCCTCGACGACTACCTGGCCGGGGCTCTGGATCTGCCCGCCCGATTGGCCTTCCAGGCCCATCTCGCGATTTGTAGTGCGTGTCGGCGCTACCTGCGGAGCTATGAGGCGACTCTCGCCGCCGCGAAGTCCGCCGAGGCGGCCCCTCCTGAGGCCCCTCCCGAGAAACTGGTGCAGGCGATCCTCGCCGCGCGCAGGGCCACATCGTCGCCGGGTACGAAAGCGGCCCGCTAAGAGCGGCGACGCAGTCAGCGACTGGTCAGCAGCGCGCAGGCCTCGGCCGATCCCGCGTCGCAGGTTGCCTTCAGCAATCGCTGCGCTTCATCACGATCCACCCTGAAGCCGGTGCGCTCGAGGATCTGGGCCAGACCGATGCAGCCTTCGGGGACCTTCTCTGCGCACAACGCCTCGAGTGTCTTCTTCGCCCGGGCCGCGTTCCGGGGCACCCCAAGGCCCTGCGCTTCGAGCACCGCGAGTCGGGCGCACCCGGCTTTGTCCGAAGCGGCGCAGGCCAGGCGATAGAAGCCCGCCGCCTTGGCGCGGTCGCGCGTGACGCCGAAACCTCCGTCGTAGAGGGAACCGAGCGAGACGCAGGACGTCGTCTGCTTGTCGGCGCAGGCCACTTCAAGAGCGGGAACGGCCCGCGAACAGGCCGCGTCGTCGGCTTGGGCGAAACAATCAGTGATGGCGGAAGCGTCGGCCGAGTCGATCCGCGCCCCTCCCACATTCACGCGACTCGTTCCCGCGGCCGCACTGCGCGTCGCGCCAAACGCCCCGGCCGGGGGCGGGCCGAACTGGCTGGCGTAAGGCCTCGCCCCACGCCCCTGAAGTCGGCGGTTCTTCGTGGCGAAATTGATGAACTCCTGGACTCGCTGCTTCTGGCTCGCGACCCGCGCGACCTTCAAAGCCTCGCGCGCGGTCGTGAGAGCTTCGTCCACCTGCCGGGCGTTCCAAAGGGCTCGGGCCAGGGACATGCGCGCGTACACATCGGCGGGGGCGATCGTGACGCCCGCCCGGGCGTTCTCGAGCGCTTTGTCCACGAGTCCGAGGTCACTCTGGACCTCGGCGAGATACGACAGGGTGGACCCGTCTCCGGGCGAAAGGTCGCGCGCGGTCTCGAGAAGGGTCTGGGTCGAAAGAAGCGCCGGCCGGGTCATCGTCCGCGCCCACTGCGTCTGGGCCAGCCGATAGTAGAGGCTGCCGTTCTTCGTGCCGAGTTTGATCGCGGCTTCGATGGCCTGCCGTGACTCCGCCGACCGCTGCTCGCGCTCGAAAAGCACGGCTTCTATCTCCAGGGGCCGCACGAGTGTGGGATCGGCTTCTTTGACCTGACGCAGCAGGCCACGCGTATCGACGGGGCGATTGAGGTCGAACAGAGCTTCAGCGCGAAGCATCAGAGCCTCGGCCTCGGGAAGGGCACGAACGAGAAAGTTCGCGGATCGGAGCGAGGCGTCAGCTGGAAGTTTCAGGGGAGAGAACTTCTTCGAGGTGAGGTGCTTGGGGAAACCGCCATAAAGGGCCATGACCCGGCCGAGCGCTGCCTGCACCACTGGGCCTTCATCCCGGGCCGCGAAACTTTCGAGCATGTCGTTGAGCGCGGGCGCCTGCTTCCCTCCGTCTCCGACGAGAAGGTAGTGAATGAAGAGCCCGGCCAGGAGATCGGACCGGCGATCGTGCGCACGCCCGTCGCGGAAGAACTCGGCGGAGGACGGCGCCTTAAGCGAGGCGCCGTCGCCCTCCGAAAGCGTCATTCGCCCGGTGAGAATCTCCTTGTCCTTCACCACGGTGTCGGCGAGGAAGGTGATGAGGCCGCGGGTCAGCCAGGCGGGCGCCGACTTCCCCAACGACCGTTCGACAAGCTGGGCGGCGCGGCCACGATAGAAACCGCGGAACGGACTGCGTTCCTTGTCCGAAGGGTCCTTCAGGTCCGCCCGCAGCACGCCCATGTGCCCGGTGGACGTCACGTGATACGAGGCGAAGGCGTGGTCGTTCTCTGGGTCGGCGCCGTCGGGCGCCATGGCCCGGATCATGGAGTCCTCTTCAGACGTGAAGACGAGCAGCGACGAATCCCCGTCACCCTGAAGCCAGGAGAACCGGCGCTCCAGAGCACGGTCGAACTGGACCACCTGGAAAGCGACCTTTCGCCCGGCCTTTTCGCCCGCGTCCGTCACCACGGTGGCACGACCAGGAGACCGGACCTCGATCCAGGGCTCCGCGGCTGTGACGTCAGAAGGGTTCAGCGAAGCGAGGAACAGGGCGGCCGCGAGGGCCGCCCCTATCCGCGCGGGAATGACCAGAGGCCCATTCACTTCATGCCCAGGGCCTGGGTCAGAAACGCCCACTGATCCGCCCGCTCCTCGATGATCTTTGCCGTGGGTTTGCCCGCGCCGTGGCCGGCCTTGGTCTCGATGCGGGTGAGAACGGGAGCGCTTCCCTTCTGGGCCGCCTGCAAGGCAGCAATGAACTTGTGCGAGTGCGCGGGCACGACGCGGTCATCGTGATCGCCGGTGGTCACGAGGGTGGCGGGGTACGCGGCGGGCTTGAGGTTGTGCAGGGGCGAATACTTGAGCGCCACCTCGAAGTCTTCCTTGATCTCAGGATCGCCGTAGTCGGACTTCCAGGCCCAGCCGATGGTGAACTTGTGGAAGCGCAGCATGTCCATGACACCCACCGCGGGCAGGGCCGCGCCGAAGAGCTCGGGGCGCTGCGTCATCACCGCGCCCACGAGGAGTCCGCCGTTGCTGCCTCCGCCGATGGCGAGTTTCGGAGACGAGGTGTACTTGTTGGCGATCAGCCACTCCGCGGCGGCGATGAAATCGTCGAACACGTTCTGCTTGTTCTTGAGCCGGCCCGCGTCGTGCCATTCCTTGCCGTATTCACCGCCGCCGCGCAGGTTGGGCTGGGCGTACACGCCGCCCATCTCCATCCACACGATGTTGGCGGTCGAGAACGAGGGCTCGAGAGAGATGTCGAAGCCGCCGTAGCCGTAGAGATAGGTCGGGTTCGAGCCGTCCAGGACCAGACCCTTCTTGTGCACGATGAACATGGGGATCTTCGTGCCGTCCTTGCTCGCGTAGAAGACCTGCTTCGTCTCGAACGCGTTCGGGTCGAAGTCGACCTTCGGCTGCTTGAACACCGTGCTCACCTTCGTGGCGAAGTCGTAGCGGAAAGTCGTCGAGGGGTAGTTGAACGAGGTGAAGGCGTAGAAGACGTCCTTGTCCGCGCGCTTGCCGGAGATCCCGGCCACCGACCCCAGCGCAGGCAGGGGAATCTCGCTCTCCATCTTTCCATCGAGGGCGAAGAGCTTCAGCTTCTCGTGCGCATCGGTCCGCCACACCGTGACGAAGCGGTCGGCGATGATCGAGGCCGAGGAGAGCACATCGCGATTCGCAGGCTGAGGAATGAGCGTCTTCCAGGCCGCAGGATCCGCCTTGCCGCGGTCGATCGAAACTACCTGATAGCGGGGAGCGTTCTTGTCGGTGACCACATGGAACACGGCGCCGTCATTGCCGATCACGTTGTACGACGCGTCGAACTTGTCGAGGAACGGCTCGATCTTTCCCAGGGGATCGTTGAGGTCGCGGACGAAGACGCGGTTTTCCCGATTCGTGCCTTCCGACTGGTAGATGAGCAGGAAGCGGCCATCGTCGGTGACGTCGGCCCCGAAGCCCCAGTCGGGCTGGTCGGGACGCTCGTAGACCAGTTCGTCCTTGTCCTGCGCGGTGCCCACGCGATGGAAATAGACCTTCTGATTCTTGTTGACCGCCTTGTAGGCCTCACCCGCTTCCCTGG
>JAGNNV010000246.1 GCA_017990495.1 Vicinamibacteria bacterium
TACTGCTTCTTCTTCCGACTTTCCACCACGACATATTGCATTCCCGCGGCGGTGGCGGCCTCGAAGCCCGGACCGGCATCCTCGAACACGAGGCACCGTTCCGGGGGCACCCCCATCAGTTGGGCGGCGAGCAGGAACATGTCCGGAGAGGGTTTGCCGTGGGTCACATCCTCCGGCGTCACCACCACGGGGAACAGCTGATCCAGACCCATGAGTTCAAGAGTCTTCATCACCACGGGCTTCGGGCCACCCGACGCCACGCTCATCGGCGCCCGGCCGTGCAGAGCGCGGGCGAAGTCCACCACGGGCTTGATCACTTTCATCTCCGCCTGCATCTCGAGGAACCGCTCTTCCTTGTGGTGAAACACGCGTTCCACATCAATGACCAGGCCGTAGTGCTTCGCCAGCAGTTGCGCCACCTTGCGGGTGGGGGTGCCGCCGAGCGAGTAGAACAGCTCCTCGTCCAGTTCTTCCCTGAGGCCCGCGCGTTGCAGCGCCTGACTCCAGGCCCGAAAGTGCAGGGGCATGGTGTCGACAAGGGTGCCGTCGCAATCGAAGATGTAGCCAAGGAACTCACCGGCGGGGATGTGAAGCTTCATGTCCGCGAGGAGTCTATGTCTGCGGCCACCGCGACGTCGGGCCAGGGGGCGCGCTGGTCGAACGGCGCGTCACTGCGGCAGGATGTAGATTCCGCCCTCATCGTGGACCGCTTTCCACACCGGGTTCTTCGCGAGCTTGCCCGTCCTCGCGAGGCCGGCGAGCGGCGTTTCCACCAGGCGCTCGATGGTGGCCCGCAGTTCCGGCACGCCGCCTTGCGACTGGAAGCCGAGGCGGGCGATCAGCCGTTCGGCCTCGGGTTCGATGTTGAGCAGGACCTTGTAGTCCTTGCGGGCCCGAGCCACGAGGGCGGCAAGCAGCGGCCGGGCGATGCGACGAGCGTCGGCCTCGTCCAGGGCACGGAAGGTGATGGTCTCGTCGATGCGATTGAGAAGATCCGCGCCGAGGAGTCGGGGCAGGTCGCCCTTCGACCTTCCTGTCTTCGTAGGAGGCAAGGTCTTGCTGACGGCGGACGTGCCCGCGCGTGCCGGGGCCGGCCCGGAAGGCAGCGAAGCCGTGATCACGACAATGGCTTCGCGAGCGGAGACAACCACTCCTTGAGCGTCCGTCATTTCGCCTTGAACCACGACCTGGCGGATCACTTCCATGGTCTTCGGGTTCGCCTTTTCCACCTCATCGAAAAGGAGAACCGATCGCGGCTTCTGCCGCAAGGCCCCGGTGAGGAGCCGCGACATCTCACGTTCGTCCTTCGCCTCCGACATATCGAACCGGGCCAGGGCCTCGGCCCCGTCGAAGAGGAAAGTCGCGAGAGTGCGGGCCGTCTCGGTTCGACCGACACCGGCCGGCCCGAGAAGCAGGAAGACGGCGAGGGTGCCCGAGTCCTTCGGGGCAGCGGAGCAAACCTTCCGAATGCGGGCGGCGACCTTCGCCACCGCTTCGTCCTGTCCGACGATCTTCGATTTCAAGTGCGCTTCGAGCTTGATCAGTCGAACCTCGGGCACCGGGCTCACGGGGGTCGTCACCGCCGCCTTCGTGGGCGGCGCGACCAGGCCGCGCGGAGTGGCGCCGCGGGGACGGAGCCCCACGGGGGCGGTCTGCTCCACCGTGCGGTTCGTGGCGCGGCGGCCTTCGATGGGCTTCGCCGCCGCGGCCTCCGCCAGCGTGCCGAGATCCCGGCCCAGACGGCGGGCCGTCATCATCGACGCGATGGCCGGATCCGCATCGCGCAGGAGCGCGCTCAGCAGGTGAAGGGAATTGACATTCCCGCCGGGCGCCATGGCCTCGGCGCGCGCGAAGGCGGCGCGGGCCGCGGGGCTCCTCGACATCATGCCCTGGGTGGCCACCGGACGCCGCTTGACCCGCGCCCGCAAATCACGCCGCAAGGCCTGGGGCGAGAGGGAGGACGCGGCGAGAAAGTCATCGATGGCCGCGCGTTCGGCCCCGACCCGAGCCGCCTGGGCGGGGCCAAAACCGAGGTCTTGAAGGACGCGGGGCGTGGCCTTGTCGAGGCTCAGGAGGCCCATCATCAGATGAGAGCACTCGATCTTCTTGCAGCCGGCCGCCCCCGCCTCGGTGGCGGCGATTCTCCAGGCGACGGCCAGGCCAGGCGACGGTTGACTCATGACCTTCGACTCCTCCATTCAGGGTTTGGACCGCGGGGCAGACCCGAATGATACGAGGTCACTCGGGGACGAAATGGAGGCCTCCATCTTTGTGCACCGCTCGCCAGACCGGGGACGTCGCGAGATTGCCGGAAAGGGCGAGCCCCGACAGAGGCATCTCGACCAGCCGCTCGATCGCCCGCTTGAGTTCACGCACGCCCTTCTCGGGATCGAAACCGGAGCGGACCACGAAGGTCTCGGCATCCGGTTCAATGCGCAGGAGGACGCCGTGGGCCTTACGGACCCGCGCAGTCAGAGCCGAGAGCAGGGGACGAGCGATGCGCCGCACATCCTTCTCATCGAGGGAACGAAAAGCGACGATGTCGTCGATCCGGTTGAGCAGTTCGGGGCGGAAGAACCGTCGGAGTTCGGCGTCGGCGTGGCCGGCACGGGCGGGCCGGTCCGGCGCCACGGTCTCCGGTCCCACCGTGAATCCGGCCTTCGCCGAGATCGCGCTGTTTCCGAGGTTGCTGGTCATGACCACGATGACGTTGCGCGCATCGGCCACAAGACCCTTGGCATCGGTGAGGCGCCCGGCGTCGAACAGTTGCAGGAAGAGATCGAATACTTTCGGGTGGCCCTTCTCGACTTCGTCGAACAGCACGACGGAGTAGGGCTTGCGGCGGATGGCCTCGGTCAACTGCCCCGGCTCGTCGTGGCCGACATAGCCGGGAGGCGCGCCGATGAGCCGCGACACGCTGTGCTCTTCCATGTACTCCGACATGTCGAAACGCGAGAGATCGTCGTCTCCCCCGAAGAGAAACTTCGCGAGGCTCCGCGCCATCTCCGTCTTGCCCACGCCGGTCGGCCCGAGGAGCATGAAGACGGCGAGCGGGCCGCGGCGCTCGGACAAACCCGCGTGGGCCAGAAGAACCCGGGCCGCGACCTTCGTGACCGCTTCGTCCTGCCCGACGATTCTCGACCTCAGGTGCGCTTCGAGCTTCAGCAGACGCGCGCCCGCGCCGCCGCCATCGGTCACGATTTCGATGGGCAAGCCCTTCTTCTCGGCCAGGACCTCCGCCACCACCCGCGCGTCCACGGTGGAACCCGCCGATCCGTGAGCGCCTCCTGCGGAAGGCTCCGGCTGACTGAGTGCCGGAACGCGCGCGCGCGCCGCGGCCTTGTCCACCAGATCCACCGCCTTGTCGGGCAGACGGTGGTCGGGGTCGAAGCGCACGGAAAGGGATACCGCGGCGTCGAGGGCCGCGGCGTCGATTCTCACTCCGTGGTGCTTCTCGAATCGCGCCTTCAGTCCCTTGAGGATCTCGAGCGTCTCCGCGGATGAGGGCTCGGGCACGTCGATCTTCTCGAATCGACGTTCGAGAGCGGCGTCCTTCTCGATGCTCTCGCGGAACTCCTTGATGGTGGTGGCGCCGATGACCTTGATCTCGCCGCGCGCGAGTGCGGGCTTTAGAAGGTTCGCGGCATCCAGGCCCGATCCGGCGCGCCCCGCGCCCACGATGGTGTGGATCTCGTCGATGAAGAGGATCACGTCCTTCTCCGCGCGCAATTGATCGAGCAGGGCCTTCATCCGCTTTTCGAACTCGCCGCGGTAATCGGTGCCCGCGACCAGGGCGCCGACATTCAGTTCGATGAGGCGCTTGCCGCCCAGAACCCGCGAATCCTTGCCCGCCACTCCGCGAAGCGCCACCGCCTCGACGATCGCGGTTTTGCCGACACCGGCCTCGCCGACAAGAAGGGGATTGCTCTTGGTCGAGCGCGCGAGGGTCTGCAGCACGGCGAGGATTTCCTTGCGACGGCCGATCACCGGCCCGATCTCGCCGCGCCTGGCCTGAGCGGTCAGGTCACGTCCAAACCGCGCCAGAGGTCCTTCCGCGGGCGGAGGAGAATCAGGCGCTGGCGCAAGGGCCGGCCCTTCGCCTTCCCCGAATGACACAGGCGCGTCGGCCGGGACGGGGGCGCCAGGGCTGACGGGCGCCTCGCCCAAGGCGAACCGGGACGCCGCCGCCGCCACCCGATCCGCGAACTGCGGACCCAGACCGTGCGCGATCGACAGCGCCGAAATCACCGGATCCGGGTCGCGCATCAGCGCGGACATCAGGTGAAGCGAATTGATGGGCGCGCCGGCGGCGAGAGTCTCCGCCCGGGCGAAGGCCGCCTTGGCCGCGACGCTCCGCGACATGACTCCACGGGCGCGGGCCGGGCGACGTTTCACCCGTGCGCGCAGATCACGCCGCAAGACGCGCGTGGACAAAGCCAGCGGTTCCAGAAGGGACTGAATCGCGGCCTCTTCCCCCGCCACCAAAGACATCTGTTCAGCGCTCAGACCCAGGCTCTTCAACACTTCCGGGTTCGCCTTGTCGAGGCTCAGGAGACCCATCAACAGATGCGCGCACTCGATCCTGCCGCAGCCCGCGGCTCCCGCCTCGCCGGCCGCGATCCTCCAGGCCACGGCAAGACCGGGCGACGGCTCGCTCATGCCTTCAATGCCTGAATGCGCCGGCGTGCTTCCTGCACGAGGCCGGCAAGGGTGGGTGGAGCCAGGGCCAGGAACTGCTGCAGCGTCTTGATCGCGGCGTCACGCCGCCCCAGATCAGCCTCGCGCATGCCCTTGTGGAACTTGCCCAGACTGAATCGAGGGTCGATATCCAGGGACTTGTCGTGAACGGCAAGAGACTCCTCGAGACGGCCGAGCCGGGCGAGGCAGACTCCTTTCCCATTCCAGGTGAGAACGTTCTGCCCCGCCAGTTCCACCGCCTTGTCCCACACCGGCAGAGCCAGTTCGGAAGCATCGAGGGCGTCGTAGGACGCGGCCAGCCTTATCCACGAAGGAGGGAAACCGGGCTGAAGTTCGGTGGCCTTCTTCGCACTCGCCACGGCCTCGGCGAATCGCTTGAGTCCGAAAAGCGCTTCGGCCCTGGCGAGCCAGCCGTGGTGCTTGCGGGGTTCGCCCACAATCGCCTGGTCCGCCCAGACCAGAGCCTTGTCGTAGTGCCCCTGGTTGCGGACCATTTCAGAGCGCTTGAGGCACTCGTCGAAGGAGGCGGTGGCCACGACCTGGGGCACGGTCGCTTCGGGGATGGCCAGCGGGGCGGCGGCCACGCGGGCCCGCAACTGTTCCACCTTGCGTTTCGAAGCCTCGATCTGAAGCCTCATCTCGGGCTTCGCGAGCTTCAGGAACCGCTCGTAGCTCAAAAGCGCGTCCGCGTCGAGATTGAGCAGATCCTCGACCAGGGCCTTGTTGAGCCAGGGCGCGGGATGATCGGGCTCGAGCGCAGCCGCGCGGCGGAGCGCCTTAAGGGCTTCTTCGTGGCGCCCCATCTCGCCCGCGTATTTTCCCTTGTCCGAGAGCGAGGCGGCGTG
>JAGNNV010000247.1:0-1463 GCA_017990495.1 Vicinamibacteria bacterium
CGCCTGGCGATCAGGTTGGCATCTATGGATACGAGCATGCCTTCGAGCAGGAGGAATTGCGGGAGCTGGCGGCGCGTTCCGGTTATGAACTCGCCCATCTGGCTCCAGGGTTCATCCCCTGCGCGGTCTTCCTGCCGCCCAACGCCTGAAGAATCTACAAACGAGGCCTACCGACCGATCGCGGCGACGACTGTGCTGGTGACTCGCCAAATAGCGTTGCCCACGTCGTCAGCCACCAGGAGGCCGCCGCTCTTGTCCATCACCACACCAACGGGGCGGCCCATGGCTCCGCCCCTCGAGTCGAGAAAACCAGTCAGGACGTCAATGGGAGCGCCCACCGGTCGGCCGGCAACGAAGGCCACGAAGATGACCTTGTATCCGCTCCGCGGCTTTCGATTCCATGAGCCGTGCTGCCCCACGAAGACACCGCTCCTGAAGCGGGCAGGGAGTGTGCTCCCCTGGGAAAAGGCCAGTCCGAGCGACGCGGTGTGCGCGCCGAGCGCGTAGTCCGGGGCAACGGCCGTGGCCACGAGGTCGGGACGCGGTGGCTTGACCCGTGGGTCTACGTTCTGGCCGTAGTAGCTGTACGGCCAGCCGTAGAAGGCTCCGTCGCGCACCGCGGTCATGTAGTCGGGGACCAGATCACTGCCAAGCTCGTCCCGCTCGTTCACCGACGTCCACAAAGAGCCGCTTTCGGGTTCAAACGACATCCCGACGGGGTTGCGCAGGCCGGAGGCAAATACTCGGTGGCTTCGGGCGAAAGGGTCGACCTCCCAAATCGCGGCGCGCTCCGTTTCCACTTCGATGCCGTTTTCTCCTGCGTCGCTGTTCGATCCAATCGCCACGTAGAGCTTCGTTCCGTCTCGTGAGGCCACAACGTTCTTCGTCCAATGATGGTTCAGCGGGCCGGCGGGGAGGTCAATTATTTTCGTCGCCGCCGCCTTGATCTCGGTCTGATCCTGTTCATAGGGAAAGCTCACCAGCGCATCGGTGTTGGCGACGTAGATGACATTGCCCACGAGGACCATGCCAAAAGGGGAGTGAAGTCCCTTGAGGAAGATGCTCCGCGTCTCGACGATGCCGTCGCCGTTACGATCTCGAAGCAAGGTGATCTGGTTGGCGCTCGGTACGGCTCCCCCCGCCTTCTTCTGAAAGCGCTTGAAGAACCAGCCTCGGATCCCCTTGTTGTTCTGCGGTCTTGGCGGGCCGTTGGTTTCGGCGACGAGGACGTCCCCGTTTGGAAGCACGTAGAGCCAGCGCGGGTGGTCGAGCCCGGAGGCAAAAGCGGCCACGGACATGCCGTCGGCGGCGGTGGGCGTGGCGCCTTGCGCCCAACCCTTCGCGGTGGCCACGTTGATCACCGGAATCAAAGAACGGTTCGGAGGAGGAAGAACCGGTTGGACGCCGGTCCCCGCAGCAAGTGGAAGGCGTGCGGCGGATCCGCATGACATCGCCAGCACGGC
>JAGNNV010000247.1:1563-5488 GCA_017990495.1 Vicinamibacteria bacterium
GCTGATCAGCCTAATGGTCTCTGTTTCTCCACGAACGTCTTGAGCCGGCCGAGGGCCGTCTCCCACTGCTTCCCGATCACCTCGAGGGTGCGCCGGGCTTCCTCGATCTGCGCGGGCTCGAGCTGCCAGAGGCGCTCGCGCCCCGACTTGACGCCGCGGACCACGCCCGCCTGCGAAAGCACCTGGAGGTGTTTGGTCACGCCCTGACGACTGATGTCGGTGTTCGTGGTCAACTGCGTGATCGAGAATGCGCCCCCCGCGCACAACACGGCGATCAGCTTGAGACGGGTGGGATCGCCGAGGGCGGCGAAGACCCGCGCCTCGGCGTCCAAACGCTTCGCCTGGCCCCTAAGCGGTGACATGGCGCGCGATGTTCCCGAGCTGCGTTTCCCAACCCGCCGAGTTCCCGCGGAAGGCCTCGAGGCGGCGGTGCGGCGGGACGTTGTCGAAGCCGGTCTCGACCACCGTCAGCATCGTGCCATTGCCTGGGGTCGCCTTCAGCGTGAAGGTCACAAGCGTCGGCTCTTCCTTCGAGTAGTCGACGTTCGCCTCGACGGCGTGCGGGTGCCATCGGTACGACATCAGGGCCGGGGGCTCGACGCGATCGATGACGACGTCGAAGACAACGTGGGTGTACCCGGGGATCGTGATCGGTCCGCGCACGCGCTTGCCGGGGGCGATCGTCTGACCCTTCAGGTCCGCGCCGAACCAGGCGCCGAACTCCGCGGGGTCGGTCAAGGCGCGGAATACCTGCTCGCGCGGGGCCTCGATGCGGATGTTGCGCTCGATGCGGTCGGTCTTCGATGTCGTGCCCATGTCAGCTCACCCTCTCCGCGACGAGCTCGTGCGGCGTGCCTCGGCCCTTCTCGACAAAACCCTGGAGGCTCGCGAGGAAGTACTTCCACCCGCTGTCGCACACCTCGTAGCACTCGAAGGACGGAACGAGGCCTACATGCTCGAACTCGAGGCGCGTGCGCCCCTCCCCCTCCGGCGTCAGCCGGAACACGATGCGGGTCCCGACCCATTCATCCTTCTTCTCGAGGAAGGCGATGTGGGCGCCGGTGCACAGCCAGCGGATCTCGCGATCCGCCTCCATCCGCTCGATGCGCATTTCCTTGCGGTGCGGCCCGAAGCGGAAGGCAAGCACGCCGCCCGGGTGGGTCTGACCGTCGCAATCCTGCGACCACCAGCCGCGCAGGCCTTCCCTCGTGGTGAGCGCGGCATACACCGCGGCGGGGGATGCGTGAAGCAGGAGATTCTGTCGGAAGTGGGTCATGCGAGGGGCTCCTTTAGGCAACAAAAAGGTTGCGCATGGGGAGTATGGATCGGGTCGGTCGAAAACGCAACCCTTTAGTTGCTCAGAACTCTCTCGCAAGATCGGCGGTCGACGAACCGACATCGTCCTGGGCGTCTTGGCTAACGAGCGTCAGGCCCCGCCGCGCTGCCGGTCAACTGCGCTTTTCCCAGTACCATACGCCGATGCGCCACCGAGTACTGGAGTCGGCAAGCCTCAAACTTGCTGCCAAGGCCACCCTGACCCACCATCATGTGAAACACGGTCTTCGCTTGTTGATCTTTGCCGTCGGGATGCTCGGCGCCGCGGTTTCAATGGGCGCACAGGCGCCTGCTAAGTCGCCGGCGGCACCCGCGTCGGTGGTGTCCGAGATCGATGCGTACGCGAAGAGGACCGGATTCAGTGGCACGGTTCACGTTGAGCTTAAGGGGAAGCGTCTGGTGAGCCGACACTACGGGCTCGCTGATCGGACCTTCGGTGTGCGCGTGGATTCGACCACACGATTTTGGGTGGCGTCGATTACCAAGCTGTTGACCTCGACTCTGATCATGCAGCTGGTGGAGGCCGGGCACATTGATCTCAACGCGCCGATTCGTACGTATCTGCCGGACTACAAGGGTGCTGGCGCGGACAAGATCACAGTGCACCATTTGCTCAATCACACGTCGGGACTCGAGCAGTTCGAGCATATCGAGAGTTATGAGGCGGCCGTAAAAAAGGGAATGCCGGAGTATCAACTTCCGCATTCGTCCGCCGAGTTGCTCTCGCTGTATGCGAGTGGGCCAGTGAAGGGTACGCCTGGATCGCATTTCAACTACAACAATGCCGACTACATTGTGCTTGGCGCGATCCTCGAGCACGTAAGTGGCTTGTCGTACGAACGGTTGTTGCGGGATAAGCTGCTGATGCCGCTCGGGATGACCAGCAGCGGTCTAATGCGTGCGCAAGCGATCACGCCGAACCTTGCTGCGACGTATATGCGTGCTGACAGCACGGCGCCGTTGATGCGCGATTTACCTGTCCATTCGGAGAATTGGTGGGCATCCGGGTCGCTCTATTCGACAGCGGCGGATCTGTCGAAGTTTGCTCGCGCGTTGTACGGTGGCAGACTGCTCACGAGAGGCTCGATGGAGACACTGCTCAAGCCTGGGCGGGATGATTACGCGTATGGGTTGTGGGTGGCCAGCCAAGAAATTGGCGGCAAACAACATCGTTTCGCGCAGCGACCTGGTCAGATCATGGGTGCAAACGTCACGCTGCTGAGATATTTGGATGATGATCTGACGGTGATCATCCTTGGCAACACGAATCTGGCGGACATTGATCGATTCGGTTTTCAGATCGGCCGCACTGCGTTACGCAAGTCACGGAATTGAGAAGAGTCGCGCGATTCCAATCACCGCCGCACCTGAACTGATCCGGGCACCTGAGCGAAGGCCGGATTTCTGAAGGGCCCGCTGAAGCGGCCCCTTCAGGGCAAAGTCGCTTTCGCTCGTTTGTCACTCCGGGCGAAGCGAACTGGGGGCCTGGGGGGCTGAGCACGGCAGTCCTTTGGTGAACTGCGGCCCCCCAGCTATTAAACGATCGAGCCTTCGAGGAACGCCTTGAGCTTACGGCTGCGGGACGGATGGCGCAGCTTGCGGAGGGCCTTCGCTTCGATCTGGCGGATGCGTTCACGCGTGACCGCGAAGTTCTGGCCGACCTCTTCGAGGGTGTGTTCGTTGCCTTCGCCGATGCCGAAACGCATCTTGATGACCCGCTCTTCGCGCGGCGTCAGCGTCTTGAGAAGCGCTTCCGTCTGCTCGCGCAGGTTCACGTCGATCATGGCTTCGACCGGCGAGACCGCGTTCTTGTCCTCGATGAAATCGCCCAGATGCGAATCTTCCTCTTCGCCGATGGGCGTTTCGAGGGAGATCGGCTCCTGCGCGATCTTCATGACCTTGCGGACCTTGTAGACCGGGATGTCCATGCGCTTCGCCACTTCTTCCGAAGAGGGCTCACGGCCGAGTTCCTGGATGAGCGCGCGCTGGGTGCGGACCAGCTTGTTGATGGTCTCGATCATGTGCACGGGGATGCGGATGGTGCGGGCCTGGTCGGCGATGGCGCGGGTGATGGCCTGGCGGATCCACCACGTCGCGTAGGTGGAGAACTTGTAGCCGCGGCGGTACTCGAACTTGTCGACCGCCTTCATCAGGCCGATGTTGCCTTCCTGAATGAGGTCCAGGAACTGGAGGCCGCGGTTCGTGTACTTCTTCGCGATCGAGACAACGAGTCGGAGGTTCGCTTCGACGAGTTCCTTCTTCGCCTGCTCGGCCTGGATCTCGCCGATGAGGACGGAGTCGAGTGTGCGCTTGAGATCCGCGGTCGTCGAGCCGAAATCGTCCTGGAGATCGCGCAACGCCTGCTTCTTCTCCTGGATGTCGCGCTTGATGACCTTCTTCTGCTCTTCGGAGAGCCGGCCTTCGCTCTTCACGATCATGCGCGTGACCTGCTCTTCGAGCTGGGACACGCGGTCGACCGCCTCACGCAGCCGGTCGAGCAGACGGCGCTTGACGTTCTCGGTCAGTTCGAGACGACGGATAGCCTTGGAGAAGCCCACGCGCTGACGGCCGACGCGCCACTTGCCCTTGA
>JAGNNV010000248.1 GCA_017990495.1 Vicinamibacteria bacterium
CCGAGGCTCTCGCCCTCACGCCGATCGAGCTTGAAACCCCAATCGAGCCGCAGGGGGCCGAAGGGGCTGCGATAACGCAGGCCCACCCCCGCCACTTCGCGCAGATCTCCGATCTTGATCGCGGCGACGCGTCGAAAGACGTTGCCGGTCTCCGCGAAAATCTGAAACCCAAGCGACGCGGTGATGTCGAAGCGAGCCTCGATGGCGGCGGCGAGCAGTGCGTTGCCCCCTGAGGGAACGAATACGCCATCCGTGGACAGGCGGCCCGGCCCGACCTCGTCGATCTTGAAGCCGCGCATCAATGATGCGCCGCCGGCGAAGAAACGTTCGGGCAGGGGCAGTTCCACCGAATCGGCGAAGGCCCGCGACAATCCGAGGCGGGCGGAGCCCGCAAGCACGGTTCCCGCCCGGATCTCTTCATAGCGCGCGATGAACACGGATCCCTTCACGAAAGAGTCGCCGCCGAGTTTGGCCGCGGAGAGGAGCGTCTCGACGGAGAGCAATGTGCCGCGCCGCGGGTCGAGGGCGTCGCTTCTGGTGTCGTGGACGAAGCCGAGCGAGGGTCCGGAGATCTTGCCGTCGCATAGCTCGCGAGTGACCTCGGCGCACGGCTTCTCCAAGGTGGTGGTGGTCGTCTTCTGGAACGTGTACTGGAAGAGCAGATTGGACGAGCCGAGAGGGAAGACGGTCTGGGTCTGGAACCCGAGACGCTGGAAGTCGAAGGCGTCGCGGGAACGGTCGTCCTCGGCGTAGAAGCGCACGTTCACGGGCTGGCGACGGCCGAAGGCGTAGGGCTCGGTGAGGGAGAGAAGCGCCCGCGAACCCTTCAGGGAGGAGCGGAGGAACAACGAGGCGGTGCGGCCAAGCCCGGAGATGTTGAGCCGCGTCAGTTCGACGCTGGCCCGCCAGCGTTCGGCCTCGGCGTAACCGAGACCGGGCACGATGGTGGTGCGCGGGCCCTCGGTGAGCTCAATGATCACGTCTCGCTGATCGTCGTCGCCGGGAAGCTCGCGGATTTGTACGTTGGTGAAGAGGCCGGTGGCGGAGAGGCCGGCCTGGGTGTCGAGAAGTTTCTGGTACGAGAGAAAGTCGCCCTCCTTCAGCCGACTCTCACGGAACACCACGGTCTCCTTGGTGTCCTCGAGGCCCACCACCAGGATCTGACCCACCCGGACGCGGGGGCCCGGGGTCACCAGAAAGGCCACGGCCACGGTGGTGCGATCGTCGGAGAAATCGGTGGACACGTCGACCCGCGCGTCGAGATACCCGTCGTCGCGCAAGGAGGCGAGCAGCGTGGTTCGATCCCGCGCGACATCGGCATTGCGGAAGGGCGAAGCTTCGCGCGTCCGCAGTTCGACCACCGAGCTCGCGCTGCGATCGCGAAGCGCGGGGGCGCCTTCGAGGACCACCGAGGCGATGGTGGTGAGCGAACCGGGAACCATCTTGAACGTGACCTTGGCGCTGCCCGGCTCGCCCGACTCCTCGTGCGACACCAGGGCGCCCGCGTGACCGCTTTGAATGAGCTGAGCGCGCAGCCGCGATTTCTCGGCCTCGACGTCGGCATCGATCCAGGGATTCCCGACCTCGAGTCCGGCGTCTTCCGGGATGCTGGTGGTCACGCCGTTCGTCTGGTACTCGATAGCGGAGAGCATCCACGCGGGACCCAGGCGCACCGCGAATTCACCGGTGGCCTGACCCGGCCCCGGGGTTTCCATGAAGTCCACGTCCACATCACGGTAGCCACGTTTGACGTAGTCGGCCTCGATGGCCGACATGGTCTCCTCGATGGCGTCCTGCGAAAGACCCTCCTTCTCGAAGCGCTCGCGGGCTTTCAGTTGTTCTTCGGGGGTGAGGAGAGTCAGCTTGAGTGCGAAGGGCGCTCCAGGGGTGACGAAGAACACGAGATCCCCCTCGACGCTCACCGTCTTCACCTGAGCGTGGAGGTAGGTCTTCTTCCAGAGCAGCTCCAGGAGAGTCTGTTTCCACTCTTCCATCCGCTCGACGGTAAGCGCTTCACCCAGGCGGGCCGGAGACTTGGGAACAGGCAGGGTATTGGGCCAGCCATCGATGCGCGAAGAAACCAGGGTTTCCTGCTTCGGCATCAGCACGCGAACCCGCAGATCGCGAATGAAGCCACGATGCCGCGACACCACCGCGTCCTGGACGGGCTCGATCTCGATGGTGGCTCGGGGATAGGCGTTCGCCCGAAGCCACTCGGTCATGCGGGCGGAGGCATCAACGAGCGCCTTGTCCCGGAAGGGCTCGCGAGTGCGCAGGCCCGCGGCTCGCTCGAGAGCTTTGGAAAGCGACGATCCGACGGGAACGTCGAGACCTGTCTCCATCGACCGGGTGACGAAGCGCATCTCGCCCAGGCGCGGCGTCTCGACGACCTTGAACACGAGACCGAGCGTTCCGTCGGCCGCGATTTCCTGCTCCACCGTGATCTCGTCGAAAAGGTCGAGAGCGGAGAGGAGAAGCACGCTCGAGCGAATCACCTCGGCGTCGCCAGGCTCGCCGACCTTCGCCGTGAGATATTGCACCACGCTCGGGTCGCTCGCGCCCCGGATCTCGATGCTCGACACCCGTGGCGCCGGAGGCGTGCTCGTCTGGGGCGGGACTTCGGCCGGAGGCGGAGTTTGAGCGAGAGCCTGAAGCGGGCCGCACAGGACCAGAAAGGTTGCGAGGCTCAGCAGCGCGGTTTTCATCGTCGACCGAGGACGAACCGGGTGCGCACATCGACCCCGAAACCAGCACCCGGCTCCTCCCAACTCACCACCAGGGAGAAGCGGTTGGTGAGCGAGTACTCCGCGGTGACGAGCTGGCTTTCCGTTTCCGCTCCGCCGAAAACCTTGGAGTACACGACCTCGAGATTGTTGGTGACGCGTTTGCCCACGGTGAGGCGCGCGCCGGTGCGGCCCAGGATGCCTTTGCCGGGATCGATGGAAAGACGGGAGAGGCCCACGCCCTTGGCGACCTTGCCGGTGATGGCGTCGTCGAGCACGGACGAGGCCAGCGTATTGAAGCCACCGGTGCCCAGGGTCTTGGAGTCGATCACGGAGCCGCTTACGTTGGCCACATCGTCCTCGGTGCCGCCGGTGAGCAGGCTCGCGATCTGGGGCGAGGTGAGAGGCGGATCGGAAGTGATGCGCGTGGAAACGCGATCGAGTGTGCCGTTCGCCTGGAGAGTGAGCCGGTAAGAACGCACCTGGGTATCGGCCTCGATGTCGAACACGGGATTGATCTCCCGGGGATTCGAGAAGTGGGCCACACCCTTGCGGACCTCGTAGGTGTTGCCGCGGAAGAACACCTTGCCGCGTTCGATCTCAACCTTCCCGAGGAGCTGGGGTTCAACCGGCGATCCCGTAAGCGAGAGATCGGCGCTGGCCACGAGTGATGCCAGGTTGTTGTCGAGACGGAGCGTGCCCGGAGCCTTGATGGCGATATCGAGGTGCATGGGCGAGGGCTTCAGGCTGGTCGGCCCGCGGTAGAAGCCGGTGCTGTCGCCCGAGGGGCCGAGCAGCTCAGAAGTGATGGTGTACTTGCGCGTCCACTGGGCCTTCGACACCATCAGGTTGCCGGTCAGCCAGTGTGATTCCGTGGTGCCCTGCAGCCGCAGGGCCGCGCCGAACGTTGAACGGAGGCCCTCGGGGTAACGCAGTCCAAGCGATGTGCCGTTGAGCAGGAAGTCGAACGACGCGGGAACCGCGCCGCCGAAGCCCATTTGCCCGGACACCGAAACCCGCCCGCCCCCGAATCGGCCATCGAGGCCCGCCACCCGCGCCTGGGTCTCGTTGAATACGATCCGGCCATTCAGGTCGTCGAGACCCTGGGGGAAACCTCGCAGGCGGACCGAGCCATCTTCGATATCGAGACCGCCGGAGACGCGGATGGCTTTTGGCGTGCCGCCGATCTGACTGCGCAGCGTGGCCGCGCCGCGGAAGCGCCACTCCCTTAAGAAGCCCGAAAAAACGCGGAGGTCGGCGCGCCCGGTGACCGCAAGATCGTGCTGGTCATCCTGGCGCAGGGCCCACTTGCCGGACACGCTGAGTGATGTGCCCTCGCCGGTGAGGGTGAGGCCGGCGATGCGGATCTCGCGCTTCTCCACATCGATCACCGCTCCCGGCGCGGTCTCAAGCGCGTATTCGGGGACCGCGATGCGCAAATGGCCGTCGCGCACCTGCGCGGTCATGCGATCGGGTTCGAGCAGCGGCCCTTGGACGTGCGCGTTCGCGGATGCAGTGATGACCACGGCGTTCTCGAAGCGGGAGCCGAGAGCGCGCATCACCGGATCGATGCGCGCGTTGGTGAGCTTCACTTCGAGTTTGCTCACATGGGGCGCCTTGGCCTCGATGGTGCCGGTGACCGCGGCCCGGAATCGCGGGGAGTCCGACAGTCCGTTCACACGGATGATGCCGTCGCCGGCGCCGTTGATGTCGAGCGTGACCGCGCCCACACCTTCATCGCCATAGAAGATGCGCCTCGATTCGAGGTGCGCGGTGACCCTCGGTTTCTCGATAGGGCCGCTCAGCGTGGCCTTGCCCGTGACATGGCCGCCGATCATGGGCGCGGTCTCGTCCTGCACGCCGAGGTCAGCGAGTTCCACCTCGGAGAATTCCACGTCGCCATTGAACGCGGGAATGCCCGCCTCGTCGAGCAATACACCCTTGACCACGAGGCTTCCGCCGCCCAGCGTGGCCTTCAGGCTCTCCACGCGCAGGGCCTCGCCTTCGAACCGCAACTCCAGGAGGGCTTTGGTGTAGGCCACGCCCATGGCCTTGCCGGAAACACTCGAAAGACTGGCCTGACCGAGGGGCTTCGACCGCGTGCCAAGGAGGCGCAACGTGCCCGAGACCTCGGTCTCGACATCGAGGTCGGAAGCGACGATCTTCAAGAGGTCTTTGGCCGCCCAGTCCTTGATGGTCACATTCAGATCCAAGGCGTCATCAACCCCGGTGGCGCCGAGCCGCTGCATGCCGCTCATCTCGACGCGGGAGGCGCCTCTGGTGGCGACGAGCCGGTCGCTCTTGAGGTCGACGGTCGACGCGGTGCCCGTCCAATCGAGGTCGCCCCACGCGACGCCGAGGTAGGACACGGTTGTGCCGAGAAAACGGCCGGAGACCACCGGAGCCGACATGGAGCCGAGCACCTTGCCCTCGAACGTGCCGCGGCCGGTGGCGCCGAGCGGCTGTGCGCCCGGAGTGCCGAACGCCCCGCGCAGACGCACACCAAGCCCGTCGGTGGCGGCGAGATTCTCGCTCGTCAGCTTGAGGTTGAGGTTCAGGCGCTTGTCCGGCTGAATCGAACCGTCAATGCTCACCGAGGTTTGGGGGGCCTCCAGAACCGCGCCCGCCATGGTGACCACACCGCGATTCGCGGTGAAGGGGAACTTCCCGGAGAGTGGTTCGCCCAGGGCGGGGTCACCCTCGAAGACCAGATCGCCCGAGCCGCTCAACAAATTGGCTGCGC
>JAGNNV010000041.1 GCA_017990495.1 Vicinamibacteria bacterium
AGCTTCTCCTGCAGCGGCCACATGGACACGAAGCAGGCGATCAGGAACGAGGAATAGAGGATGGCCTTGGTCCGGAGTTCCTTGCGCAGGAAGCTCCAGGCGAGGGCCCCGACCGCGATCGAGATCACGAGCCAGAGAAGGAATGGATTCGTTGTGAGGCTGTCCATCATGATTTCCTAAGTTGTGGATCCTTCGCCAGTGCTCTCGAGCGCGGCTACGGCGCTGCGCTGGACGCGGATCTTGGTCTTGTCAGCAATACGGACGTACACCACGGACTCTTCGACGCCTTCGATGACGCCGTAGATTCCCGAGGCCAGGATGACCCGGTCTCCGGCCTTGAGCGCCTTCAGGAGCTTTTCCTGCTCCTGCTGCTTCTTGCGCGAGGGTCCGATGACCAGCACATAGAAGATGCCGAAGACGATGGCCATGGGAAGGAAGGCTTCGAACAGACTGGGCTGGGCCGGGGCGGCCTGCAGCGTGGCAAGGAAAACGGAGTCCATGGGTTTGGTTCAGGTCCTGGGTGGAAACCCGCTTCAAGGGACGCCCCCCGGGAATCAGGGGAGTTAGGCAGCGAAGCCCTTGAGGGTCTCCTGCCGAAACGTTTCAAAGCGGCCCGCGACGATACTCTCCCGCGCCTTTCCGACCAAATCCAGATAGAAGAAGAGATTGTGCAGGGTGGAGAGGACCGCCCCCGTCATCTCGTTGGACATGTGGAGATGGCGGAGGTAGGCGCGCGAGGCGATGCGACAGGTGGGACACCGGCAATCGGGGTCGAGAGGGGAGGCATCCCGGGCGTATTTGGCGTTTTTCAGGGTCATCTTTCCCCGCCAGGTGAAGACCTGACCGTTGCGCGCGTTCCTCGTCGGCAGGACGCAATCGAACATGTCCACCCCGCGCGCGATCCCATCGAGCAGATCCTCCGGTGTTCCCACCCCCATGAGGTAACGCGGCTGATCTTCGGGCAGGGCGCGGTCCATCACTTCGAGCACGCGCACCATGTCTTCCTTCGGTTCGCCGACGGAGAGGCCGCCGATCGCGTATCCGGGGAAGCCGATCGAGGTGATGGCCCGGGCGCTTTGGGCGCGGAGGTCGTCGTGGACGCCGCCCTGCACGATGCCGAAGAGCCACTGGTCCTCGCGGGTGTGCGCGCGTTTCGACCGTTCGGCCCAGCGCGCGGTGCGTTCCGTGGCGTCGATCACCTCCTCGCGAGTGGCCGGCCACGGCGGACACTCGTCGAAAGCCATGATGATGTCGGCTCCGAGTTTCATCTGGATGTCGATGGAGCGCTCGGGCGAGAGTTCGAGGCGCGCGCCATCGAGGTGGCTGCGGAACACGACGCTCTCCTCCGTGCGCTTGCGCAGCGCGGCGAGACTCATCACCTGATAACCGCCGCTGTCGGTGAGGAAGGGACGCGTGAATCCGGTGAAGCCATGAAGACCGCCGAGTTCGCGCACCAGATCCTCGCCCGGCCGCACGTGCATGTGATACGTGTTCGCGAGAATGATCTGCGCGCCGATCTCCTCGAGTTGCGTCGCGGTGAGTCCTTTCACCGAACCCGCGGTTCCCACCGGCATGAAAATCGGCGTGTGAATGACTCCATGCGGCGTGCGTAAACGCGCCGCGCGCGCCCGATCCGAGCGCGCTTCGATCTCGAATTCAAAAAATTTCAAAAAATTCCTGACCCTGTTCCCATCAGTATAGGGAACGCGGAGACCCAAACCGCGTCGCCAAGGCGCTATATAAGGAACCATATTGACATGTTGAAGCCCCGCCCTTCGCCTCGAGTTCGCGCGGGGCAGCGTCATAACTAGATCGAAGCGGAATCGTCACCGCCGGCCCGGCCCGACCTTGGTGCTAAATAAACCATACAACCCAGAAAAAAGAAGGGATCCACAGGCGGTTCTCAACAGAACTTCCACAGGCTAAGACGCTGAAATAAATGGAGACGCGCCGATGAAAAATCCCCCGGACCTCTTGACAATGTGCAAGTCATTACCTACGCTCCAACTAGTGCATGTCCTTGCTGTCAACACAAAATGTTGGAAACAAGGGCGGGCAATACCTGAATCGAAAGGGGGGATTACACACCATGGCCGCTAAGAAAGCTGCTAAGAAGGCTGCAAAGAAGAAGAAGTAAGTCGCTTCCATTTGCGGCTTCAGGAGGGGGTGAGCGATCACCCCCTTTTTTTATTCCTCCCCGGGAGCCGATCAGCGTGATTCGAGGATAAAGCGCTCGATCGCCACCGCCACTCCGTCCTCGTCGTTGGCCGGAACCTCGAGGAGTCCGAGCGAGCGCAACTCCGGATCCGCGTTCGCCATCACGCAGCCGATCCCCGCGGTGAGCAGCATCGAGCGATCGTTCCAGTTGTCGCCGATGGCGAGCACGGAGTCGATCTCCACTTCCCATCGCGCGCACAGGAAGCGCAACGCCTCCGACTTGTCCACGGTGGGTCCCACCACGTCGATCAGCGAGAGATCGTCAGAGGGATAAACGGTGCGGAGCGCCGAGGCCTCGAAGTTCCGCTCCTCGAGGGCGGCCGCGAGTTCCTTCATCTCCGTCATCGACCCTCCGAACATCACCTGCAGCGGATCGTGGCGCTCCTCCGCGATGGCGGACTCGAGGTTCTCGAACACCCGCACGTCGGGATGAGACTTGTGCAGGTAGTAGGCGAGAAGGGTATGGGAAGGCGACGCGTTCTCCACGTAGAGCAGACCCTCGCCGTCGTGCCCGTAGTGAACCACGGGATCAGCGCCGCGCTCGCGAGCGAAGCTCACGAGCGCCGCCGCCACCGATCGCTCGAGTGGTCTCACGCGAATGGGCGTGGCGTTCTCAATGACCAGACCCCCATTGTGCAGGACGAGCACCGGATCTCCGGGGAGTTTCTCCGTGACGCGTTTCGCTGCCGGGTACCGTCGGCCGGTGATGACCGCGATGTGGACCCCGGCTTCGCGGGCCGCGGTGACCGCCTTCAGATTGCGCGGCGAAATTTCCTTGCGCGAATTGAGCAGGGTCCCGTCGAGATCGAGGGCGAGAACGCGCACCCTCCGCGCCGCGGTCGCGCTCAACGGGCTTCGCGACCGTCGAAGGCGTCGATCCGCAGGATGACGTCGCCCGGCCGGATCTTCTCCACCACGTCCATTCCCGAAAGCACCTGACCGAACTGGGTGTAGCTCGCATCAAGATGGGGCTGCGGCTCCAGGGTGATGAAGAACTGCGATCCCGCGGTGTCCTTGCCCGCGGTGGCCATGCCCAGAGCGCCCCGCCCGAACGGCCGTCCGCTGTATTCGCAGCGCTGGGCGAAACCCGGGCCGCCATAACCATCGCCGCGCGGATCACCGCCTTGGGCCACGAAACCCGGGATCACGCGATGGAAACTGAGCCCGTTATAAAACCCGGCCTGGGCCAGGCGCACGAACGACATCGAAGTGAGCGGCGCTTCCACCACGTCGAGGGCGATCTCGATCACGCCGTGGCGGGTGGAGATCAAAACGCGTGGAGAGAAAAGCGCCATCGCCTCCGGCTCATACACCGCGGTGAGGCGTCGAGCGTCGGCCAGGCGGAGACCGGTTTCTTCCGGAGGCGCCACCCCTTCGCCCAGCGCGGAAAGCGCCTTCTGCCGGACCACGCGCGACGGGTCGGAGCCGGCGATGCGGCGCAGAAGAGTCAGGCCCTGCTCGCTCCGGTCTTTCGCCACCGCATCGACGATGGTGATGCGGGCCTCGAGATCGTTGTCGCCGAGCGAAGCCTCGAAGGCGCGCGCGAAATCCTGGGGGTACGTACCCTTTCCCTGGGCTTGCAGCGCGGCCAGGCCGGAAACCGCGGCGGCGCGGATGCCCATGTCCGCGTGCGCGATGTGATCCCGCAGCGTGGGCGCGGCGTTCTCGCCCCGGGCCGAGGCCAGGGCCGACAACACCGCCGGCACCACGCGTGGATCGGCGTCATCGAGCATGGCGAGCAGATGCGAGGCCGCGCGCTCTCCGAGATTCTCGCCCAGGGCCTGGGCCACGGCCTGGCGCACCCGCCAGTCGCTGTCGGGGCCGATGGTCGAGAGCACGATGCCCACATCCTCGGCATCGATCCTGATGAGCGCGGGCCAGGCCGCGGAGCGGACCCAAGGATCCCCGTGCCCGACGCTCTCGATGACCTGGGCGCGGTACTTCGATACCGGAGGCAGCGCGGCGAGGGCGAGCAGGGCCTCGTGCTTCAAGACCAGGTTGGGCGAGTCGAGATAGAGCGCCGGCACCGCCGCGGCTTCCGGCCCGCCCACCCGCGCGGCCGCCCGGAGCGCTTCACGCACCACCGAGGGTTCGCGATCAGAGGCCAGCTTCCGGATCACCCCGAGGTGCGCCGGGTCTTTGAGGGCGCCGAGGCCTTTCGCGGCCAGGGCTCGAATGGCCGCGTCCTCCGCCCCCGCCCCGGTGAGCAGCACCGGAGTGAGGCGCGGGTCGCCCACCCGGGCCGCTGCCCAGACCCCCGCCCACCAATCCACGAAGGGCGAGTTCTCCGATCCGATCACCGCGTTCGCCAGAGACACCGCGTCCTTGAGACGGGCGAGGGCGATCAGATGCAGCCGCAGTTCAACCCACGGATCGTCGGTCCGGCCCGGGTTGTCGCCGCGAATACGCAGGACGCCGCTTGGGGTCTGGGGCAGCGCGCGACGGAACGCCTGAGCGATGTCGGGGCCGGAGGAAGCCTGTCCGATGCGGCTCAAGGCCTCGGATGCCCGACCTCGGGTGAGGGCGTCGGCGTCGCTGAGGGAGGTGGTGAGGGCCGCCACCGCCTCCGGGCTGGCGATGAGGCCCAGGGCCAGGGCCGCCGCGCGTCGAACCTCCACCACCTCGTCTTTCAGACTTTCGATCAGGCGGGGGACGGCCAGGGCATCGCCTATGCGCCCCGCCGCGACCGCCGCGCGTCTCCTGATCCCTGCATCACGGTGCTGGAGGTATCCCTGGATGGTCCCTGCGCCTAAGGACCGCGAGTCTTCGAGGACGAGGATGCGGGCGAGGATTTCGCTGCCCGACAGTTCGGACCGGAAGGCCCCCGGTTTGATCCCGCCTCCCGTGGAGCAAGACAGGGAAGAGAGGCTGAGAACTCCAACCAAAAACAGGGTGAATCGCCGAATCAGCAACAGGAGAGCCTCATGGTTAAGCGGAGGGGAGAGTGTACCGGCACCGCCTTATAGACTTGATTTCGAAGAGACCAGAGTCGCCTTGATCCTGCCATGAATTGCCCCGCCTGCGCCCGGCCCGTCGCCCTGGCCCGCCCGACTTGCGTCTACTGCGGCGCCCCCCTGCCCAAGGAAACGCTCGAGGAGGCCTCGTCCGCCGCGCAGCGGGTTCTGAAGTCGAAGACCCTCCGCGACCTCGAGAACGCGGCCAAAGGAGCCGAACCCGTCCGTCCCGCGAGGCGCTATGTCGTGATCGACACCACGTCCGCGACGGCCGAGGCGCTCGCACTCGGCTGCTCGCTCTCGGAATGGGAAACCAGGCAGTGGCAGGCCGCCTCACGCTATCGCCTGTTGCGGATCAGCGACGAGCCCCCGGATGGGCCCCTTGAGTCGCAGCTCCGTGAAAGGGGCGTGGCGCCCCTGGTGATTCCCGAGGACGTGGTCGCGCGCGCGCGCCGGCCCCTGACCGTCGAGACACTCGATCTGTCCGCCACGCCCCTGCTGCGCGCCCACCTGGTCGAGGAGCCCGACGCAGCGGTGGTTCAAAGAGACCTTAAGGAACACGACATCGTTCTCATGGTCTCCGCAATCATCAAGCGGGAGAAGGTCCGCGAGCCCGCGACCTCGCGACTGCGAACGGATCGGCGTCTCGACGATGGCTACCTTGTTCACCTGCATCTGAAAGGTGAGCAAAGACCCTGGGAAATCGACCCTGGCCGCACCGGGTATCAAGGCCCCGGCCCAAGCTCCGCCTACATGCGCACCCTCGAACTCGTTCGACGTCTCGGCGCCACGATCTCCCACGACGAAGCCTTCAGAAATATCGTGCCCGCGCTATCACCCGGGGTGGATCCCCTCACGGACCTCTCGGGCATGAGGGAATCCCGACCCAAGGGCAAAGAGCCGAAAACGGTGATCCTGGACAACGTCGCCCAGTTTCGCGAGTACTCGGCCTGGCGCGCGGCGGTCGAGAGAGCCCGACTGTGACCCGCACGCTTCGACCATCGACGATGTTTCGGCGCGCCTTGTGCTACCTTCGGCCCCGCGTATGAAGCTCGTGGTCCAGATTCCGTGTCTCAACGAGGAGGAAACCCTCCCCGCCGCCCTGAAGGTCATCCCCAGACAAATCGAGGGCATCGATGAGGTCGTGGTGCTCGTCATCGACGATGGGTCGAAGGACCGGACGCGTGAAGTGGCCCTGGCGAACGGGGCCGACCACGTGCTGCGTTTCACCCGGCACAAAGGTCTGGCCAGCGGTTTCATGGCCGGTCTCGACGCCAGCCTCAAGCTCGGCGCGGACATCATCGTCAATACCGACGCCGACAACCAGTACCCGGCCGCCGATATTCCCCGGCTGATCGGGCCCATCCTCCGCGGCGAGGCCGACATGACCATCGGCGACCGGCAGGTCTCCGAAGTCGCGCATTTCTCCTGGATGAAGCAGCGTCTGCAGGTGCTTGGGAGCTGGGTGGTGAGGAAGGTCTCGGGCACGGACGTCCCCGACACCACCAGCGGCTTCCGCGCCTTCTCCCGCGAGGCCGCGCTCCGCATCAACATCGTGAGCGAATTCACCTACACCCTGGAGTCGATCATCCAGGCCGGGAAAAAACGTCTCGCCATCGCCCACATGCCCATCGAGGCCCGGCAGACCCGGCCATCGCGCCTCTTCGGCTCCACCGCGGAATACGTGAAGCGTTCGGTGGCCACCATCCTGCGCATCTACGCGATGTACGAACCGTTCAAGGTCTTCATGATCCTGGGCGGCATCCTGTTCTCCGGCGGCGCCCTGCTCGGGCTGCGTTATGCCTGGTTCTGGTGGAACGGCGCCATCACCGGACACCTCCAGTCGGCCATGCTCTCGGTCCTGCTCCTGATCCTCGGCTTCCAGACCCTGCAGTGGGGGCTGATGGCCGACCTCATCGCCAGCAACCGCAAGCTCATCGAGGACGTCTTGTACCGGGTGCGAAAGGCGGAACTGGGCAAGGACGCCGAGCCTCGTGGCTGAACCCCGGGAAACCACGGTCGTCATCCCCGCCTTCAACGAAGCGAACGGGATCGCGGCCACCATCGAGGGTTTGAAGTCCCAGGGTTTCGCCGAGATCCTGGTGATCGATGACGGCTCGACCGATGGCACCGCGGAGCGTGCCGCCGCGGCCGGCGCGCGTGTCGTGCGCCACCCCTACAACAAGGGCAACGGCGCCGCGGTCAAGACGGGAATCCGGGAAGCGCGGTCCGAAGTGATCCTGCTGATGGACGCGGACACCCAGCACGATCCCGCGGAGGCGGGGAAGCTGATCGGACCGGTGGGCGACTACGACATGGTCATCGGCGCGCGGTCGCTCGGGGATCAGTCGCTCCTTCGCGCCACCGGCAACGCCTTCTTCCGCGCCCTCGCCTCCTGGCTCACCGGACGACCGATTCCCGATCTGACTTCCGGATACCGCGCGGCCCGGCGACAGTCCCTGGTCGATGTCATCCACCTGCTGCCCAACGGCTTCTCCTATCCGACGACATCGTGTCTCGCCCTGATGAAGTCCGGGCAGAGCGTGTTGTTCGTGCCCATCATCGCCAGGCCGCGTATCGGGACCTCTAAGATCCGACCGCTGCAGGACGGCTTCCGCTTCATCCTGATCATCTTCAAGATCGTCACCCTCTACGCGCCGCTTCGCGTTTTCGCGCCCATCGCTTTCCTCTCCTTCTTCACCGGTGTCTTCTACGGCATCTGGAACGTGGTGAAGTTCGACAAGATCCCCATGGGTTCGGCCCTGCTCATTCAGCTCGGTGTGGTGGTGTTCCTCTTTGGCCTCATCTCCGAGCAGATCGCGTCGATGCAGGACAGGCGTTGACCCGCGCGTATTTCAAGAGCGACTTCTTTGCCCTCGTCGTCCTCGGCCTCTTTCCGCTCATAGCGTATGTCGAGCCTCTGCTCGAGCACCGGCTGCTCGGGCCGGGTGATGGGGTGGCCCTGCACCTGCCCATGCGCACCGAGGCTTTCGCCGCCTACCGCGACCTCTCGATTCCCTTCCTGAACACGCGGGAGTTCCTGGGCACACCCCTCCTCGCGGCCTACCGCGGCGGCGTGCTCTATCCGCTGATGATCCTCCTGGCTCCCTTTGAAGCCTTCTCCGCCTTCCAGGCCCTCGTCCTCATCTCCATTTCCCTGGCCGGTGTTCTCACCTTCCTCTACCTGAAGCGGCTGGGCGCGGGCGCCCACGGCGCGTTTGTGGGCGCGCTTTGTTTCGCCTACGGCCCCTATCTGCTCGGACATTTCGAAGACACCGCCACCCTGGTGGCGGCTCCCATGCTGCCTCTTGTTCTCCTGGCCGCCGAGTCGCATATGAATCGGGCGAGCGCCGCGCGCCTTGTGGGACTCGCAGGCTCCATCGCGCTGCTCGTTCTGGCCGGATCCCCGGAAGCGCTGAGGGCGGGAGGCGCGCTCCTTTTCGGTCGGCTCCTTCTCGGTCATACCTTGAGCCGATCGCCCAGAACCCCGCCGAGAAAAGCCACCGCCTTCGCCATCTTTCTTGGTCTCGCTTTCTCAGCGCCCCAGTGGCTTCCCACCCTCGAACTCCTTCCCAACGCAGGCCGGCAGGTGACGGGTCTTCTCGCCGAGCGAACCGCGGAGGGGATCACGGGCCTCGCTGGTCTCATCCTGAAGACGGTGACCCACACCCCCGCGGCGAGTCTCGCCCTCGCGAGCCTTCCCCTTCTCTTCGACCGTCTGCCCGTCCGGGTGCTCCTCCTCGCCGTGCTCTCCTCGCTGGCCCTCCAGGTGGGCCGAGGTCCCCTGCTGGCTCCAGGCGCCCTGCCCCTCGTTCTTGAATTCGCCCTCGCCGCCCTGGCCGGCCTCGCCCTCGACGAGCAATGGAAGGAGAGGCGAACGCGCAAAGGCCGCCGTCTCCGCACCTACTTCCTCGTGGCCTCGCTCGCCTCCGTGGGCGTGCTCTCGATCGCCGCGGCCACGCTCGGCGGACTGCCGGATCGCCTCGCCGCCGCGGTGGGCGTGTATGCCATCGCCCTCATCACCTACTTCGCCCTCGCCGACACGGAGAGCCCCATTGAGGCCGGCGTCTTCCTGCTGCCCCTTGCGGTTTCCTTCGCCCTCCAGCCCTTCAGCCGCGAGGTCTTCAAGGAAGCGCCCACGCGCTCGCAGCTCGTGGCCGGAACCCCGGCGCGCCGCGCCGTTGATCGAGCGCTCAGTGGCCTTGGAAAGGAGCCGCGGGTTCTCACCCTGGTGCGCGACTTCCCGGCCGAACACGCCCTCGATCTCGGCTTCGCGGGTTACGGCTCGCTCGCACCCCGGGTTCAGGCCAACGGCTACGATCCCATGGCGCCCCTGCCCGTGCGTCGCGTGCTTGGCCAGATGGCGGCGCGCGGCTTCCTGACCGATCGCTCCCTGATGCCCGATGTCCAGCTTCTCCGCGCCTGGTCGATCGACGCGGTTCAGGTTCAGACCGCCGATCTGATTGGAGGGCCGGAAGAGAACCTCGGAGTGACCGTGCAGCCCGGATCGCGCCGCGCCTTCGCACTCCCTTTTCTTCGCCTCCAGATGATTCACCTCAGCGTAGAGGCGGCCCCGGGAGCGCAGATCCGCGTGTTCGCCCGGGTGAACGGGGACCGCGACGTTCTCCTTGGCCACCATGGCTCGCCCCAGGGACGGATCAGCGTGACCTCGCCCCCATACCGGGCGGATGCGATCACCGTTGAAGTACCGAAAGAGTCCACCGCGGTGCGGCTCGAAGGCCTGAGCATCGACCTCCAGGAGGGCGGCCGCGTTCACGCTTCCGCCCTTTCGGCCTACCTCTCTCAACCCGCGTTCGAGGACATCGGGACCACCCCGCAGATCCGGGTGTTCCGCGTTTCCAGCCCAAGACCGCTGGTTCACGGGACTACCGGGCCGGTTCAGCAGGTGTCCGGACCCGATCCTGGTGGTCGGCTCGAGTTCTCCACCGACACCGCGCAAGCCGTGGAGGTCGCGGTTCCGTTTCTGCCCGGTTGGTCCTCAAGGGCTGCCATCTCCGAGAGCATGGGCGCCCTGAAGGTCGAGGTCACGACCGCGGGGCGGACCCGCCTTCGCTATCTTCCGCCCCTGTTTTTGCCGGGGGTTGCCGCGGCTCTCGTGGGCCTGCTGCTGGCCGTGACCATCCTCGCCCGCCCGACGTTTATTGCCGGCCTCCTCAAAATCCGCCGAGACGAGGGAAAATAGGGGTTTATCCACCGATGCCCTCCCAAAGACCCTCCGTCTCCGTTTTCTTTCCGGCCTACAACGACGCCGGAACCATCGCCAGTCTGGCGATCCTGGCCCACATGACGGTGCGGCGGTACACCGATGACTACGAAATCATCGTGGTCAACGACGGCAGTCCGGACCATACCGGCGAACTTCTGGATGAGATGTCCCGCGCCTACCCCTGGCTGAAGGTGGTTCACCACGGGAAGAACCGGGGTTACGGCGGGGCCCTGCGCACCGGCTTTGAAACCGCGTCCAAGGAACTGATCCTCTACACGGACGGCGACGCTCAGTACGACCCGCGGGAGTTCGCGCTTCTTCTGGACGCCTATTCGGACGACGTCGATTTCGTGAACGGCTACAAGATCTCGCGCAACGATCCCTTCCACCGCAAGGTGATCGGTCGCGTCTACCACCACTTCGTGAAGCTCGCTTTCGGCCTGAAGGTGCGTGATGTCGATTGCGACTTCCGGCTGATGCGCAAGACCGTCTTCGACAAGGTGACGCTCACTCGTTCCTCGGGCGTCATCTGCGTGGAGCTCATGAAGAAGGTCACCGATGCCGGCTTCCGGATCGCCCAGGTTCCGGTCCATCATTTCCACCGCACCTACGGCACCAGCCAGTTTTTCAATTTCCCACGGGTCTTCCGCACGTTGCGCGACCTGGTGAGCCTCTGGGTGGAACTCACCATCACCAAGAGCCACCTGAAGCCCTCGGCCTGACCACGAACATGTCCGCCTATCTCGACTCCTACCGGAATCGGGCCATCCTGGTCACGGGCGGCCTTGGTTTTATTGGTTCGAACCTCTGCCGGCGCCTCGCCGATCTCGGCGCCTCGGTCACCGCGGTCGACTCACTGCTCCCCGACTACGGCGGCAATCTCTTCAACCTCGACGGCTACGAGGACAAGGTCCGTATCAACATCGCCGATGTGCGCGGCCACGCCATGGAGTACCTCGTCCAGGGCCAGGACATCGTCTTCAATCTGGCCGGCCAGGTCAGCCACATCGACTCGATGACCGATCCTTTCACCGATCTCGAGATCAACTGCCGCTCGCAACTGTGGATCCTCGAAGCCCTGCGCAAGCGCAACCCCGAGGCCAAAATCATCTACGCGGGCACCCGTCAGATCTACGGCCGGCCCAAACACCTGCCCGTCGACGAGGAGCACGCGCTCGCCCCCGCCGACGTGAACGGCATCAACAAGATCTCCGGGGAGTTCTACCACCTGGTGTACAACCAGGTGTACAACATAAGGGCCTGCTCCCTCCGCCTCACCAACACCTACGGGCCGCGCCAGCTCATCCGCCACAACCGTCAGGGCTTCATCGGCTGGTTCATGAAGAAAGCGGTGCAGGGCGAGACCATCGAAGTCTTCGGCGATGGCGCCCAGCGGCGCGATTTCGACTACGTGGACGACGTGGTCGACGCCTTCCTGCGCGCCGGCGCGAGCGAAGCGTCGAACGGCCAGGTCTTCAATCTCGGTGGCGGCGCCCCGATTTCGTTGCTCGATCTGGCCACCGACCTTGTCCGACTCTCGGGCCACGGCGGGCTCAAGGTGGTTCCTTTCCCCGAGGAGCGGAAGAAAATCGACATCGGCGACTTCTATTCCGATGCGGGCAAGATCGAGCGCGTGCTCGGCTGGAAGTCCACCACGAAATTCGAGGATGGCCTCATCCGGACCATCGACTACTACAAGAAACACAAGGATCGCTATCTGTGACCGAAACGACGAGCGTTCCGTTCAATGATCTGAAGCCCAAGGTCTTCGCCCACCGCGCCGCCATCGACCGGGCCATCGCCCGCGTGCTCGATCGCGGCTGGTTCATCCTCGGTCCCGAGGTTGAGGCCTTCGAGAAGGAACTGGCTGCGGCCATGGGGGTCAAGGACGCGGTGTCGGTGGCGAACGGGACGGACGCCCTGATTCTCGCCCTCGAAGTGAAAGGCATCGGCCCCGGCGACGAGGTGATCACCTCGCCCATGTCGGCGGCCTTCTCCGCCCTCGCCATCTCCCGCCTCGGCGCCACGCCCGTTTTCGGCGACGTCGATCCCGTGACCATGAACCTCGACCCGGCGACCATCGAGGCTCGCATCACCCCTCGCACCCGCGGCATCCTGCCCGTGCATCTTTACGGACACCCCGCAGACCTCGATCCCATCATGGACATCGCGCGTCGCCACAATCTCATCGTGGTCGAAGACGCCTGCCAGGCCATCGGCGCTCGCTACAAGGGCCGTCCCGTGGGCACTATCGCGGGAATCGCCGGTCTCTCCTTCTATCCCACCAAGAACCTCGGCGGCTTCGGAGACGGTGGGGCCATCCTGGTTGAGGATCCCGCCCTTGCCCGGAAGTTGCGCCAGTTGCGCAACGGCGGTCAGAGCGAGAAGTACAAACACGAAATCCTCGGCACCAACTCCAGGCTCGACGACATGCAGGCCGCGATCCTCCGCGAGCTTCTGACCACCCTCGACGCCGAGACCTCGCGACGCCGTGAGATCGCCGAGCGCTACTTTGAGGCTTTCCGCGGCCTGGCCCTTGGTCTGCCCGACGAAGCGGACTACGCGCGATCCGTGTATCACCTCTTCGTAGTTCGCCACCCGCGGCGTGCCGCGTTCATGGCCGCACTCGCCGCCCGCGGTGTGGGCACCCTGATTCACTATCCGGTGGCGCTCCATCTTCAGCAGGCCTACGCCTCTCTCGGGGGCAAAGCCGGAGATCGTCCCGTGGTCGAAAAGGCCGCGGAGGAAATCGTATCGCTCCCGATCTATCCCGAGTTGACGGACACCCAGGTGGGCGCCGTCATCACCGCCGTGAAGGAATCCGTCCAAGCCTCTTAACCGACTGCTTCGGCGGTCCGTTCTGGAATCGACACGATTGCCCCAGACTCTCGGAGCCGCTTTAGCTCTTCCCGCAGCCTTCGTCCTCCTGCTGCTCCCGGGCCTCGTCTTCCTTTCGTTCCTGCGGCCCGCTGATCGCGCGCGCCTGCAGCTCGACGAGAGAATCTTCCTGACCGGCGCGCTCTCCGTCGCCTTCTCGTCGTGGGTGGCCCTGCTTCTCGCCGAGTTGGGGGTTTTCGATACGGTGACGGCGGCCGCGGTGGAAATCGGGCTCTTCGCTCTCGTCGGCATCGCTGTCCGCTTCATGGGTGTTCGGCCGAGCCTCCCTTTCGCGGCACCCGATCGCTTCGTGAAACTCGTGCCCGCCTTCGCCGTGGCCCTCGTCGCCTTTCTTCTTCACGCCCGGCCGAGCGAATACATCGTGGGCGGCCGCGACCCGGGGGCCTACGTCTCGGCCATGGGCGTGATCGCCCGCACCGGCGCCATCACCCACGTCGATCCGGTCGTGGCCTCGATTCCTGCAGACGACCTGTCCCTCTTCTACGCGAACCTCGACGAACCGCCCTTCAAGTTCAGCCTGGAAGTGAATGACGACCGACCGCAGCCCTCGTGGCCCCGTTTCATGGGCTTCGAACTGGATCATCCGAAGAGCGGTCTGATCACCCCTCAGTTCTTCCACCTCTTCCCCGCCTTCGGCGCGTATCTCTTCGAAACCATGGGCGTGCGCGGCGCTCTGGCCACACCGCCCATCTTCGGCATCCTCGGCACACTCGCCACCTTCTTCCTGGCCCGCCGGATGTTCGGGACCACGGTGGGTCTGCTCGCCGCGCTGGGCCTCGCCACCACCGTGCTTCAGGTCTGGTTCGCGCGGTATCCCGTGTCGGAGGGTTTCTCGCAGTTCCTGATCCTCACCGGTCTCATCGCTCACCGCCTCGATCAGGAAAGCGATTCGCGCGCGTTCGGGTGGCTTTCCGGCGCTCTGCTCGGACTCACTCTGCTGGTGCGCATCGACAGCGTGCTTCTGCTCCTGCCCCTTGGCTTGTGGGCGGCGCTGCAGATCGCACAGCGACCACCGAAGTGGAAATCGCGGATGGCCAGCCTGCTGATCCCCTTCGTGTTGCTTCTCGGCCATGCCGCGGTCCATGCCGTGTTCTTCAGCAAGCGCTACGCACACCAGATCCTCACGCGGCGATATTGGAATCATCCGCTTTCGATGTGGCTGCTCCTGGCCGTGGCCGTCGTCATCATCGCGGTCATTGTGTGGAAAACCGGCCCGCGGGTCATGGCCTTCCTCGAGCAGCACCAGAAGTCCCTGCGACTGGCCGCCATGGTGATCCTCGGCGCCCTCGTTCTCTACGCTGTGGCGGTTCGCCCCTCTCTTTCGGCGTGGGCCGGCGGCGACGGGAACCCGAAAGCCGAAAAACTCGACGCGCCCGGTGTGCTGCAAAGTCTCGGCTTCCATCGCCTGGCCGCGCATGATGCCCAGGCCTTGCGTCGCTACTCGTGGTTCGTGGGAGCGCCCGCCCTGGCATTGGCCCTGCTCGGCCTGGGCCTCTTTCTGAAGCGGATCGAGGCCAATGATCTGCTGGCCCTGTCGGTGTTGCTCGTGTTCAGCGCTTTCTACTTCTACAAGATCCGCGTCTTCAACGACTATTTCTTCGCGATGCGGCGCTATGTGCCCGTCACCCTCCCCTTCACCTTCATCCTGGCCGCTCTCGCCATCGTCACCCTCGCTCGGTGGTCGAAGCCGTGGCGTCTCGCCGCCGCTGCCGCCGGCGTGATCGCTTTGGGGGCCTCGGTGGCCCACACCCGCCCCATACTGTCCTTCGTGGATTGGAAAGGAAGCGTGCGTTTCGTGGCCGACGTGGCCCGCCGATTTGGTCCCCAGGATGTGGTGCTGTTCGAGCAGCCGAAAAACATCCACCTGCTCTCTTTGCCCCTGTGGGGTCTTTATGGCGCCAATGCGCTCGAGTTCCGCCGCTTCAATCCCGATCCCGAACGGCTGAGCCATCTGATCACCGAGTGGCGGAAGACCTATCGCAACATTTATTTCGTGACCAGCTTCCGCACCGACGTCTGCGGCCTGTTCCTCGAGCGCACCCAGAACTTCCGCTTCACGTCCTCCGAGTTCGAGTGGACCTACGACCGTGTCCCGCGTGAGCCGGAACCCCGTGTTGTGGAGTTCTTCCTGTCCCGCGTGATTGAACCCGAGACGTTGCGGGTCACCACCGAACCGGTCATCGATATCGGCGGTTCCGGCGATCTCCAGACCTCCGGGTTCTTCGAGGCCGAGGCGACCGGCGACCGCACTTATCGCTGGACCGGCGGGTGTCTCGACGAACGCGGCAACGCCACCGGCTCGGTCTATGTGCCCGCGGCGAGCGCCGGAGCCAGCCTGAAGATTCGCGCCACCGCCCACTTGCGGCCGGAGAACGCGAAACCGGCGCGGGTCCGGGCTTTCTTCGACGAGGTTCCGGTGGGTGAATTCACCGCCGACGGCTCGTGGCGCGATTTTGAGATCACTCTCCCCGATCCGCTCCCGCGCGGCTCGAAAATTCTCCGCCTGGAAGTGCCGGCCTGGCGGCCCACCAATACCAATCCCCTCGCCACCGACAGCCGTGACCTGGGCGTGATGGTCGACCTCATCGAAGTGCGACCCCGAGCGCCGAAGTCATGAAGATCCTGATGGTCACCTCCTCGTACCCGCTCTTCGAAGGCGACGGCACCGCCCCCTTCATCGAAGAAATCGCACGGCACGTGACGGAGCGCGGCCACGACGTCGACATCGTGCTGCCCGCGCATCCGAAGTTGAAAAGGAATCCCGAACCGCGACTGGGCTTCTTCCCTTTCGCGTACGCTCCAACCCCTTCGCTGAATGTGTGGGGATACGCGCAAAGCATGAACGCCGACCGCGGCTTCAAATGGAAGACGCTGGTGATCGCCCCTTTCGCGGCTCTGGCCACGAACCTCGCGGTGAGACGCCGACTGGCCGCGACCTCGTATGACATCGTCCACGCGCACTGGGTGGTTCCGGGCGCGGTGCTGTCCGCCGGCCCGGCCAAAGCGTCGCGCAAACCCTTCGTCATCAGTCTCCACGGCAGCGACGTCTTTGCCGCGGAACGGAGTGGCCTTGTGGGCCTGGCGGCAAGCCGCGGGTTCGCGGTCGCGGGTGCCGTGACCGCCTGCAGTTCCGACCTTCGCGATCGCGCCATCCGCCTGGGCTCGCTGGAACAGCGCACGCGCACGGTCCCCTACGGCGTCGATGCCGCGTTTTTCGGGGGCGCCGAAGTCATGTCCAGTGAAGCCCGCGCGGCCATGCGTCTTCGGCTGGGCGCTTCACCGGACCAGACGCTCATAGTGGCGGTGGGTCGACTGGTCGAGAAGAAGGGCTTCGCTCACCTCATCGACGCGGTGGGCGACCTTGAGCATGTCCACGTGGCCATCGTGGGCGATGGCGATCTGCACCAGGACCTCGAGGCGCGAAGCCGCGCCGCGCGTTCGTCGGTCACACTCGCCGGCCGCTTCGCGCGCACTGAGATTCGCGATGCCCTCCATGCCGCCGACATAGCCGCCGTGCCCTCGGTCATTGATTCCAAGGGCAACGTTGACGGCCTTCCCAACGCGCTCCTCGAAGCCATGGCCGCGGGCCGGGCCATTGTGGCCAGCCGGGTAGCGGGCATTCCCGACGTGGTGACTCATGGAGTCGAGGGCCTCCTGGCCGCACCCGGCGATGCCGCGGCCCTGCGCGAGACGATCCTCGCCCTGTCGAGCAACAAGGCGATGCGCGCGAGCCTCGGCGCCGCCGCCGCGAACCGCGTGTTTCGCGACCTCACATGGAACCGGGTCGCCTCGACCCTTGAAGAGTGCTATGTCCAGGCGCAAACGCTGGCAAAACGTTAAGGGTCGGGAGAGCCGGGTCGCCGAGCCGCGCGAGCGGCTGGTGGTGACCACGGCGAGCGTCGCCGCGCACCTCGTTTCCCCCTTTCTTCCCGCCGCGGCCACAGAAACGGCGCCTCCGAAGGAAGTCCTCGTCCTGAGGCTCGACCGGATCGGCGACGTGCTGATGAGCCTTCCCGCCATCCACGCGCTGCGGGAAGCGCTGCCGGACGCGAAGATCCGGCTCTGTGTGGGCGAGTGGTCGCGCGAAATCGCCGCGGACGCGCCGGTGGACGAGGTTCTGGTCTGGAGCGCGCCCTGGGCTGGTCGCTCCCACGAAGGTGCTTCGACGGCCACGGCCCTCTTCGCCGAAGCACGCGCGCGACGGGCCCAGGCGCCCGATCTCGCCATCGACCTGCAGGGCGATCTCCGCGCGCTCTGGCTGATGAGCGCGACGGGCGCGCGTGCGCGCGTGGGATACGCGAACACCGGATCCGCGGCCCTTCTCACCGCGGTGGTCGATCTCGACGAAGACGTGAACTTCGTCGAGCAGAACTACCGCGCCATCGAGACCGCGCTCGGCCGATCGGTTCCCCGAAAACCCTTCCGATGGCTTGGCCACGACCGTCGCGTGCGAGGTCGCGAGGGCCTTCGCGGAGCGCTTGCCGCCCAAGACCCGGCCGCAGCCGGACCCGTGGTGGGCCTTCATCCCGGAGCGGGCAGGAAGATCAAGGAGTGGCCCCTCGAACGGTTCATCGAACTGGGACGTCGGCTCATCCACGAGAAGGGCGCTACCCTGGTTCTCACCGGCTCCGCGGAGGAAAAAGCCCGCACTGCGAAGATCGCCGAAGCCCTTGGGACCAAGGTCCTCGACCTCACCGGGAAGCTCCAACTTGGAGACTTCGCGGAAACCATGAGTGCGTTCGACGCCTTCGTTTCCGGCGACACGTCGGCCATGCACTTCGCCTGCGCCCTCGGCGTTCCCTCCGTGGCGATCTTCGGCCCTTCGGATCCGGGCCGCTACTTTTCAGGCGGTGAATTGGGTTTCGGATCCGCGGCGAAGCACATCCCCCTCGCGCCGAAAATCTGGTGCAGCCCCTGCAATCTGATTCGCCGTCCGCCCGAAGAATGCGACCGGGCGGAAACGCCGGACTGCCTGACCGACGTGACGACCGCGGCGGTGTTCGACGCCACCCTCGACGTCCTCTCCACGACCCGCGCTTAAGTGAGCGGCGGACTCGGCAGGTTTCCCGAAGCCGCCTTCTTCGCCGCGCGGCCTTCCGCGCCGTAATACGCGGAGTAGTAGCGGCCGTAGTAGTAGGAATGGCGCTGCAGGTCGACCCGGTTCAGGACCACACCGAGCAGGCGCGCCCGCACCGTGTGCAACTGATCCGCGACGTGGCGGACGGCTTGACGCGGTGTCTTGTGACCCGAGCACACCACCACAATTCCGTCGGCCAGAGTGGCGATGACCGCGGCGTCCGAGAGACCCAGGGCGGGCGGGCAGTCGATGACCACCCAGTCGTACTTCTGTCGCGCCTGCTCGAGGAGAGTTTTCATGGCCTCGGACCCGAGGCGTTCCGCGGAGAAGTTCTGCGGCGCTCCCGCCGGAACCACATCGAGCCCGGGCACCGGTCCTTGGCGCGGCTGGAGATTCTCTGGCTGAACCGCGGCCAGGACTCCCGACAAACCGGGACTTTGGGGCACATCCATGAGGCGGTGGATCGAAGGCCGGCGAAGGTCGGCATCGATGAGCAAAACGCGGCTCCGGTTCTGGGCGAAGAGAATCGCGAGGCCGGCCGCCACCGTCGACTTGCCCTCGCCGGGTGAGGCGCTGGTGAAGGCGAGGACCCGGGGACCATCCTGGGGCGTTCCGTAGATGAGATTCGTCCGCACCACACGCAGGCTGTCGGCGAGGCCGGTCTTCGCGTCGGCCAGGCCCGGGACGAGCAACCCCTGGGGAAGTTTTCGGATGAGAGGCACGATGCCGAGGAAAGGCAGGCCGAGCCCCTCTTTCACGTCTTCGGGAGACTGAACCGAGTCGTCGAAGCGTTCGGCCATCCAGGCGAGGAGAAGTCCGCCCACCAGACCGCCGATGAGGGAATAGAGGAAGTTCCTCTGGCGCTGAGGCGACACCGGCACCGTGGGCGGGCGGGCGCTTTGCAGGATCTGGGCATCGAGGATGGTGGGCGAGGCATTGGCTTGGCGTTGGAAGAGAGTCTCGATGGACGACCTGCTGGCTTCGAACTTCTTGCGCTCGAGCGAATAGCCGAGCGATTCTTTCTCGACCTCCTCGAGTTCGCGCTGGATCCTAGCCATGCTCGCTTTCAGTCGGGCCTCCTCATTGACCGCGAGCTGATACTCGGAATCGGCGCCCTCTTCGAGCGAACCCATTTCTGAAACCAGGCGCTGCCGGGCCGCCTCGAGCTGCTCCTGCACCGTCACCACGTCGGGGTGTCTTGGGCCGAGAGTTGCGAGGAGCGCCTTCTCCCGGTCTTCAAGCTCCGCGACTCGGGCGGTGGCGGCCCGCACCAGAGGGTCGGAGCGCACAGCCGCCACGCCCCCCCGAAGCTGGGTGGCTTCGCGTCGTCGCGCCTCGCGGCCCACCCGCGTGGTCTGCGCGTTCACCAAGGCTTCCTGGAACGCGCGGAATTCCCGCTCCAGCATGGCCTTGCGGACTTCGAGATCCCCGAGGCCCGACTTCCCGCCCATCTCGCGCAGATCGCTCAGTTGCTCGGTCAGCCGCTGTTCTTTCTCGGCCACCTGAGCGCCCAGCACTTGTTGCGAGGAGGTCACGGCCCGCGCGTTCGACGCATCCGTGTCGCGCAGGTACTGTTCCATCACCGCGTTGGCGATATCGGCCGCGGCTTTGGGGTCGTAGCCAAAAACCCGGATTTCGATCCAGGTCGATTTCGCTTCGCCGGTGACCCGCATACGCGAACGCAGCGCGGCCACGGTATCGACGGGCATGTCCGAACCTTCGCTGCCCATCAGGCGAGCCCACTCGGAGCGCATGCGATCAGGCCAGCTCCCGATCGGTCCGAACGACAGCTCCTTAAGGGCCGCGGCGTCGAGAGTTTCGACCACGCGGGCCGCGAACTCCGGACTTCGGATCACCGTCCGCTGACGCTCGAGGATCGCCCCCAGGCGAGTCAGCTCCGTGGACATCCGGGCCAGGGGATTGGCGGCCATGGCCTCGGCGATGGTCACCACCGCCAGCCCCTCGTAGACGGGCCGCAGGGTGTAGTTGTAGATCGTGGCCCCGAGCAGGGCGGAGACGAGGCCGAGGACGACGAGACGCCGTCTTCGGACGATGATCATCCATTCCTGCCGGAGTCCCGGGACGACGCTGAAGCGTTCTTCGTTCAAAGCGTTCCGATCACCACGATCAAGCATCCCATCTCGGCAAGGATTCTCCCAGATGTGGTTAGGATGACGCCATGTTCCTGACCACGAATGCCGT
>JAGNNV010000249.1 GCA_017990495.1 Vicinamibacteria bacterium
ACCTGGGAGAGCGCGCCCTCTTCACCCGACAGGATCCCGGCGACGAGACGCTCGTCGGCCGGCGCGGGCGGCGCTGCGGAAGGGGGCGGGACCTCGCTCAAGGGTACCCGCGGACTCTACTCGCATCGCGGCCCGCGCGCTCCCGCAGGCGGCCGCGGTTGCGGCGGAACCACACGCCCTCGACGCAGCGGGTCGAAGGCTGTGGGGGGGTTCTTGGCGGAAGCAACTCATTGGAACCACGGTGCCAGCCGCCTCCGCCCGCGATCCGGGCCGAGTCCCCGGTTTCGCTCTTGCGCACCGTCTGCGCTCGCTCTATACTGAACTGTATGGTTCAGTATCAGCAAGCCCACCTGGATGCCACGTTTGCCGCGCTCTCCGACGCCACCCGGCGGGGCGTTCTGGAGCGGCTCGGACGGGCGGACGCTTCGATCACGGAGCTTGCCGGGACGTTCCAGATGACCCTCACCGGCATGAAGAAGCACATCGGTGTCCTCGAGCAGACGGGGCTCGTCACCACCGAGAAGTCCGGCCGCGTGCGGACCTGCAAGCTCGGCCCCCGCCGGCTGGAGGCGGAGGCGGCGTGGCTCGAAACTCACCGCCAGCTCTGGCAAGCACGCTTCTCCGAACTGGACAACATCGTCGAAGAGCTGAAACGGGCCGAACGGGCCCATGCACCCCAAAAGAGAAAGTGAGCCCCTCCCCATGCCCAACCCGACGACAGTCGAACGCAAGTCCGAGCGTGAGCTGGTCATCACGCGGACCTTCAACGGTCCGGCGCGCATCGTGTTCGAGGCCTGGACTCGCCCCGAGTTGATCCAGCGCTGGTGGACGCCGAAGTCGTTCGGAATGACGTTCCTTTCCTGCGAGCTCGATGCGCGTACGGGGGGCACGTACCGCTTCGTGTTCAGCCACCCCGCCTTCGACCAGCCGATGGCGTTCTTCGGCAGGTATGTCGAAGTGACGCCCCACTCGCGCATCGTCTGGACGAACGAGGAAAGCGCCGATGGCGCCCTTTCCACCCTGACCTTCGATGAGGACGGCGGCAAGACGCTCGTGGTGCTCCACGAGCTCTATCCCTCGAAGCAGGCCCTGGACGACGCCATCGCATCGGGAGCTCCGGGCGGGGCGCCCGAACAGTTCGAGTCGTTGGACGAGCTTCTCGCCACGTTGGTGGGCTCCGATGCGACGCGGTGACACGAGAATGCGAATCACGGCCATCTCGCTGCTGCTGATCGCGGCCACCGGCTTGTCGGCGCAGCAGGCTCCGACGACCGGCTATGCGCCGGTCAACGGCCTGAAGATGTACTACGAGATCCACGGTACCGGCGAGCCCTTGGTGCTGCTCCACGGCGGGTTCATGACCATCACCAACAACTGGGAAGGGTGGATCAGCGAGCTATCCAAAACGCGGAAGGTCATCGCCGTCGAAATGCAGGGTCACGGGCGGACGGCGGACATTCCACGCGAACCCAGCGGCGAGCACCTCGCCGATGACGTCGCGGCGCTGCTCGGTTACCTCGAGATCCCGCGAGCGGACGTCCTCGGATACAGCATGGGCGGCGGCGTCGCCCTGCAGGTCGCCGTTCGACATCCCGAGCGAGTCCGCAGGGTCGTCGTCATTTCATCCACATTCCGCCGTGACGGCGCGGTCCAGGAAGGGGTCGAAGCGATCTCGAAAATCACCGCGGAGGACTTCAAAGGCTCTCCTCTCGAGACCGAGTACAAACGCCTGAGCCCGACTCCGGATCAGTTTCCGCAGTTCGTCGAGCGGCTGGTCGCCGCCGATTCCAATGCCAAGGACTTGACTGCCGCTCAACTTCAGGCGACCACGGCACCCATGTTCTTCATCCATGGCGATGCCGATGGCATCCGGCTCGAGCACATCGCGGAGATGTTTCGTCTGAAGGGAGGAGGAACCCACGGCGATCTCGGGCCGCGCTCCGCATCGCGCCTGGCCGTTTTGCCCGACACTACCCATGTGACGCTGATGCAGCGCTCGTCCACCATCGTCCCCATGGTGAACGACTTTCTCGACGCGAAGCCGTAGCGCTGGGGTATGCCGAACGCTCCGGTCGAGCGGCGGGCCGCGCGGCGGACCGCCCGCTGCAACCGGTCGCTCGGCCGCGCGCGCAAGATCTACCCGCGCATCGGCCTAGGGCTCGCGCTTGTAGACAGTCTTCCCTGCCTTGAGGGTCTCCAGCACGACGATCGTGTTGATCTTCATCGGGTCGATCGTGAGCGGGTTCTCGGAGAGGACGACCATGTCGGCCAGCTTGCCGGGCTCGAGTGAGCCCTTGGTCGCCTCCTCGCCGAACTGCTCGGCGCCCCAGAGGGTGATCATCTTCATCGCCTCGTCGGGCGTGACGCGCTCATCGGGTCCGATGACCGCTCCGGAGCGCGACGTGCGATTCACGGTCGCCCACGCGACCTGCATCAAGTTGGGAAGTGCGACCGGCGCGTCGGTGTGGCTGGTGGCGTGCAGGCCGGTGTTCAGGATCGAGCGCATCGGCGAGATCCGCGCGGCCTGTTCCGGACCGACGATCTGCTCGTACCAGTCGCCCCAATAGAAGGTGTGCATCGGGAACATCGAGGGGAAGATGCCGAGCGACTTCAGCTGCTGCACCTGGTCCGGGCGGATGAACTGGCCGTGAATGAGCATCACCTGGCCCGGTTTGACGCCATGCTTGGCGATCACTGGCTTCAACGCCTCGAACAGCTGGTCCACGGCGGCATCGCCGTTGGTATGGACCTTGACCGGCCAGCCCTTGGTGTAGGCCTCGTCGAAATACGCCTCGACCTGCTTCGTGTCGGGAATGGCCGGATAGCCCTTGTAGCCGGCCTGCTGGCCATCGGGCGGAATCAGGTACGGGGCGGTCCGCCAGGCCGTGCGGCCCTGGGGCGAGCCGTCGAGCGTGACCTTGAGGCCGCCCAGGCGGTAGTGATTGGAATAGCTCGTGCTGAAGCCCTTGTCGAGCTCGCTGCGGCCGGTGTAGTCCATCCAGCCGATGAAATCGATGTCGAGAAGTCCGCGCTTTGCCGCATCTTCCATGACCGCATGCATGGGGCCGAACATGCGACCTTCGTTGGCGGTCGTGTAGCCGAAGCTTTTCGCCAGCTCGAGACCGCGCTTCAGGAAGTAGTCTTTCCCCTCCTGCGTAGTGGGCGTGAGCGCAACCAGCATGTGCGGAATGGCGGCCAGTTCCTCGAGTACGCCGTTCGGCGTCTTGCCGTCGGCCTCGCGGCGGATGACGCCGCCCTCGGGGTTGGGCGTCGTGGCGTCGTAGCCGATCGTTTTCAGGGCCAGCGTGTTGACCGCCGCGAAGTGGCCCGAGATGTGGGTTGCCATGACCGGAACGGTCGTCGAAACTCGGTCGAGGTCTGCGCGCGTCGGGTGGCGGCCGAGCAGGGCGTCGTCGTAGCCGACGCCGAAGATCCAGCCAGTCCTCTCCGCGTCCGGGCTTGCGGCGAACGCCTCCAGCTTGGCGACGACGTCGTCGATCGTGTTGACGCTGCCATCGGGAGGGGCGAGCAGGTTGGCGCCCACAGCCTGACCTCCGAACTGCTGGGCGTGCGCATGGCCATCGATGAACCCTGGCAACAGAGCCTTGCCGGCGAGGTCGACCATCCTCGTCGTATCTCCCCTATGCGCCTTCTCAATGTCCGCCCGCGCGCCTACGGCGAGGATCTTTCCGCCCTTGACCGCCAATGCCTCGGCGCTCGGCTGTTTGTCGTTCACGGTGACGATCGGGCCACCAACGTAGATCGCATCCGCCAGTAGTGCCGGATTGGAGGGCTTGCAGCCCGAAGCCAGCAGGGCAAGGCCGAACAACACGAGAGAGGATCTCAAGACACGCATCTGGTTGCCTCCTGAATTCGGAAGAAGGCTACTACCACCGCCGTCGGGGATGGCTCGCCTGGCGACTATCCTTCCAAGAGCTTTTTCCGCTTGTGCTGGGCGTGTTGCTCATCGGCATCGAACCAGCCGAGGTGCGTTCCGTCGTCATCGAAATCGACGATCCGCCCGTCCTTGACGATGATACTGACGGAGCTCTCGGATCCGGTGGTGACCTTGATCGCCGCATAGCGCCCGGCGAAGCCCCCGCGGATGTGGATCTCACCAAATTCACTCTGGTCGAAGGCAGCGTCGGGCCCCGAGATCCCGAACTCCCGGAGGTGCGCCGCCAAAGAGGATTCCCCCTCCTCCCGCTCCACTCCGTAGTCGGTCACCTGGAAGGCGAAATTGCACTCTTCCCACAGAAGCTCCTTCACCTTTCCGAGATCTTCGGGCGGCAACGCCAGCACCTCGTTGATCGTTGCCGTCATCTTGTCCGTGACCTCGGAGCCGTTCTCCTCCCCCCCGAACAGCACGAAGGGGAGCTCCCGTGACAGAAGCGGAACGAACAGGGTCAGGTGGCCCAGGTCCAGATCATCCCAGCGGACCCGTTCGTCGAGTTCGGATTTCGTCATGCTCGAGATAATAACTTCGTAGTGACCGCAGACCAGCGAAAGCCCGCCAGGAGTCGTCCGTAACAGGCCTGCCGCTCGATGAGCCGGCTAACGGATCTGGAGTTGAGCGACGCGGCAGAACTCCTGCCCGGTGGAGCCGGACGCCGCCGCTGCTCGCGCCCGCTCGAGCGAGGAGTCAGGCATCAGTGCGACCTCCATGGCCGTGGCGGTTCGGGAAGCCTTCGTTGCGCCTTCTTCTTCCGTGGCAGTGTCGCACAGGCAACGCTGCGTTCAGATGATGCCCGCCGATACATGAACTTCGAGCAGGCGGGCGAGCTCGGCTGGATTCGTCGCCGGCAGAAAGTGGCCGCCTCCCGCGACCGTCGCGAGACGGCCTCGCGGAATAACCTCAGCCAGGATCTCAGCGATGCGCATCAGCGCCGGGTGGCCATCGCCGCCACGCACGACGAGCGTCGGTACGGCGATCTGCTGGTATGCATGCAACGGTGGTTCGAAGGGCGTTCCCGATGACCAGTCGCGAATGTTGGCGGGCGTCGTACGAATGACGTAGTCACGCACTTTGGCGGGAAACGCTGCAAAGGTCCCTCCGCCACCGTAGAAGTCGATGACGTGGCGCGCGGCGTCGGGCCGGCCGGCTTCGAACTCTGCAAAGTAGTCACGCGTCATCGCACCGAACATCGCATAGAGGTCGGCCTCCCCCGACGTCTTCAGAAGGCCAAGCGGGTTGGCTTCCACCAGCATGAGACTTGCCGGCTTGATCCAACCCTCGATTGCGTGTGCAAGCGCCGCAAGGCCGCCGAACGAATGGCCGACAACGTGTGCCGGCTTGCCAATCCGCTCGAGGATTCGGTCGATGACTTCCGTCTGCTGGCGCATGGTCGCGTTGCCGAGAGGACGGCGTTCCGCAGTCGCGCCGTAGCCGAGCAGGCTCGTTGTGACGATGCGGTGGCTGCGGGCGAGTCGATCGGTTACGGCCTTCCATCCCG
>JAGNNV010000042.1 GCA_017990495.1 Vicinamibacteria bacterium
CCCTTTCCGAAGATGCGAAGGAGGCCGATATCCGGATCGATATTCTCGGTCTTGAGCAGGCAGACTTCGGTCGCGCGCAGTCCGCTTGCGTACATTGTTTCGAGGATCGCCTTGTCCCGAAGCCCGAGGGGCGTGGCGAGATCGGGGGCCGCGAGCAGGGCCTCGACCTGGGTCCGACTCAGGAACCGTGGCAAAGGCTTGAAAGGCCGGGGCGACTGGACGTTCTCCATCGGATCGTCGGCGAGCTTCTCCTCGCGCACGAGAAAGCGGAAGAACCCGCGGATGGCGTGAACGGCGCGTCCCGCGGAGCGGGCCGCGAGGCCCTGGGCCTTGAGACTGGCCAGGAAGGAAGCTATGTCGCGCGGTTTGATCTCCTCCACCCGCTGCTCCCTCCCCCGCGCCCAGGCGAAGAGCTTCTGAAGGTCGGAGCGGTACGCGGAGATCGTGTTGGGCGACAGGCCCCGCTCCGCCCGTAGGTGGTTGAGATAGTCCGTGACCCGGGCGTCTTCGGGCGGCGCTCCTCCCTGAGCCGGATCTGGGTCGGGCGTCATCGCACGGCCCGCCGCCGGATCATGTCGACCACGCGCGTGGCTTCGGGAACGCGGAGCAAAATCGTCAGCCCCACGTAAGCCACCGCGCCGAGGGTCACCGGAACCAGGGCTCCCCCCGCTTTGGCCCAAAGCCCCACCGGCGCCGGGTCGAACATCGAGATCGAGTAGACGACGACACCCGACATCACGGCGGTGGCGCCAAGGAGCGAGAGCAGAAAACGGCCATCGATGGCTTTCAGTAACGACTCCGGTCCCCGGTAGAGGGCCAGAAGCAATCCCCCGTTCGCAAGGTTTCCAAGTGCCATGCCAAGGCCCGCCGCCTCGAAACCCATAGTGTTGAAGAGCAGAACCAGGGTCAGGATGTTCGCGGTGACCGCCAAGAGACTCGCGGCAAGGGGCACGCGCGGCCGCTGGACCGCATAGAAATACGGGACGAACACCTTGGTCGAGGCGTAAGCCACAAGTCCGAGGGCCATCCAGGCAAGCGCCTTGGCCACCGCGGCGGTATCGACCGCGGTGAAAGCGCCGTGTTCGTAGATCAGGCGAACGATCGGCCGTCCCGCGAAGATAAGACCCAGGGCTGAGGGCAAGGTGAGAAAAAGCAGCAGGCGGAGCGCCTGGGCCATCTGCGCATGGGCGTCTCCCGGGCTTCCCGAGGCGATGAGGCGGGACAACCGCGCGCCCGCGATGGTTCCCACCGCCACTCCGAAAAGCCCCATGGGCAGGTAGAGAAGGCGAAAGGCGTAATTGAGCCAGGCCACCGCGGAGGGCTGCGTCGAGGCGTAGTTGCTGCTCACGAAGATGTTGATCTGAACCGCGGCCAAGGCAATGGTGGCGGGCGCCATCGTCACCAGGATGTCGCGGATGAGGGGGTCTTTGAAGTTGAAGTCGGGGTGGAAGCGGAAACCTTCCCTCCGAAGGCCCGGCCACTGCACCAGGAATTGGGCGGCGCTGCCAAGCAACGCTCCCACGGCCCAGCCGTATGCCACCTCGTCTCTGGGCAGGCCGGCGACGTGAAGGCCCACCGCGATGGCGATGTTCACCAGATTGAAGAGCGCGGGCGCAAGAGAGGGCAGACCGAACTTGTCCCGCGAATTGAGCATGCCCATGGCTACGGCCGCGAAGGACACGAAGGGCAGAATCGGCATCATCACCCGGGTCAAAGAGGTGGCGAGTTCGGTCTTCCCTTCGAAGGCGGCGAAGCCGGAGGCGAGGCCATGAACCAGCAGCGGGGCCGCCACCACACCCAACCCGCAAATGATGGTAAGGACCAGGAACAGCAGGGTGAGCATTCGTCGGGCCAGGGCGAATCCACGTTCCGCGCTCTCCGTATCGGCTCGGGAATAGGCCGGGATGAAGGCGGCGGAAAGAGCGCCCTCGGCGAACAGATCCCGGAGCAGGTTGGGGATGCGGTAGGCGATGACGAAGGCTTCGGCCTGCGCGGACGAGCCGAGGGTGAGGGCGAAGAGCTGCTCGCGGATGAGTCCCAGAAGCCGCGACAGAAGGGTGGCGAGCGACAGCATGGCCGTCTTCATTCCGAAGCCGGACCGCAGGCGGGACTCGTGCTTCTCGGCAGTTTCGGGTAGACTCACCGGCTCACAAGGTCGGAATGGCGGGAGTTTGCCCGCACGAACACAGGCTTTAGCGACAGAAGAGGTTTTTTAGCGTGGCGAATCACGACTCCGCACTCAGACAAATGCGCCGATCGCGCAAGAAGCGCGCGATCAACCGCGCCAACACCGCGCAGCTCAAGACCCAGGTCAAGAAGCTCCGTGCGGCCATGGAAAAGGGCGACGCCACCACGGCCAAGGCCCTGGCGGCTCCCACCTACTCCGAGCTGGACCGCGCGGCCAAGAAGGGCGCCATCCACCGCAACGCCGCGGACCGGACCAAGTCGCGCCTCGCGCGCAAGCTGAACGCCGTCAGCGCGTAAGACATCCGTCCTACGTTCCCGCGCGGCTTCGGCTCGCGGGAACGCGGGCCGTGGGGACCCCGTAAGAATCAGGCGCGTCCCCCGCCCGACATCCGCACCAGCGCGTGTGTGAGCACCGGAACTGTCGGCGCGCTGAGCTTCAGCCGCCGGTCGGCCTCGGCCAGAGTCGTGAAAGCCCGAGCGATGTCCGCCTCGCTCCAGTTGCGGGCCGCGCGGTCGGTGTCCATGACCTTGAAGGGCATGATGCCCAGTTGGGCGCCGGCGTCGGTGGCTGAGACGCCCGAACTCCGCAGGGCGCGGAAGGTGGCCATCCGGCGCACCGTGCCGTGCAGCGTGGCCAGGACCTTCAGACCCGCCTCCCCCTGCCGCAAAGCGTCGTCGAGGTAGCCGAGACCACGCCGCTTGTTCTTCTCCATCAGTGCGTCCGCGAGCAGATATAGCGGCGGGCTGGAGGTGACGGCCACGATGTCGTCGGCGCCCTTCGCCGACGTGCCCTGGTAGAGGAGCATCTTCTCGAGTTCGCTCCGGATACGCCCAAGGGCGGGGCCGCTCTGCTCCACGGTTTCCTGGAGCACGGTGTCGGAGACGCGGAGGCCGAGGGACCGCGCCTCGGCCGCGGCCGCCGTGGTCAGCACCTTTCCCTTCAGATAGTCGACTTCGATCGATTCCGCGACTTTGCTGATCTTCTTCCACATGCCGATGCGGCGGTCGACCTTGCCGGCGACGAGAATGAGCACCGAGGAAGGATCGAGTTCAGGCAGCTCGGGCGGGGGCGCCTTCGCCACCGCCTTCCTGCCGCGAGGCTTCTCTTCGACTTCCTCGGGCGGGGCTTCGGTCTCGCCCTCCCCACCCTCCTCGTCGGGTAAGCGACTCCCGCCTCCCCGCAGCCTTTCCGCCCGTCGCACCACCACCACGGTCTTGTCGGAGAAGAGGGAACGCGAGGTCGCGGCCGCGAAAGCATCGGCGAAAGAGGACTCGTCGCCCCAAATCCGGACTACGTCCGCGAGATCGACGCCTCTGGCCTTAAGGACGTCGGCCAGAGCGCGGTCCGCGCGGAGGGAATCCTGACCGAAGATGAAGACGATCGGAGAGAGTGCCTTGGCCACAGGAGAAGTTAGTTTACCGGTGCGCGAGTCGGAAGCGCTGCTGGCCCTCAGCCGACCTGGGAGAGACCAAAACGCATCCTCCATTGTTCGCTGCGCGCGTACCGCCGAAGGGGATGATCGGGAGCGGCCGTCTTCCACCAGGTGTCGGCGATATCGCGGGCCTTGAGCAGAAGTTCGCGGTCGCGCACCGGGTCTCCGGCTTGAAACAGTCCCCGTCCCGACTGACGCGTGCCGAAGAACTCGCCCGGCCCGCGGATCTCCAGATCCTTCTCGGCCAGATAGAACCCATCCTCGCTGGCCACAATCGCGTCGAGACGCTGCTTGGCCTGGTCTCCCGGATAGGCGCGGGTCACGAGAAGGCATTCCGACGCATGCCGGCTTCGCCCCACGCGTCCGCGGAGCTGGTGCAGCTGGGCGATGCCGAAACGCTCCGCCTGCTCGATGATCATCAACGTGGCGTTCGGCACGTCCACCCCCACCTCGATCACCGTGGTGCTCACCAGAACCCTGGTCTCCCCGCGCACGAACGACTCCATCACCGCGCCTTTCTCCTCGCGGGGCAGACGGCCGTGCAGAGGCGCCACCCGCACCCCGGGCAGCCACTCCCCCCACTCGAGAGACAGTTGCGTCACCGCGCGAACATCCGCGAGCTTCTCGGACTCCTCGACCAGCGGGCAGACGACGTAGACCTGCCGGCCCTCGGCCAGGTGTCGTTTCGCGGCGTCGACGATGCGGGCCCGCTGGGCGTCGAAGAGATGAGAGGTCCGGATGGGCACCCGGCCCGGCGGCTTCTCGTCGAGGACGGAGGTGTCGAGATCGCCGTGGAAGGACAGGGCGAGCGTCCGCGGAATCGGCGTCGCGGTCATCACCAGCGCGTGGACCCCGTCTCCCTTCAACCGCAACTCCTCGCGTTGCACCACACCGAAGCGGTGCTGCTCGTCAACGATGGCGAGGGCGAGAGACTTGAAGACCACGTCGGGCTCGAACAGAGCATGGGTCCCCACCACGATCTGGGCCTCCCCGCTGGCGATGGACTCGAGGGCTTCGCGGCGTTCCTTCGAACGGAGACGGCCGGAGAGGCGCAGGACGCGCAGGCCGATGGGCGCGAGCACCCGGCTCAGAGTCAGGAAGTGCTGATCGGCCAGGACCTCGGTGGGAGCCACAAGGACCGCCTGCTTCCCGTTCGCCACCGGCAGGAGCATGGCGAGGGTGGCGACGATGGTTTTCCCCGACCCCACATCTCCCTGAAGCAACCGGCTCATCTCCCGCCCCGACTCGAGATCGACGGCGATTTCCTTGAGCACCCTCTTCTGCGCGCCGGTCAGCGGGAACGGCAGAACGCGTTTGGCCGACTCGCGCGCGGTCTCGTTGGCGCGCAGCACCACACCGGGCTGACGATCGAGGCGCTTGGGGGCCAGGCCCACGGCGAAGAGGAAGAACTCCTCGAGAATCAGCCGTAGATGCCCGCGCGATCGCGCGCCATTGAGGCTTTGAATGTCCTCACCCTGACCGGGGTCGTGCACCGCCAGGACGGCCTCTCGCCATTCCGCCACCCCCAGTTCCTGGCGCAGATCGGCGCCGAGCAGATCGGGCTCACCGAAGTTCTCGGGGAGGGACCGAACGAGATGGGTGAGAATCCGTCGCCATATCTTGGGAAGAAGCCCGGCCCGCTTCTCGTAGACCGGAACCACCCGCCCCATGTGTATGGCCGCATCGAGCGCTGACTCCCCTTCCCCGTCAGCGTCATCGAGAATCTCCGAATCCGGCGAGTGCAGCGCCAGCCCTCCGCCGTAGCGGTCCCACTCTGGCGCGCCGTAAAGCACGACGCGGCGACCCACCTTGAACGATTCCTTCAGGTATCCCTGACCAAAAAACACGCACTTGATCCGACCCGAGGCATCCTCGACGATCGCCTCGAAGATCGGCATCCGTCGCGCCCGCTTCAAGGTCACCGCCGCGATCCGGCCGCACACCGTGGAACGGACTCCCGGCCTGAGACTCTTGATCGGTGCGAGGTTCGAGCGGTCCTCGTAGCGGCGCGGCAGCACCAGAAGCAGTTCCCGAACCGTGGCGATGCCCTCTTCCTGCAGCGCCCGCGCGCGCTCGGGGCCGATTCCCTTCACGAACTGCACCGGAGTCTCGGGCTTCAACTCCAGGCCCACCGCCGGTTTCTTCGCCTCACGGCTGTCGGAGTTCATCGGACGGACGGCAGAGCGCGGACTCAGTATTCGATGGTGGCGAGGGCCTGCTGCGGGCGGATCCGCTTGGCGGAATAGGGCAGACGGAAGGGGGCCCGAATGTCGAAGCCGTTCGGGCGGGTGGCATCAGTCGTCGCGCGGGCCACGATGTCGCTCACCACCGAGGCCGAGAGAGGCACCGGCCCGATCTGGGCGGTCAGCAATTCGAACTGGCCGAAGCCGCGGTCGCTCTTGAAGTCCGCCACCACCTCGACCGCCATCTCGCCGCCCAGCAGACTCAGAAAGGATGCCGCGCTCGCCGCCTTCTGCTTGAGCTCGGAGAACTCGGAGAGATTGGCGAGTCCCCGCAGCTCGAGACGACCCTGTCGGATCACGATGCGCACCTCGCGCAGGCCGCGTGGAACTTTCTCGGCGAGGGCGAATCGCACATACGAGTTCAGTTCGGACTCTGAAACGTCGACCGGCGACCGCTTGGCCTTCGGGTCGCGGTCGAATTTCTCGAGCATCTCCAGCTTCTTGCCAAGAGCGTCGGACAACTCGCGCGTCAGCACACCCCGGGGAGGGGCCGGATGCGCGCCCACCTGCGCCAGAAGGACGAGCAGAAGCGCCGCAGCGGGAGCGCTCATGAAGCGATGGCCTTCAGGAAGGAGTCGCCGGGCAGGGCGGTGTTCAGGCCGAAGTTCTGAGCCAAAGTGGCGGCGATGTCGGCGAAGGAGGTTCGGTCTCCAAGCGCCCCTGCTCGCACGCGTTGGCCCGCGGCGATGAGCGGCACGTACTCTCTCGTGTGATCGGTGGACTCATCCGATGGGTCGCAGCCATGATCCCCGGTCAGGATCAGGAGATCGTCCTCGCGAAGGGCTGCGGTGAGATCGGGAATCCGACGATCGAGCGCCTCAAGGTTACGTGCGTAGCCCTGGACGTCGTTGCGGTGACCGTACAGAGTGTCGAAGTCGACGAGGTTCGTGAAGATGAGGCCCGAGGGCCAGCGACCGAGGGCGGCGATGGTCTGATTGATGCCATCGTCATCGGAAACCGTGTGCACCGCCTCCTGAATGCCGCGGCCGGTGAAGATGTCCTCGATCTTCCCTACTCCGAACACCGGGAACGAAGCCGCCGCGAGATGATCGAGCAGCGTCTTGCCGGAAGGCGGCACGGGAAAGTCACGGCGGTTGGGCGTGCGCTTGAAGGTGGAAGGTGCATCCCCGACGAAGGGTCGCGCGATCACCCGGCAGACCCCGAACTCTTCGCCGCAGACGAGGTCGTAGGCGATCCGGCAGTACCGATAGAGCTCGTCGGGGGAAACCAGGCTTTCGTGAGCCGCGATCTGAAACACGCTGTCGCCGGAGGTGTAGACGATGAGCGAGCCCGTTCGCAGGTGCTCCTCACCCAGCTCCTTGAGGATCTCGGTTCCGGAGGCGGCCTTGTTGCCGAGCACGCCCCGTCCGGTCTCCTTCGTGAAGCGCTCGATCAGAGAGGCGGGAAAACCCTCGGGGTAGAGCTTGAACGCGGTTTCGGTGAGCAGACCCATCATTTCCCAATGACCGGTGGCGGTGTCCTTGCCTGCGCTGCGCTCCGCGAGGCGACCGAAGCCCGCGGTCGGAACCGCTTCGCGTGCGCTCGAACAACTGGGGGGCAGGTTTCCAAGACCGAGGGCGGCGAGATTGGGAATGCGCGCATGGCCGATGCTCAGGACATGGCCGAGAGTGTCGGCATGGCTGTCGCCGAAGGCTGCGGCATCCGGCGCGGCACCCACGCCGAGGCCGTCGCACACCACCACAATCGCTCGTTTATAGGGTCCCATCGTTTCTCTCTCCCACCCACTCCCCGATGCGGGCGAGCGCGGCTCCCTCTTCGGCGAACCATTCAACCTCGAACTGCCGCCGGAAGTACGTCATCTGACGTTTTGCGTACTGCATCGTCGAATTCACAATAACACGCTGAAGTTCATCATCGCCCGCGGCCGGGAGTGGGCCCACGGCGAGTCGCGCCACCACCTCCCGATAGCCGATGGCCCCCAACGGGCGTGGCCGTGCGAGGTCCTCCGGCAGACCAGCGAGGGCCCGCTCCGTCTCCTGGATAAGGCCGTTCTCCAGCATGCGCCGAACCCTGCCCAACACACGGTGACGCAGTTCCTCGCGCCCCGGGTTCAGGCCGACCATGAGCGTCTCGCCGACAAAGGCGGGCTTTCGCTCGCGCTGGACCTGAGAGAACGGACGTCCGAGGCTCAAGCACACCTCCAGTGCACGCACGATTCGGATGCGGTCGGCGGGCTGGGTCTTGGCGGCGTACGCGGGGTCGCGGACCGCGAGAAGCCGGTGGAGTCTGGGCGCGCCGTACCGCAGCGCCATGCTCTCGAGCCGCGCCCGCGTTTCGGGGGCCTCCCCTCCCTGCTCGAAGAGTCCCCGAAGCAGCGCGGTCAGATAAAGGCCGGTGCCCCCGGTCACAAGAGGCAACCGTCCGCGGCCGACGGCGTCCGCGATGGCGGAGGACGCAAGCTGGGCGAAGATCGCGGCATTCATCTCCTGGCTGAGATCAAGAATGTCGACAAGATGATGCGGAACCAGACGTCGCTCTTCGACCGTCGGTTTGCCGCTGCCCACATCGAGGCCCCGGTACACCTGCACGCTGTCGCAGGAGACGATCTCGCCCCCATGGCGTTTCGCCGCTTCGAGCGCGAGCGCGGACTTACCGCTCGCCGTGGGCCCGACGATAGCGACGATTCGGGCGGGCTTCAGCTCGAAAGCCAAAGGCGGAGCGCCGCGAAGATCACGAGGAGCAGGGCCACGATGCCCAGACCGCGGATCTGGGTGTCCGGAAGGCGCGCCACGCCTCAGACCTCGAGGAGCATGTTTTCCGGACGCAGGGCCTTCAGGATGTTGGCCTCGTGATCCGCGCCGATGCTCTTGCGAACCGCGAAAAGCATGGCGTAGAGCAATTCGTTCAGCGTATTGGTGAGCTGAGTCGACCTCTCGGCCTCGGGTACCTTGGAGAGGGCGAGCAGGAGCGGAGGAGGATCGATGATGCCGCCCTTGGTCACCTGGCAGGCCGCGAAGATTCCGCCGGATGGGTGCAGTTCCCGGACCGCACTCTGCAACGTTGAGTCCGCCTCGGGTCCGATCTCGCGCAACAGATAGCGATAAATATAGGCGTACATCGAGTTGTAGGCGTCGAGGGCCGCCGCTGAGACGTCGCGACCCATGGACTCGCCCACCGGCCGGATCTTTCGGCCGCGGACGCGAAGGAAGCCGGCGCAGAAGAGCGCGTACAGCGTCTTCATGGTCTCGGCGTCGCCGATCTCACTTTCGCGGCAGATCTCGGCCACCGAGCGACGGCCATCGACCGCGTTCAGGATGTGTTTCTCGAAGGGCTCGAGGTCCTTCAGGTCAACGTCCTTGTTGCACTCGAGGATCAGTCCCGGATCCGGATACCGCCCCTTGAGCGCGCCCTCAGGATCGATCCGCCTCAGTCCCTCGAGGACGAGTGTGAGCGGATCAAAGGAAACCGTGACCTTCTCTTTCTGGGGCAAGGTCGTGGACTCGAAGACGAACTCGCCCGCCGCCCACTCGAAGAGACTGAACACGATCTCCCGGACCTGCGTCTCCACCCCTTCCCAGAGGTCCTGCGGGGCCATGGCCCCCATCTCGATCAGGACCTTTCCCTGGCGTCGTCCGTGCGAGATCTGCTGCAGCGACATCTCGTACTCTTCGACGCTGATCTTCCCGAGCCGCAGCAGTGTCTCGCCCAGCCGATCGTTGGGCGAATTGCTGGTGGCGAACACCACCTGCCCGTTATGGAAGTAGACCGCTTTCCGCGTTCCCTCGAATTCGACGGAGAGGATTCCCGTCGACCCGCTTCGCCGGAGCTGAATGAGCAGCTCCGGGAGCGGCAACGCGGAGAGATTTCCCTTGAGTCCCTGGGCCGTGATGAAGGGGACAAGGCGACGGGGAATCGCGTCGGTGTGGGTGCTCATAGATGTTCCGGAAGCGGAGTCTAATGGGACTCCGGCCAACCGGTGGCGTTCAGTCGCGGGTTCCCGTGATCGGGGCGGCGGTCAGCTCAATGTCGGAGTAGTAGTGGCGCAGAATCTGGTCGTAGGTGGAGCCTGCCTGGGCCATGCCGAACGCACCCACCTGGCATAGACCGACGCCGTGGCCCCAGCCCTTTCCGGTGATGACGAACTGACGGATCGACCCATCCTTCGCCAGTTCCCGATCAATCACAAAGAGGTTTTCGCGTATCCCGAGCGCGAAACGCACCTCCAGGCCCTTGAGCACGATCTCCCGCTCCGAGCCGCGCACCAGGAGTTCGATCACCCGGCCAGAAACCCCGGTGCGCCGGACCTGCAGGTCGAGCACCCGGCCGGGGTTGCCATAACGCGCCATCGACTTCGCGATCTGTGCGGGGGTGAGGCGCTCCTCCCAACGATAAAGGCGCGAGGATCGGTCGGCCGACGTTCCCATCCGGCTCTGCTCGGCAACCAGGAAGGCCAGCCGGCCGTCGGTGAGGATGTAGCGAACCTTGTCGCCCTGGGTCAGGGCCAGTTCGGAGGCCGCCACCGGTGTGCCCGACAAGTCCCGGAACAGACGCAGGTGGTCGGCGACCCGAACCGTCTGCACCACATCGTCGACCCGGAACCGGAACTCCCCTTCTGTTCCGCCCGCAAATTCGGCACGATCAAGCGAAGGTGGTCCCATGCGCAGAGCCGAGCGCGCGAGGATCCCGATAGCGGTGGCGCGGGAAATGCGCCCTCCCGGGGCCAGGCTCCCGCTAGCCGAGGGCGAAAGAACGTCCTCCTGGATCAAAATGGCCGCGGCGCGCGCCTCCTCGGGACTCGCGAAGTCCTTCTGGTCTTCCGCCTGGCGAAGGAACTCCGCATCGCGGTCGCTGAGCAGGCGCTCCGCGCGCTCCCGCCAGCACAAAGCGGCCGACACGTAGACGAAGAAGGCGCCGCGACGGCCGATGTCTCCCTCGCGCTTTGCCGTGCAGCCCTGTCGCCCCAACGAGCGGAGGAGGCGCTGCGTCCACGCCTCACCCTCTTCCGAGCGAAGACCCTCGGCAAGCCACGCCGCGTTCTCGGCGGAACGGCCGAGGACATCGAGCGCGATCAGCAGGGCCACGTCACGGTTGATGGCGGGCTCGGGTCCAAGCTGGGCGATCTTCCCGTTCGACCGGATCACGGCCAGGCGATCGCGTTCGGCAAGGCATGCCACGCCCTTCAGATAGGCCTGGCTCTGGCTCGGGAAGATGTTGGATCCGTCCTCGGTGTGCCCGCCGCAGGTTGAGGTGTAGAGGGCGTTGATCAGTTCCCCGCGATAACGCGCGGCCACTCCCGCGGTTTCCGCGATGGCCTGATCGGTGAGTGGGTGTTCGGTGCTGAACCCTCGGTATACCTGGCAGGCAGGGGTGGCGCAGATGTCGTAGCCGCGATCCTTGTACTGCCCCATGTTGCGCATGGCATAGGTGCGTGCGGCCACCGCCTGCGCCTTGAGCGCCTCGATCTGGGGGAACAGGCCGGGTGATAACTCGTTCGGAACCACGCCCCGCAGGTAATCTTCGAGGTTCAGGATGTTCACCGCGGTGACGCCCCCGGTCCCCGCGCGGACTTCGACGAGCCCCCGCACCGGCGACGTCCCGATGGCGAGCCGCTGCTCGGGGTCGACCGGCTGAAGCAGAACCACGCTCGCAATCTCTCCGGTCTCGATAATGCGGATCTGGCCCGTGGCGCCGCCAGCCGGAACATCGGTGGTGACGAACGCGCCGGGGAATCCGCCGGCCGCGAGTTGTCGCGAGAGGGCAGCCGCGTCTTCCCGCGCGGGGAAGGACCCGGCGCGAACCTGGTAGGTGCGCGTCGCTTCGCTCCATGCGGGCTCGACGGCAAGGCCGGTCAGAGCGGCCGCCTTGCGAGCCGCCTGCTGAGCCTGCGCTTCGTCTGAGAGGCTCGCCACCTGAACTCGGAATCGTACCGAGGCGCCCGCTGCGGCATTCGCCAATTCGAAAGTGAGACGCTGCGCGGTGGAGCTGGTCTGGCCCACGAAAACCCGCATGCCCGCGTCCGCCCCACCGATGGAAACCCGGGCGGCGTCCACGGAGAAACCGATGCGAATGGTGGGCGGCGTGAGGGCCGCGGTCAGATCCGGGGTACCCGGATATCCGACTATGGGCCGCGTGGGTGTGGGCGAGGCGGAAGGCGACGGCGTAGCCCGCGTCTCGGGCCCGACCGGCCCGCGAGGTTTGGCCTTGGGCCCGCCGCTGCGGCAGCCGGGGACCAGCACCAATACGAGAGCGACGATGGCAAGGGCGGAAAGGGGAGATCGCATGTTCATCGCATCAATACACAAAGGTCACGCGCATGGTGACGCTACCGGCGGGATAGTCATCGGGCAACGGCAGAAGGTCGCTCCCCTGCAGGGCGTTGGAGGCCGCGCGGTCGAGCGATGTCATCCCTGAGGATGCGAGTTGGGTGAGTCGCGAGATCTTGCCTCCTCGCTCAACCGTGAACTCGATGCCGACCTGTCCCCGCACCCCGAGGCGCGCCGGCTCGGGGATGATCCAGTTGCGGTAGACCTCGCCCTTGAAGTGATTGATCCAGCGGGTGAAGTCGGCGCCTTCCGGGTCGAAGAAGAGCGGTCCCATCTGATTCCCCGCGATCTCCATCTGCGAGCTGTCCCGCCGCTCGCGCATGGCCCGTTCGACGCTGCGGGCCGAGGCGCTCAGGATGCCGCCCGACTCCCCCGCCGCGCGGGGGTCGTCGGCCCGCGGCATGCGCAGGGTTCCTCCGGTGGGCGCGGTCACGCCGGAACGTTCGGCGTCCTCGCCTCGCCCCGGTCCGGTGCGTTGATCCGACTCGGGAACCGCTTCCTCGGGTCGGGCCTCGGCCTGGGCCACCTTCGTCCCACGACGGCCGATGTCGCGCTCGCGCTCAAGGCGCAGTTCCTCGGCCCGCTTGTCGGACGCCTCCCCGATGCTGATCTTGGCCGACCGAGGCGGTGGTGTGGGCGTCGCCACCGGCCGCGGAGGCGGAGGCGTCGGCGCGGGCCGCGCCTGGGCCGCCTGCCGCGGAGGCGCGGGGCGGGGCAGGTCTTTGGGCAAGAAGAAGGCGCGGCGCTCGGCCGGCTTCTCCTCCTCGAGCACCACGGGCTCGGCCCCTTCGATCCGGTAGAGAAGGGCGAGGACAACCACGTGGACGATGAGCGAACGAAGGACGAGAGTATCGCGGCGCGGAGCCTCGATCCGCGGGATCGGGCGGCGTGGGTCCTCGGTGGTTTCCGTGACCTCGTCGACTTCGTTGAAATTGAATACCGCCACGATGACGTGATGTTCTCAGGCCGGACTGGTCGGACCCGCAACACTCATCTTGTCGAGAATCTCTTTCGCGATCCTTAAGACCGCGACACCGTCCCGTCCGGAGACCACCGGGGGCGTCTTCTGGTCGATCGCCTGGATGAACGCCTGGGCCTGCCGGCGCAGCGGTTCGCTCGCCGGATCACCCGGGGCCGAGCCAATGCTCTCCATGCGGATCTCCGGCGCGCCGCCCTCGCCCATCACCAGCTTGGCGATCTGGGCCTGTCGAGTGAGGAAGTCGCAGGAAGCGTAAAGCCTCGACCCGAAGACGCGAAACTTGCGAATCTTCTCCGCCGACACGCGGCTGGCAGTGAGGTTGGCGATCAGGCCGGACTCGAAGCGGATGCGCACGTTCGCGATGTCCACCCGGTCGGTCAATACCGGTACACCGACCGCATCGATCTGGACCGGTTTCGATTGATCGAGGGCCACCAGCAGATCAAGATCGTGGATCATCAGATCGAGGATGACGTCGATATCGAGGCTGCGATTGGGAAATGGCGAAAGCCGATGTACCTCGACGAACCGCGGCGTGCCGATCTTGCGCAGCGCTTCGGAGGCGGGATTGAAGCGCTCGACATGGCCCACCTGAAGCACCACGCCCCGCTCGTCGGCGAGGGCGACCAGTGCTTCCGCTTCTTCGATGGTCGCGGTGATCGGCTTCTCCACCAGCACGTGGCGCGAGGCGCGGATGAGCCGCGAGGCCACCTCTGCATGGGATGCCGTCGGCACCGCGACCACGGCAGCGTCCACGTGGTCGATGAAATCGTCGAGGTCTTTCGCCACTCTGGCCCCGAAAGGCTCACCCACGGCGGCGGCCTTGGCCCGATCGAGATCGAAGACGGTGGTGAGTTTCGCCCCCTCGAGCCCCGCGAACACCCGCGAGTGATGCGATCCCAGGGCGCCCGTCCCCACGACACCCACTCTCAATACCTGTCCCGCCATCGCTACACTCCCTCGCTCTTCCGCAAGACGCCGACCACGGCTATCCCCATTTCCCTCGCCCGGGCCAGGAACGCCGGCTTGTCGAGAAGCAGCGTCTTATGGGCCTCCACGGCCAGCACCGCCGCGCGCCCCGCGTTCAGCGACTCGAGGGTTCGGACACCCACCACCGGCACATCGAAACGCATGTCCTGCCGAGGCTTGGCCATCTTGACCACCACCACCCCGGGACCGGCGATGCGGGCTCCACGCGCGATGGCCTCGTCGGTTCCTTCCATGGCCTCCAGCGCAACCACGGCGCGGTCCTTGACCACCACCGTCTGCCCGAGGTCGAGACGCCCCAGTTCGCTCGCGATCCGTACGCCGTACTCGATCGCCTTCAGTTCGTCCGAGGACGGCTTCTTCCCCGCCATGGCGCCTTCGTCGGCCAGCTGATCGCCGAGCAGGGTTACCGAAGAGATGAGTCTGATGCCGTCCCGCTCGAGGGCGTCGGCCACGCCACCGATGAGACTGTCGGTGTTCTTGAAGGCAAGCCGGGCGAGAACGCCCATCAAAGTGAGGTCAGGCACGATGCCGGAGAAGATCTGGTGATGGCGGACCTGACCGGCCATGATCGCCTCGCGCACTCCCGCCTTCTTGAGAGCGGAGATGCAGGACCCGAGTTGCCCGAGCGAAACCTCGTGGGTCTCATCGACCAGCGACTCGAGTCCGGGATCCGTCTCCTCCTTGAGCCGGATCAACACGGTCCGTCGACCCTGTCGGCGCGCCGCCTCGGCCACCAGGAACGGGAACCGACCGTTCCCCGCGATCAGGCCCAGCGGTCCCGAGGCGGAGGCCTGTTCGGTCACTCGTCGTGGTCCGCGACCCGCTTTCGGCGCTTGAGGACGACGCCGCGCTTCGCGGTCCGCATGAACTCGATCAGGAGCTTCACTTCCGCGAACTCGCCCACCCCCGGCTCCCCCTCGATGCGCTCGAGCGCTTCGCCCGCGGGCAGACCGCTCTGCATCAGAATGCGGTAGGCGCGGCGGATGGCCGCAAGCACCTCGGGGGAGAAGCCGCGCCGCTTGAGACCCAGTGTGTTCGGGCCGAAGAGACACGCGGGCCTATTCCCGACCGTCTTCGAGTAAGGCAGGACATCCATGGTGGCCACGGTGAAGCCGCCCATGAAGGCATACGGGCCCACCCGGCAGAACTGATGCACCGCCGAGAATGCGCCCACGGTGGCGTAGTCGCTCACCTCCACGTGGCCGGCCAGCGTGGCCGCGTTCGCGAAGATGGTGTGTGAGCCCACGTGACAGTCGTGGGCCACGTGGGACTGGGCCATGAACAGATTGCCCGAGCCGATTTCGGTGATGCCGCCGCCGCCCGCGGTGCCCCGATGGACGGTGACGCCTTCGCGGAAGACGTTGTTGTCGCCGATGCGGACGCGGGTTCTCTCGCCACCGAACTTGAGGTCCTGGGGCGCGAGCCCGATGGAGGCGAACGGAAACACGTGGTTTCCTTCGCCGAGACGGGTGTCCCCGTCGATGACGGCGTGAGCCTCAACCGTGGTGCGAGCCCCGAGAACCACATCGGCCCCGATCACCGCGTAGGGCCCCACCTTCACGCCGAAGCCCAGCTGGGCGCCGTCGGCTACGAGCGCGGTCTCATGGACTTCAGGAGGACGCAGATGCGAGAGCGAAAGGAGAAGCCGGGCTTCGGCTACCCTCTGGTCGCCCACTTTGATCTCGCCCTTAATTCGGAAGAGGTCGCCGCGGCGGTGGATAAGGGAGATCTCGAGGTCGAGACGATCGCCGGGCGTCACCGGCTTGCGGAACTTGGCGTTGTCGATGCCCACCACCAGCACTTCGCTGCGTGTGGGGTCGGTCGACTGGAGCAGCCAGATTCCCGCCGCCTGGGCCAGGCTTTCCATCAGCAGCACCCCGGGCATCACCGGAGAACCCGGGAAGTGGCCTTCGAAGAACTCCTCGGCGCCGGTAACGGTCTTCAACGCCTTCAGGCCCGTGGCGGCGTCGAAATGCGTGATCCGGTCGACGAGCACGAAGGGGTAGCGGGTAGGCAGGCGACGCGCCAGCCCCCCCACTTCCATTTCGGCCCGGAGGCCGCTGATTTCCTGCAGTTGTATGGCCAAGGTCGGACTAGCCCGCGTGTTGACGACGTCTTTGGGTCATGGCTCCCCTGGTCTTGTTCGAGAGGCGAGGCGGCCCGCTTGCGAGCCGCCTCGGCCTGAGGGCCCTGGTTTGGACTACTGGTTGGGCGTGGGAGACGGCTTGGGCGCGGCCGGAGCGGTGGCGGCAGGCGCCGTGGGCTTGGGAGCGGCGGCGGCGGGGGCGGCGGGACGAGTGGCCTTCTCGGCATCGTCGGCTTTCACGATCACGTCGCGCGTGATGTCGAGCTCGGGGTTGATGAGCACGATGGTGGCGCGGTCAAGAATGAAGTCGAGACCTTTCTCCTTGCCCACCGCCTGAAGGATGGGCTGGATCTTGGTGTTGAAGTCGACCTGGTATTCCTGAGCTTTGCCCTGCGCGGCCTGCTGCATGCGCTGAATGTCGGCCTGGGAGTCCTCGGCCAGAGCCTGCCGCTCGCGGTTCTTTTTCACGATCTCCTGCTGCTTCTTCTCCACCGCGTCGGCGGAGAGAATCGCGCTCTGCTTCTGGAGGTCGTCCTGAAGAGCCTTGATCGCGGTGTCGAGCTGGCCGATCTGGTTCTGGCGCTTGGTCAGCTCGGAGCGGATCTCGCTCTCGAGCTGGTCCATGCGGGTCGCGTAACCCTTGCCGAGCAGGCTCTCCTGAGAGATGCGCTGCATGTCGACGACACCCATCTTGGTGGGCTTGCCGGTGGGGCCCATGGTCTGCGCATTCGCAGAACCAGCGGCCAAGAGGAGGGCCAGGGGGCCCGCAAACACAAACAACTTCTTCATCAGTTCTCCTTAGAAAGTGGTGCCGACAGCGAAACGGAAGACGCGCTTCTCCGCGAAGAGAGGGTCGGCGTTGGGGTTGAACGCGTAGATCAAGCGGAACGGCACGTTCAACACCGGCATGATAAACCGAAGCTCGGCTCCCGTGGAGATCACCGCGCTCCTGAAGGTGATCTTCTCGTTCTGCAGATACGACTGCCCGGCGTCGAAGAAGAGCAGGGCGCGCACAGGTCCGGCCACGTCGATGTAGTACTCGGCGTTGAAGAGGGCGAACTTGTCGCCGCCCACGAGCGAACTCGACGAAGGCTCGCGCGGACCGACGGCGCGGATGTTGTAGCCGCGGATCTGCTGCTCGCCGCCCATGTAGAAGCGAAGATAGAAGGGCAGGCTCGAGCGTCCGGTGACCGGGTCGATCACCGAGGTGGAGGAGAACGGCCGGATCATCCCGAACTGGGCGCGGATTCCGAGAGAGGTCTTGCGGGTGTGCGGGATGTAGAAGATCGCTTCGAGATCCGGGCGCAGGTAGTTGAGAGTGCCGCCCAAGGGTCCGCCCGTGAACTGGCCGGAGGCGGAGAGCTTCATGCCCGAACGCGGGGTGAAGGGATTGTCCACGGTGTTGTAGACGAGCGAGGGCGAAAACCGACTCTCACGCCGCTTTCCGAAGTCTTCGATGAAGAACGAGTCCGAGATGAGCGGGGTCGAGAAGTTCAGCGGGTCGTTGGGATCCAGTTCGGCCTGGGAGATGTTCACCACTTCATAGGCGTAGTTCAGGAACACGCGGGAGAACCGGCCGAGCGGGAAGCCCGTGGTGAACGAACCGCCGGTGCGGTCGTCCTGGTACCCAAACACGTTGGCCGAGGCGTAGGTCTGATAGATGATCTTCCGCTTGTAGATGTCGATTCCGGCGGTGATGGGCCGGTCGAACAGGTAGGGCTCGGTCACCGCGAACTGGTAGTTCTTGGTCCGCTTGCCGGTTTGGGCCGAGATCTGGAAGGTCTCGCCCTGCCCCAGGAAGTTCGAGGTCTGGAAAGAGGCGTTCAGGAACTTGCCCTCGAGGCCGGACACGCCGCCGCCGAAGGTGAACTGGTTCCGGTTCTGCTCCTCGACCTTCAAGGTGACGTCGATCTTGTCCTCGGCCAGTTCCGACTGGCCGAGTTGAGGCGCGCCCTCGATGGGCTTGAAATAGCCGAGCTGATTGATGCGGCGGATCGAGAGTTTCAAAAGCTCGGTGTTGAAGACGTCGCCTTCGGTCAGGTAGACCTCGCGGCGGATGACCTTGTCGCGAGTGGAATCGTTGCCCGCGAAGTTGATCTTGCCCACGAAGTACTGCTTGTCTTCGTTGATGTCGAGGACGAGGTCGACGGTCTTCTTGTCCGCGTTGGGAGTGCGCTTGGTGAAACCCGTGTACTGGAAATACCCCTGGGCGCCATAGGCGTCGCGCAGCTTCTCGAAGCCCTTCTTGAGCTTCTTCTCCGAATAGATCTCGCCTTCCTGGATCTTGAAGATGGGCAGAACCAGTTCGGGCTTGAACAACTTCATGCCCGCGAACTCGACCTTGCCCACACGGTACGGCTCGCCCTCGGTGATGGGAATGTCGATCATCATCCACTTCACCGGCTTCTTACGGAAGAGGCCGGACTTGCCGTCGACGTAGGTGATCTTCGGTTCGCCGATGCTGGCCGTGACGTAACCCGCGTTGAGGTAGTGGTCGCGCAGCAGCTCCTGATCTTCTCCCCACTTCTCATCGTTGTAGGTGGCCTTGCCCGACAGCCAGGAGAGGTTCCAGAATCCGGCCTGTTTGAGCTTCTTCATCTCTCCGCGCAGGCGTCCGTCGGAGTAGACCGAGTTGTTCTCGAAGTTGATGGCCTTGATCTTGGTCTTGGGGCCGTCATCGATGGTGAAAGTCACCTGCTCGCCGCTGCCGCCGATGGTGCGGGCTTCGTGTTTGACCGTGCCGAAGAGGCGCCCCTTCTCCTTGAGCATCTCCCGGATCACGTCTTCGGCGCGGCGCGCCTTGCTCGGGTCGTAGAAGGAATCGAGACGCAGCGCGGCTTCCTTCTCCTTGAGCTTGTCCTCGATGTTGGTTTTGGTGAGGGCCTTGCTGCCCCGGTAGTCGACGATCTGGATGCGCTTGCGCTCGCTGACCGTGAAGAGCAGGGCCTTGTTGCCGGAAGGAGTGTCCGACTCCTCGACGCTCATGTTCTCGAGGAAACCCGCCTCCCACAACCTCCGGAAGTCGGCGCGGATGATCTCCTCATCGTAGACGCTGCCCACCTTGGTGGAGACGTAGTAGAGGATGGTGTCTTTGGGCAGATACTGGTTGCCCCGGACGTCGACCCGCTCGACCGTCACCTGGCGCGCGGCCGCGGGCGGAGCATCCTGGGCCCGGACCGGAGCCGAAGAGCCGGCGGTCATGGCCAGGGGGACGCTGAGAGCGAGCGCAAAGCGGAAAAGTTTCATGCAGACAGTCGGCCTCGGTTTTCGTTTTGCCAATACCACAGGGCGCCCTCGTGGACTCCCACTTCGATCGGGGCGTCCGGGGTCAGAACGCCGCGCAGGAACGCCTCGGAGAGGGAATCCTCGATGTGCCGCTCGATGGCCCGGCGGAGCGGACGAGCCCCGTACGACCGGTCCTTGAGCGTTTTCCGTAGAAGCCATTCGATCCCATCATCACGGATGGAGATGGAAAGCCCCTTGGAGCGGAGATTTTCGGAAAGATGTCCAACCAGGTTCCGGGTGATCCGGCCGAGGTCGGCGTCGGAGAGAGCATCGAACAGAATGATCTCATCAATCCGGTTGATGAACTCGGGGTTGAAGGTGTGTTTCACCTCCGCCATCACCGCATCGGTGGTGGCGATGTCGGTCTGATGCGCGTCCTGGGCGAAGCCCATACGGCCCCGCTTCTCGATGGCGCGCGCGCCGAGATTCGATGTCATGATCACGATGGCGTTCTTGAAGTCGACAAGATTGCCGAACGAATCAGTCAGCCGTCCGTCCTCGAAGACCTGAAGAAGGACGTTGAAGATGTCGTGGTGAGCCTTCTCGATCTCGTCGAGGAGGACCACGCAGTAGGGATTCCGGCGCACCCGCTCGGTGAGTTGTCCCCCGTCCTCGTAGCCCACGTAGCCGGGAGGCGACCCGATGAGCCGCGAGACCGCGTGCTTCTCCATGTACTCGGACATGTCCACGCGAATCAGGTGGCGTTCGCTGCCGAAGAGGAGTTCGGCGAGGCCCCGCGCCACTTCAGTCTTCCCCACTCCGGTGGGTCCAAGGAAGAGGAACGAACCCACGGGGCGCTTCGCATCCCTCAGCCCCGCGCGGGTCCGACGAATGGCCCGGGCCAGAGCCGAGATCGCGCGATCCTGGGAGACCACG
>JAGNNV010000250.1 GCA_017990495.1 Vicinamibacteria bacterium
GATCACGTAGGCCACCGCCCCGATCTGACGCACGACCGCGAGGGGGCCAAGGAGGAGGGCCACCCCGATGGCCATCGAGCAGGCCCCCAGGATGCGGGGCGAGAACGGGCCGGTGCGCCCGCGTGGGTCCCGGTCGGACTTCGGCGGGACCGGGGGAAGGGGGCGTTTCGGCGAAACCGGGGCCTTCGCGGACAAGGCGGGGGGGGCGGCAGGGGCAGGGGGGGCGTGGCCGGGGCCGGGCGCGGGCATGGCCAGGGTCGCGGGAAGGTCGTCGGGCAGGAGGCGCACGAACACGCTTCCCATCGAGAACACATCCCCTTCGCGGATGATGGCGTCTTCGACCTTCTGGCCCAGCACGTAGATCCCGTTGGCGCTGCCCATATCGAGCAGATTGAAACCATCCGGAATCACGCGAAGGGAGGCGTGGCGCCTTGAACACCGGGGGTCCTTGATCACGACGTCGCACGAGGGGTCCCGCCCGAACACAACGAAATCGGAGTCGGAGAAGACCTCTTCTCTGTGGTTCGGGTGGCGGATCTCGAATCGCAAGGGGGCTCGACCCGCATCTTACTTAACGGGCTTTCCAAGGGACGGCTCTCCGCTTAAGTTTGGTTTGGGAATATGCTCGCTCACGTGACCTCGTCTCACACCCGACTCCATCCCAACTCCGAGCCCTGCCCGATCGTCATTCTCCTGCGACCGGGAGCGGGCCGCTAGGCGGCACCTTTGTCTGCATCCCCCAAATGTCCCCGTTGTGGCGCGCCGGTCACCGGTGCCGCCGACGATCTCGGCTTCCTGAGCTGCGGAGGCTGCGGCGCCCGCCTGCGCAAGGCGCCAACGGTGAAGGTCACCATCCAGTCGCCGACCCCCACCACCTCGGGCTCTGCTCCGGTGGTGGCGGCGGCCGCTCCGCCTCCCACCCTCAGCGGCAATCGCGACACCGATTCCACCGACTCCCTCCTGGCCCGCATCGAGCGGGTCGATGCCTCAGCCACCCTTCCCCCCGGTCTGCAGAGCACCGAAGCCCTCCGAGCCGCCGGTTACCCTCCCATCGGTGTCCCGAAGGCGGCGGTCTCGGCCAAGCCCGACGCGGTTGAGGGCCTCAAGTCGGTCCTCGAGTCCCTCCAGCAGGAGGTGGCCGCGCTCAAAGCCAGCCACCAGAAACTCGCCGCCACCGTGGCCCGCCTCGAGGGTCCGCCGGCATCGACCGCCACCATGCCCCCGAGCGCCGCCAGTGTCGGCCCCTCCGCGCCCAAACCGCGCCCCGCGGGCCGGTCGCTGCTGATCGTCGACGACGATCCGGCGGTGGCCGAGGCCACCCGCAAGGCCTGCGCCGCGCTCGGCTTTGTTCCCCTCGTGGTGAACGCGGTCCGTCCGGCCCTCGACGCCATGGGCAAGGAACGTCCGGCGCTCCTGATCCTCGAGCCTCTGCTCACCGGCGAGCTCTCTGGTCGCGATCTGGTGAACTACGTGAAGTCCACGATGGAGTGGATTGAGATTCCCATCCTCATCCACACCCGCGCCGCGGTGGCGAACCACGAGCAGGCCCGCACCGACTACGGCGCCGACGACTTCGTCATCAAGGCGGACGGCTCGGTTGATCTCCTGGCCAAGAAGATCGCGCGTCTCACCACCTGATCGCCGGTCGCTCTCCCCGAAAGCCGCGCGTGCCCAGAAAACGCCTGATCCTCGCGAGCGCCTCGCCGCGCCGGGCCCGCATCATCGAGTCACTGGGCCTCGCCTTCGAGGTGCAGCCGGCGGATGTGGATGAGTCGCTTCTCCCTGGCGAGTCGCCTCTCGCCGCGGTTCGCCGCCTGGCGCGCCGCAAAGCCCTCGTTCCCGCGCGTGGCCCGGACGATTGCGTCATCGCTGCCGATACCGTGGTGGTCCTGGGCTCGCGCATTCTCGGCAAGCCCAAACACCGAGCCGAAGCGCGGGCCATGTTGCGTTCGCTCTCCGGCCGCACCCACGTGGTGACCACCGGGGTATCCGTGGTTTGGGGGAAGAAGATCGCCACGGTCGTCGACCTGACCGAGGTGCGATTCCGGAAGATGGACGAGGCGGAGATCGCGCGCTATGTCCGAACGGGCGAGCCCATGGACAAGGCGGGGGCGTACCACGTCGAGGGCGGGGGCGCCGCGTTCATCGAGGCCATCCATGGCTCGCCATCGAATGTCGCCGGCCTGTCGATAACCTCGGCGCGGAAGCTGCTGAACCGCGCCGGCGTCTTGTAGCGACGCTAGCGTCCGACGGAGAGACGTTCGGCGAGAGGCGGAGGCAGACCGGCGCTCAGGATGTTTTTCTGGGTCTTGTCGATGTCGTAGCGGACGCGGTGGATCCGCAGCAGGCGCGTATCGCTGTTGTAGGTGGCGAAGGACGAGAGGGGGCAGCGGTCGCGCGGCTGGCCCACGCTGCCGGGATTGATGAGGTAGCGCTTGTTGGGATCGAGCCGGAGTTTGAACTCGGGCGCAGGCGCGACCTGCATGTCAACCTCGAACCCGTCCCACGAGAAGACCACGGGGAAGTGCGAGTGTCCGATGAAGCAGATCTCGAAATCGGTGTTGCGGAACACCCGCAGCGCGTCGAGATCGCTGAAGATATAGGCGTCCTCGTCGAGGGGCGAGCCGTGGGCGATGGCGAACGCGTTGTCCACCATCTTCGGACCCTTGGGCAGATTCGCGAGGTATCGACGGTTGGGCCGGGTCAGCTTGTGTTGCGTCCACTCCGCTGCGGTCCGGGCGAACCGGGAGAACTTGGCCAGACGTTCATCGCCCTCCACTCCCGAGCAGACCTTGTCGTGATTCCCGCGGATGACCACGAGGGGCTTGATCGCGCGGAGACGTTCGACGGTCTGGTTCACCTCGGCCGCGTAGCCCACGATGTCTCCCAGGCACACCGCCTTGTCCCAGCGCTTGCGCCGGGTCGAATTCATCACCGCCTTGAAGGCCTCGTAGTTGGCGTGAATGTCCGAAAGGATCAGATAGCGCATGGGTACCAGGGACTACGGTTGCGGCAGGAGACGGGCTATTTCGGCCACCACCTCTTCAGGGGACCTCAGGGTGGTGTCGATGGTCACGTGGGCCCGAGCGTACTTGTCTTTTCGCTCGGCATAAAGCGCCGCGGCCGCGGCGGGCCCATTTTCGAGGAGCGGCCTTCCGCCCTGAAGGGCGGCCCGGCGGCAGGCTTCGTCGAAATCGCAGTCGAGATGGACCACGAACGCCCTGGCCAGAAGCGTCTCGGCGGCTTTCGGCTGCGCGAAGGCGCCGCCGCCCGTGGCCAGCACGCGAGCCTCCGCGCCGAGCAGTTCTGCGAGCACTCGCCCCTCGATTTCGCGAAACGTCGATTCGCCGCGGGTGGCGAAGATGTCGCTCACCCGGGCGCCCGCGCGCGACTCGATCTCGCGGTCGAGATCGACGAAATCGTAGGCGAGGCGTCCGGCGAGCAGCGGGCCGATGGTGGACTTGCCCGAGCCCATGAAACCGACGAGGGCGATGCGGGAGGGCGAGCTCAACGCGCGGCCCCGCGCGCGAGTTCGCTGAAGAACCCGGGCAGGGAGATCGACACCACTTCGGCGCCCGCGATCTCGGTGTCGCCTTCCGCGCCCAGGGCGGCCACGGCAAGCGCCATGGCGATGCGATGGTCGCCGTGGCTTTGCACCGTCGCGCCGCGCAGCGGCTGCCGGCCCTCGACAGTGAAACCGTCTTCGAGTTCGACGACGCGCGCCCCCAGGGTGGCGAGGCCTTCGACCATCGCCTTGATGCGATCCGATTCCTTCACTCGCAGCTCGCCCGCCCCCCGGACCTCGAAACGACCTTCGGCGAACGCCGCCGCCACGGCCAGAATGGGCAGTTCGTCGACAATGGCGGGCACCGCGTCCTCCGGCAGGCGGATGCCGCGGAGTTCTGATGAGCGCACGATGATCCGGCCCGACGGCTCGGCGTCGGTGGTGGATGTGATCTCGGTTTCGATGCGCCCGCCCATCTCGCGCAGCACGTCGAGGTAGCGCACGCGATGGGGATTGAGAAGGACGCCTTCGATCACCACCTCGGAATCGGGTCGGATCAGCGCGGCCACCACGAAGGGCGCGGCGCTCGACGGATCCCCGGGGATGCGCACGTGAGTGGCGGTGAGGACCTGAGGACCTTCGATCTCGAGGTGGGTCCCTCGCTTTCGGATGCGGCCCCCAAACGATCGGATCATGCGCTCGGTGTGGTCGCGGGTGGCCACCGGCTCGTGCAGGATGGTCTTCCCCTCGGCGCGCAGCGCGGCCAGCAACACCGCGCTCTTGATCTGGGCGCTCGCGGCTTCGGGGGTGACCGAAGCACCCTGCAGTTTCGTTCCCGTCACCCGCACCGGCGGTCGGCCGTTGGTGGTCTCGATGCGTGCGCCCATGAGACGCAGGGGCGCGGCCACGCGCTCCATGGGCCGGCGGTTGAGCGACTCATCGCCTGAGAGTTCGCAGGTGATGTTCGAGGCCGCGATCACTCCCATCAGGAGGCGCAAAGTGGTTCCCGAGTTTCCGCAGTCGAGCATTCCCACCGGCGCCTTCAACTCCTCGGCTCCGCCGATCGCCACCAGCGGACGGCCCGGCGCATCTTCGAAGACGAGGCCCAGCGCGCTCAGGCAGCGCCTCGTGGAGTTGCAGTCGTCGCCCTGGGAGGCTCCTTCGATGGTGCTCACGCCCTTGGCCAGCGCGCCGAAGAGGTAGGCGCGGTGGGTGATCGACTTGTCACCCGGCATTCTGAAGGCGCCGCGGAAGGCGCGGGCGGGGTGGATTCTCATGACTCCTCAAGATTAGCCGCGAACAGTCCTGGCCACACGCGCTTGCACCTCGACACTTTTCTGCGCGAGGGGCATCGCAAAACCGCCCCTGTGTGTCATATCCTCGGACGTTAACCATGACGGCCCGCCCCTCCACCGTCCGCATCGACTTCGAGAGCCGGATGGACATCCTCGAAGCCATCCAGGCATTCGTCGACCGTTTCGCCACCATCGGCGGCCTCGACGAGGACGGCGTGCACGATCTCTCGGTGTCGGTCCGCGAGTGCGTGGTGAACGCGCTGAAACACGGCAACAAGCTCGATCCAAAGAAGCGGGTGACCCTCGACTTCGGCCTCACGGCCGATGCCATCGAAGTGTGGATCCAGGATCAGGGCGCCGGTTTCAATCCCGACGCGGTCCCCGACGCCACCGCCCCGGAAAACCTGCTCAACGCCGCCGGCCGCGGCCTGTTCTTCATGCGCGCCTTCATGTCCGAAGTCGAATACCTGTTCCCCCCCGAAGGCGGAACGGTCGTGCGATTAGTAAAGAAGATCGAAAAGGCAGAGTAGGGGCACGGCCTCTCGTACCCGAGCAGGCACCAAGCGG
>JAGNNV010000251.1 GCA_017990495.1 Vicinamibacteria bacterium
CGTCGGGCCGCTTCGCGCGGAGCCAGCGGCGCGTCACGCCGTAGCTCCGCGGGCTGAAGAAATGGAGCCGGACGGCCTCCCAGGGCGTGGGCAGACGCCCCCCCAGGAAGGTCTCCGCCTTCCGGTCCAGGTCGATCTCGAGCGCGCCGGACAGATCCGGGTGGGACGGCAGGTCAACACCTCGGCCACACAACACGGACACGCGGTGCCCGCGAGCTCTCAGAGCGCGCACGACCTCGTCGCAAAGCATCTCGTTCCCGCCCACGACGTAGGGCGGGTACAGGTTGTTGATGAAGGCGAGGTGCATCGTGGCGCGTGGCTATCCTCTCACGCGGAACGGGCCGTTCGGGGGCGGCTATTGCCGCCTGGAAGAACCGAGGTTCAACTGATCGGAAACGCGTAGAGCGCTCCGTCGAGACCGCCGATCACGAAGGTGTCTCCGCTTCGCGTCGGTGATCCGGCAAAGCCGTAATGAAGTGTGCCGGAGGGATTTGGCAGCGGATAGCGCCACGCGAGCTTGCCCGAAACCCGATCGAGGGCGACGACGCCGCCCACGTGCCTCGTCATGTAGGGGACAATCGCGCTGACGCCGTCGTACACGAATTTGTCGGTGACGAGCGGCTTGCCCCACGGCGCCCCGTAGACATCGGTGCGCCAGATGATGCGTCCGGTCTTGGGGTCGAAGCTCGTGATCCGTCGCAGATCGGACGACCCGATGTATCCGAGGCCATCGCCTCCGCTGACCGCGCTCGACTCGACCCATGAGCCCCAGAAGCCCATATCCCACAGGCGCTCGCCCGTCTTGGGGTCAAGGGCGAGGAGCGCGCTGCCGCGCGTGCCGACCACCAGCCGGCTGTCGATCATGGCGGGGACGCTTGTCACCGGCGCCTTGAGGTCTTTGATCCAGAGGTCCTTGCCGGTCGCGCGCTCCACCGCACGCAGCTCATTCCCCCACGTCCCGAAGACGAGCGCATCACCGACGATCAGGGCCGTGTTGCGCACCTTTCCCTTGACCCCGATGCGCCACACCCGCCGCCCGGTCGACGCGTCCACCGCATGGACACTTGCGTCCCCCGAGCCAACGTAGAGAACGCCCTCCGCGATCACCGGCATCGGCGCATCGTGGTCGTAGTCATACACGGTCGAATGGGGCAGGATGCGCGGGACCTGCGCGTCGCCGAGATCGTAGCGCCAGATCTCCTCGCCGGTGGCTCGGTTCAGCTTGAAGAGGAAACCGTTGTCGCAAGCGAAGTAGACAGCGTCTTCGGTCAAGAGAGCTTGTCCGAAGATGGGACGACCGGCGCTGAAGGTCCAGGCGAACGTTCCGTCCACCATCTTGATCGCGTTGAAGACGCCGCCGGCGGTACCGACGTAGGCGATGCCGTCGCGGACGGCAACGCTCGCGTAGATCGCGGCCCCGAGACTGGTTTTCCAGCGTGGTGCCGGACCCATGGGAATGTCCGCGGGCACCGGCGGCTCTTTGGGCAGGCTGGTCACGCGCTTCATTTCGACGCGCTGACGTCCCATCGTGCCAACGAGCGTGTCGCCCTCGAGAGTCAGGGCCAGCGCCAAACCGGGGATCTCGTACTTGCTACCCGTCTTCTGGAGCGGCGGCAAGGCCTCACCGAACCAGTTCATGACATCGAGGTAGAGAGCGGCGGCCATCTCACCCTTGGAGCCCTCCTTCACCTCGAGCCCGAAGCCGCTCTGGTCCGCCGGTGTTCCGGCGGTGCCGTACCAAAGACCCACAACAGGGTCGGGGCCGGCGGCCGCGGATGCGCTCGCCGCCAACACCAGAGCGCCCAGGCTCAAGGTAAGAATGTCTCGGATCTTCGTCATGGTCGGCGTCTTGAACATGGCCATCCCCGTATCAATGGGCGTGCCACAGGTCCGCCTCGCGCAAACACCCGATCCTGGGCAATTTCCCGTCGGCGCCGCGGCGTCGATTCATCTCGCCCCGTCCCAAACACGAACACACGAATCCCGCGCGCGGCCGACGTTGCGCTTCAGGTCCGCCCACATCCGATCCACGAGTTCTGGAGGCGGAGAGAGGAACACGAGCGGCGCCCCGACGTAGGATCTGAATCCATGGGAGCCGAGGCTGATCAGCGACTCACCGTCTCCCGCGACGGCGACGCGGTCGTGGTCCAGCTTGGAGGGGACTGGGACCTCCGCCGAGGACTGCCGCCGACAATCGCTCTCGCAAAGGCCATCAACGCCGATCCACGACCTTCGCGACTTCGCGTGCAGAACGTCTCGCTGGGGCGATGGGACAGCAGTCTGGTCACGGTTCTGGCGCAGATCGAGCAGACGGGCGCGACACATGGGCTCGACCTCGACCTCAAGGAGGCCCCGGCCGGGGTGCTTCGGCTGCTCGAAATCGCGCGCGAGGGCGGGCGGCGCTCGCCCGGTGCTTTGAGCGTCCTGCCCGCCGCGAGCCCGGAAATACGCGCGCCCCTGCCCTGGGTGGTGGGGCGCTGGGTCATCGAAGGCACGCTCACGTTGGGCGACAAGGTTCCCCCTCTCACCGAGGCGGTCGGGCGCTTTGTCATCGAAAGCGCTCGGACAACGGGCGACAAGATCGACTTTCTGGGCTCCACGGCGGTGGCGCTATGGCGGATGCTGGTGGGCCGCACCTGGCGTCTGGGTCTTGGCATGACCGCGGCACTTCAAGAAGCCGGGGTCGGGACTTTGCCCGTGCTCGCCATCCTCGCCTTCTCGGGGGGAGCGGTCCTTTCCCTTCTCGCCAACCAACAGTTGGGGAAACTCGGAGCCCCGCTGCTGGCGCCGCAACTCGTGGCCATCGTGATCCTGCGCGAATTGGGGGCGCTCGCCACCGGCGTGGCCCTCGCCTTTCGCGTGGGCTCCGGCATCGCCGCGGAACTCGCGACCATGGCCGCGGGAAAAGAAGTGGATGCCCTGCGCGCGATGAACATCAGTCCCTTCGACTTCCTGGTCGCGCCCCGCGTTCTGGCCCTTGTGCTCATGGGTCCCCTGCTGGTGATCTACGCAAACGCCCTCGGCCTGCTCGGCGGGCTGTTCGTCGGCGTGAGCACGAATGAGATCCCCGTGGCCATCCACCTTGAAAGCCTGTCCTCGGCGCTCACCCTCAAACACGCGATCGCCGGTCTGATGAAAGGCGCGGCCTTCGGTCTGGCGGTCGGAATGGCGGGCTGCTATTACGGCCTCCGCAGCGGGAAGACTCCTGGGTCGGTCGGCCAGGCGGTGCAGACCGGCGTGGTCGCGGCCGTGCTTGGTGTGGTGCTCGCCGACGCCGTGCTCACCCTCTTCTTCAAGTGGGTCCAGCTGTAGGACGACGATGAACGAGGGGCCACTCATCGAAGTCCGCGGACTGACCATCAAGGAGGACGACGCCGTCATCCAGCAGGGCCTCAACTTCACCGTGGGCCGGGGTCAGATCTTCGCGATCATGGGCGAGACCGGCGCGGGCAAGAGCCGGTTGATTCGCCACATGGTCGGCCTCGACCCGCCGGCCGAGGGAGAGGTCTACTATCAGGGGGAAGCCTTCTGGAGCGGATCCGAGGAGTGCCGGGAGCGCCTGATGCGGCGTTTCGGCGTTCTCTTCGCGGGCGGCGCGCTCTTCTCGACCAAGACCCTCATCGAGAACGTGGCGGTCGGACTCCGCCTCCATACCGATCTCAACCCTGACGACGTTCTGGCCGTGGCGCGGCTTAAGCTCGCACTGATGGGTCTTCTTGGGTACGAGAATCACTACCCGTCCGAAGTGGACGAAACTCGACGCACCTGGGCGGGCTTCGCGCGGGCCACGGCCCTGGACCCGGAGATCCTCTTCCTCGACGAGCCCGCGGCTCTTCTCGACCCGCTCGGAGCGCGGCGCGTGGACGAGGTCATCCGTTGGTTTCGGGACGACCTCGGCGCCACCGTGGTGATCGTGTCCAACGACCACGAAACCCTTTTCTCGATCGCCGATGAGGCCATCTTCCTCGACTCGGAGACCAACACCATGACGGCACGGGGGAACCCCTCTTACCTTCGCGACCACTCGACCGACGCGAAGGTCCGCGCGTTCCTGGGCGGGGGGCGGGAATGAGCGGGAGGGCCCGGCCGAGGCTCGTGGGTCTGTTCGTCCTGGTCGCCGCGGCCTTGGCCTTTGGCGGCCTCGTGCTGCTGAGCTCGGGACAACTGTTCTCGGATCATCGGACCTTCGTGGTCTTTTTTCCCAACGCGGTTGGCGGACTGAAGCCGGGAGCGCAGGTGACCCTTCGCCAGGTGCCGGTGGGCGAAGTCTCGGATGTTCAACTGGTCTTTCCCGGAACGAACTACATCGATTCGCGAATCATGGTTGTGCTGCAGGTGCGGCAAGGTTCCATCAGGAACATCACCGGCCCATCGAGCGTCGCGCACCTCACCGACGCGGAACTGGCAAAGGCCTTCGTGGCCGCGGGCCTGCGCGCCGTCGCCCGATCGTCTTCTCCGGTGGCCGGTCAGAAGACCGTCGACCTCGACTTCCAGCCGAATCTTCCCGCCCGTTTCGCCGGCATCGTGACGCCCTATCCCGAGATCCCCACCGCGCCCACGGGCATGGAACTCCTCAACGACAAGCTCGAGAACACGCTCCAGAGATTGGCCGACGTCCCCCTTGACGAAGTCCTGCTCCAGATCAGGGCGACTCTTTTGAGCGCACAGAAGCTGCTTGATTCGAGAGACCTGAGCGCCTCGTTGAAGAACCTGCGCGTGACCCTCGAAACCGCCAATCACACCCTTGGCACCAGTGAGAAGACGATGAGCAATGTCGACGGGGCGATGCTCGACGCGCGCGCCACCATGGCCAACGTCAACGAGACCATGAAGAAGCTCGGCGCGAGCCTCGATCAAACGAATCGGACTCTCGCGACTCTCGATCGCAATGTCGAGCGAACGGCCGAGGTTCAGTTCGAGACCTCAGTGACGCTCGACGAGATGCGCGAGCTGTTGAAGTCCCTCCGCCTCCTGATCGATAGTGTGCAACAGCACCCTGAGTCGCTGCTCCGGGGCAAACCAGACCCCAAGGAGAAGAAGTGATGCGCGCCAGGTGCCTGACCGTTCTCGCGCCGATCGTCATTGCGGCCGCCGTTCTTTCTAGCGGCTGCGTGCTCAAGCGGTCGAAGGGCGCTCAGATCTACGTCCTCGACGCGATCGCCCCCGCGGTTGCTGATGCGGCCACGCTCCGCGCGACTCCTTTGAGCGTGGTGGGCGTGTTGAGGGTGACGGTGTCGGGGTGGATCGACCGGCCTGAGATCACACGACGCGCCGAAGGCGGAGCGATCGTGGCCGATGAGTTCGCGCGATGGGGAGAGCCCATCGGCCGCGGGATTCAGCGGGTGCTGAGCGAGAACCTGGC
>JAGNNV010000043.1 GCA_017990495.1 Vicinamibacteria bacterium
CGATCGTCCTCCGGCGTGAAAAGCCGGCCGATCTGAGCCTTGAGGCCCAGCGCGTTGAAGAAATCGCCGGAGACGCGCAGGCCCTCGGCATTCCGGATCTCACCGTTAGGCGAGAGGTTCAAGGGCATATCGCCGTAGGCGAGGAGTGACGAGAAGCTCGTCTGTTGGCGGCGGATCTCCTCCCAGAGCGAGTTGGTGAACTGCGCGTTGCGCCCTCGGTAGTTCCCGCCGATGTCGCCGCCGTGCATGCGGATGATGCGCAGTTCTTCGGGACGCTCGACCGGCAGCGCCCTCAGGCGCACGGCCTCGAAGAGCTGGAACATTGATGTATTCGCACCGATCCCGAGAGCCAGGGAGACGAGAGCCGTCACCGTGAAACCCGGCGACTTACGGAACATCCGCAGGGCAAAACGCGCGTCACGGACCAGATCCTCCACGACGTTGACGCGTCGCTCATCGCGGCACTCTTCGATGGTCTTGTCCAGGGGCCCGAATCGTCGCCTCGCCTCGCGCGCCGCTTCGACCTTCGGCATTCCCTCGTCCATCAACTCCCGCGTCAGCGCGTCGAGATGAAGCGTGATCTCGCGGTCAAGCTCCCTCTCCCGCCGTCCCCGCACGAAGAGCGACCGCAGCCGCTGCTTCACGACTCTCAACATTCGCATGGGTATCTCCTACGCTTTCTGGAGGAGAAGCTGAACGCCGGAAGAAAGTCGCTCCCAGCTCTTCAGTTCCACGGCCAGTTGCTTCTTTCCCTCGCGGGTAAGCGCATAGAACTTCGCGGATCGCCCAAATTCCGAGTCCCGCCACTCGGCCTCGATCCATCCCTGGTTCTCAAGCCGGTGAAGAGCTGGATACAAGGACCCCTGGCCCACGGCCAGCGCCTCGCCGGAAAGAACCTGAATGCGCTTGGCGATCGCCCAGCCGTGCAGCGGGTCGCGAGCGATGGTCTTCAGAATCAGGAGATCCAGAGTCCCCTGAAGCAGGTCGGATGATTTGGGCATGTCAATACCTCGATAATCGACAATATACCTCGACTATCGACAAGATGCCATGACTATCGACACAACTCTCCAGCGTCCCGAAGACGCGGGCGAAGATCCAAGGGGTTTCTGCGTGCCCGTGGGATGCTGGGACTATTCTGTTTTCAGGGCGACCGCAGGATCGGCGGCGGCGGCTCGGATTGCCGGCGCTGCGCTCGAAGCCAGCGCAACCGCCATCATGACGGCGGCGACCGCGATGTAGACCACCGGATTCGTGGCCGACTGTCGAAACAGGAGCGGTTCGATCCAGGAACTGGCCGCCAGTGCGAGTGCCGAGCCGAGGAGGATGCCGGCCAATCCCACTCGCGCCGAGTGAGCGACAACCAGGCGAAGCAGATCGCGTCGCTGGGCGCCGATGGCGGCGCGCACTCCCAACTCATGCCGGCGCTGCGAAACGCTGTAGCTGATCGCGCCATGCAGGCCGACCCCCGCCACGAGCAAAGCAAGAACACCGAAGGCCGCGAACATCGTGGCGCCCATCCTCCACGACAACTGCGCGCTTGTCACGATGTCGCGCAAGGGCCGCGTCACGACGTACGCGTCGCCCGCGATGACTCCCTGCAGGGCCTTGCGGATCGACTCCGCCTCTCGCGCCGGATCTCCTCTGAGGCGCAGCAGCATTCCGTTGCCCGAGGTTCTTGTGAACTGGTCGATGGGCATGTAGTAGTGGTAACGCTCGGCGCTGGCGAGGTCGCGCTGGACCATGTCTTCGGCGATTCCCACGACCGTGGTGCACGGAGCGGTTTCGGAGAAGACCCGCATACACTGCCCAATGGCTTCCCGGCCCGGCCAGAGAGCGCGCGCCATGCTTTCGCCGACCACGGCGACGTTCGGCGCCTCCTTCACGTCAGAGGCCGCGAAACCGCGGCCCCGGAGGATCCTCGTGCCCATCGTCTTGAAATAGTCAGTCGTCGTAGCCTGGTAAGTGAAGGCGCCGATGCCGCGGGTCGACTCGATCCCCTCAACGAAGAGGTCGGTGTTGGATGTGCTCACAAAGGGCGCGCTGCTGACCCAGGCCGCCGCCTCCACGACCGGAAGCGCCAGCGCCCGCTCCATGAGCGCATCACGCATGGCCCGAACCGCCTCTTCCCCGGGCCACGGGCCGCGGATGATGCGGCTCACATAGAGAACGCGGTCGGCGTCGTATCCCATCCGCATGGCCCGAACCGCGTCGAGACTTCTTACGAAGAGCACCGCCCCCACAAGCAGCACCACGGAGAGCGCCGCCTGAACTACGAGCAAAGAGGTGCGCAAACGCGTGCCATGGGGTTGTCCTCCTCTTGCGCCGCCGCGGAGAATGCGCGAGATGTCGCCTCTTTCGAGAGCCAGCGCCGGCACGACCCCAATCGCGATGCCGGCCACCGCGGTCACCACCAGGCCGAGGAGCAGCGTTCGCGCGTCCGCCAGGATCGGGCCGGGCGCTTCCGCCGACGGCATCAGGACGCGGCGGATCAGAACTCCTCCGAACTGAGCCACGAACAGCGCGGCGAGGCAGCCCATGGCAGTCAGCACAAAGCTCTCGGCGACCGACTGCATGATCAGCCGGAACCTGCTCACTCCGAGGGCCAGCCGCACCGCCGTCTCGCGGCGGCGTTCAATCGTGCGCGCAAGCATCATGTTGGTTACGTTCGCGCAGGCGATGAGAAGCACCAGCGCGGCCACGATGCTTATCCAAAGCGCCGTGCGCGCCGCGAGCGAGGGATCGGGGCCGCCGCCCGTCCTGAGTGAGGAAAGGACCACACGCGGCTTCGCGACATCGACCGCATCTTTAGTGGGGTTGTCCGGGCCGGCCGCAATCCAGCTCTTCTGCAGGGCCTGATTCGCATCGGCGGTGGCGGCGGCGAGGGAGACGCCCGGCTTCCGTCTCGCCATGATGTGCATCCAGCCCCACTTGTAGGCGCTGAAGTAGGTCTTCGCATCATTGGTGCCGCTGCTGCCTGCAAAAGTCGTGATCGGAAGATAGAGGACGGGCGGCACGGCATCGTTCACGCCGCTAAACCCCCTGGGCGCGACGCCGATGATTGTGGCCTGGACATTGCCCACGCGGAGAGTGCGGCCGAGCACTGCGGGATCGGCGCCGTAGTCGGATCTCCAGAACGCGTCCGAAATCACGACCACGTCGGCGCCGCGCGGCGTCCTGTCTTCGGTTGCGCCAAAGAACCGGCCGAGCGCGGGACGAGCTTCAAAGAAGTCGAAATAGGAGGCGCTCACCGCCGCGATCCGCCGGTTGCGGGTGGCTTCGCCATCTCCGATCGCGATGTCGCGTTCCGAGAAGCCCGCGAACCGCGAGAACGATGTCGTGTGCCTCTCGAAGTCGAGAAGCCGAGTGTATGGCCCCGACATGCCGGTGACGGTCGCGCCACGGTTCTGCCACTGGAGATAGAGCCGGTGGACCGTCCCTGGGTCTTCCATGAACGCGAGCGGCCGGAACATGAGCTGATCGACCACGCGGAACATCGCGAGGTTGGCGCCGATACCAAGGGCGAGGGTCAGCACGATCGTCGCAGCGAAGGCCTTGGAGCGCCCGAGACTCCGCAGGGCCGTCCGAAAATCCTCACCCACTTCTGCGGGGAACGAAAGTGCCCGTCCGACGACACGATGGAGCATGGAGTCCTCTTCCTCCGGGGCGCCGAAAGGTCGTCCCTGGGGATTGGACGCTCGCGCAACGGCCAGGGTTAGCGCGGTTCTCGCCCGCAACCAGAAGCCGCGGAGCGGCGAGGGGGTCGAACGAAACCCGTGGTGAGGCCGCCACAGAAAGACAAAAGGGCCGGCCCATGACGATGGACCGGCCCCAGAGCACGTCGAGTGAGGCTTAGAAGCTCACGCGAGCGCCCACGCGCACGATGCGGGGCGAGACGATGTCGTCAGCGCGACGGAAGTTCGCCGATGTCGCCTGACGGAAGACGCCGAGAATCACGTCGTTGTTGAAGACGTTGAACAACTCGATCGACGGGGTGATGGTGATCTTGCCCACCTTGGTGTTCCGGGCCAGACGAAGGTCCAGGTTCGTGAGGGTGGGGTAACGCTCGCGATCAACGGAGCCGGTGGCGAGCGCATTCAAGGTGCCATCCGAACCGGCGCCCACGCGGAGGATCACCGGCAGCAGGCCGCCCTGACGGCCGAAGAACGAGGCCGAGAGGTCGAGGCTCGCCGGCAGTTCGATTCCGGCGGAAGCGAACACCTGCCACTTGAACGACGAGTAGAACGCCGCCTTGCCCGAGCCGCCGCCGAGGACGGAGTACTGGCCGCCGTCTTCGAGACCGGCGATGTCCTGACGAGTCGGGCTGCCCGAACCGGCGGTGCCGGGGTTGCCGCTCACCGCGGTGCCGTCGAAGTGCTCGGTCCAGTCGTTGAGCGAGAAGGCCACGCGCGCGCGCCACTTGTTCGCCATCCGCTTGTTCAGGGTCAGCTCGAGGCCCTTGAACTGGGTCGAGTAGCCGTCCTGATTGGTGCGGTAACGACCGAAACCGCCAGCCGCGACCAGGGCCGCGTTCGGGGAGTAGGTCTGGGCGGTGAAGGTCTCGCCCCCGATGTTCGCGGTGACAGGAGCGTTCGCGGTGTAGCTCGACGGTCCGATAATCGCGCAGTTCACCCCGGTGGGGCAGGGAGCGGCGAGACGCGGGGTGTACTGCCAGTCGGTCGTCCTTCGGTAGGTGATAGCGCCGCCCACCGCGAAGTTGCTCGCCAACTCGTGGTCGATCCCAAGGACGATTTCGTTGTCCTTCTTGGACTTCAGATCCTTGTCGATCTGGTTGGGGGTGGCGCCGACCGCGCTCGGGTTGTTGGGATCCACGTTCGACGCGCCGATGAAGTTGCTGAAGAGCACTTCGCCCGGTTGAACGAAGCGATCACCATTGACGTCGTTCCAGCCGTAGGCCAGGTAGCTCGCAGCCACCGGATTCTGGCTGGTGACGTTGCCGTAGGAGAGCTGGCCGGCGTAGCGGGCCAGCGAGAGGCGGGCAACCGTTTTCCGCGACTCGTTCAGCGCATAGCTCAGGCCAACGCGAGGCGAGATGTCGTTCCAGGTGATGTTGTCTTCCTTGCTGCCTTCGAACTTGAGCGCGGGGAGGAGGTTGGGGAAGGAAGCGTTCGCGGGTGCTTCGGAAGCGAGGTTCTTCGCGGTCTGCTTGTCGAAGCGCGCGCCCACGTTCACGGTCAGGCGGTCCTTGGTGAACACGTCACCGAGGTAGAAGGAGGCGTACTTGCCGCCGTACTCAACGATGCCGTCGCGATAGATCCGCGCCTGGTTGGCGCCGCCCGCGGTGCCCGGGCCGTTGTAGGAGAAGCCCACAAGCCCGTTGCCGTTGTACCTGGTGGAGGAGTTCGTCACCACATCCCGGTAGGAGAAGCCGAACTTCAGTTCGTGGTTGCCGCCCCAGCCTGCCTTGAAGTAGTTCCCGTCGACGTTCATCGTCTTCTGGGGCCGAACCGAGAGGAAGTCGAGGTAGGTGCCGATGGCGTTGCCGGTGGCATCGTCATAGGTGTAGCTCTTGGTCTTGTCCCCGCGAGCCACGAGGCCGAAACCGGTGTCGTAGTAGGCCGCCTTCGCCGACATGAAGAAGTTCGGCGAGAAGGTGTGGTTGATCTCGAGTTTGGAGAGGCCTCCCGGGAGACCGCCGTCCTCATAGGCGTTGTCCTGGTTCCAGAGCACGCCATCCTCCTCGACGTAGCCCGTGCCGGGGCTGCGGCCAAGCTTCTGCTTGCTGCCCAGGAAGTAGAAAGCGGAGACCATGGTGTTTGCGGTCGCCTGCCAGTTGAGCTTCACATTGTAGGAAGGAAGCAGCGAATCATCGGGGCTGCCGTTGAGGCCGCAGAGCTTGATGTCCTGCTTGCCGTAGGTGCCGTAGAACCACAACTTGTCCTTGACGATGGGCCCACCCAGATCGAAACCGTAGTCTTTGATGTTGTCAATGTAGTTCGCGTTGTCGCGCTCGCCCGTGCCGGGGTCGCAGTGGCCCACGCCGCCGCGGAGACGGTTGGCGTTGCCGATGAGGACCTGGTCCTTCACACCGGCGAGGTTGCTCGACTGATACTTCTTGTCGGTGGCCATGAAACGACCGCCGCCATGGAAGCTATTGGTGCCGCGCTTGGTCACGAGGTTCATGCCGAAGCCGCCGGTCTGCATGGTGAGGTCTCCGCCGCCGGTGGAGACATTGATCTCCTGAAAGGCGTCGAAGTCGAAGTAGGTGGGCGAGGCTCCGGTCGCTGACATGTCGGTGATGACCAGGCCGTCGAGGGACCACACGCGGTCGCCGGCGGCAGAGCCCTTGCCCGCCACCGATGCCTGCTGACCGTTCTCGTTGCCCGCGATGTTGACGCGGTCGATGAGCGCGCCGGGAACCTGGTTCATGATGCCCCAGGGATCGCGCGAGTTGGGCGTGTCGCGCAGATCGGACGTCGAGAGCGTGGTGCTGGTGCCCCGCTTCTTGACGTCCACCAGCGGAGCCTCGGCCGAGACTTCAACGGTGTCGGTCAGGCCGCCGATGGCGAGACTGACCGAGACCTGGGAGCTCGAACCGGTGACAATGGTGATGTTGCGCGATACCGTGGTGAAGCCGGACAGGGCGACGCTGACCTTGTAGTTGCCGTAGTCCATATTGAGGAAGCGGAAGGCGCCATCCGATCCAGTGACGGTGCTGCGGGTGCCCGCTTCACCGGAAATGGTGACGGTGGCCCCGGGCAGGACTGCGCCGGAAGCATCGGTCACGTTGCCGAACACGTTGCCGGTCGCGGTCTGGGCGAAGGCGCTGGCGCCAGCCAGAACCAGCCAGGCGAAGGCGAGTAAACGTTTTGTCATTTGTGAACGTCCTCCATTGGGGTTTGATGTGCCTCGGAATGAGGCGCGGGCGACTCGTCCGGGACCGGAGCGCGCTCCCCCGCGCGCCCCCGTCGCCCCGGACGCGGGTTGACGAGACCAAAACGCTTCAGCTTTTCCTGGAGCGTGGTTGGTAGAAGGCCGAGTACTTCCGCGGCGCGCTTCTGATTTCCACCCGCCGCGGACATGGCGGCGGTGATCAGGTTCTTCTCGAAACTGATCAGAAGATCACGGAGCACGGGACGATCCGCCTGCGCGTCCGCCCCGCCGTCCTTGGGCGCGGTGGAACGTTCAGGAGAGAGATCGTTCGGCATGCGATCAGGATCGGGCAACGTGGGCGCGGCCACAATGGAGGCACGCTTCATTGCGGCTGAATCTTTTCTGCGGGCCCGCGTTCAAACATTCGACATGTCGCGCGGCACATCGCTTGCTAACGAATCAACCCATGACGCCGATAGTTCTGAGTCTTGAACGCCTCGCGCGCGAGGCCGCGCAACTTCATGCGGCGTCCAATTCTTCGATGAAATTCGCCTGCGTTCGCACGAGGCCGTCAATGGCGGCGACGGTTCAGCTCGCTGAAACACGTTCGGCTTCGCGGAGCGCGTCTTGACCCGTTTTCAGGATCAACGCGCGGAAATCGCGGCCGCTGTATCGCGACTCCAATCGCTTGGAGCGGGAAAAGCGGCCCGGCCAGGGTCCGAGTCATCAGAGCGGCCGGCGACCCACCATCGCATCCTGCGCTTCGGGATCTTTGAACTCGACACCCGCACTCTCGAACTGCGGCGCGAGGGCCGGCTCATCCATCTGCGGCTTCAATCCGTTCAGGTGCTCAAGCTGCTCCTCGAGCGATCGGGCGAGCTGGTCACGCGCGGCGAAATCACCGATGCGTTATGGCCGGACGATGTCGACGTCGATGTCGAGCAGGGCCTTAATCACTGCGTCAAGGAGATCCGGGTGGCGCTGGGCGACACACCGGATGCCCCGCGCTACCTGCAGACCCTGCCCCGCCGCGGCTACAGAATGCTGGTGGGGGTGCAGGAGATTCGCGACAGCCGCGCGGATGCCGCCGGATTGGATGAGCAGGAGCGACTCATGCATGAGGCGCTCCGGGCCGCGTTCAATTCCGGACTCCGTGCCGCCGTCGAGGCGCAAGCACAAGAGGTCGTGGACGAAGACGCGTCCGCCGAGCCTTCGCGCCGCGGCTTCGAATGAGGCCGCGGACCCCCGGTTACCAGCCGATGGGCGCGCCCTTGGTTCGGCTGATCGAGCGGAGGAGAAAGGGCAATTCCTGGCTCACACCGACGAACTCGATGTCGATAGCTCATTGAATCAGTTTCCATCCCAGGCATTCCTGGGCGTGGGCAGACAGCCCACGAACCTCTCGTGCCAGGCGTTCCATGCCTTTGACATTTCTTGACCCACTGTGGCCAGCGGCGGTGAAGCGCTTCCGTCGTCCGCGATTTCGATCGTGTATGTGTTCGACGGGCGTCCAATCGTCCGGTCGCTACCCATGAGCACGATCATGCTCAACGCCTCTGCCTTCGCGGTGAGCGAGATCACGTCTCCCCAGAAATGTGATCGCAAGGTCGCGTGACGCTCGTCCCCTAGTACGAATGTGCGCCGTCTGATCGTAAAGCCGACGTCAGACACTTCCACCTCGGCTGTGTGCTGCATTTTTGAATCCGGGTTGCTCCGATATCGAAACCGGTAGGGTCCGCTGGGGTTCGTTGCGACGGATGAGGGCCCACACCGGCCCAGACGTTCGGTGCGTCCCGGGGCCTCCGCGTCAGCGTCGCGATGGAACGGTACAAGGTCCTGCCCCAAAGTGAAGTCACGTAGCTGCCATCCCTGGTCGACGTCCCGCGTGAACCTGGCGGTCGCGGCGATCTCCGGTTGTCTTCCCATGTAGCGGAGGACAGTCGGGGGCGCGTCCCAACGGTAAGTGAAATCCACGCTCTGATCGTTGTCATCGCCGCCCTCACGCACACGCTCGACTTTGACGAGCTTGCGGTTGACCGGATGAACCAACCTCAACTCGACGTCACCCAACCTGTCGAAACGCACGCTTTCAAACAACGCCTTCCCTTTGTCAGTGAGCTCCAGGGAAACCAACTTGCGTGCATCGACCGAAAAGTATGTCCGCCAGGAAAGTGGCCGCCACAGCCCCTCCAGGGCGCCCGCGTCAATGGCGATGCTCGGCTCGGAAGATGTCGTGCTGTTCGGTGCGAGAGTCCAGGGCTCCCCCATGTCAGAGCGAAAGACCTGCTCGATCTGTTTTCTTGCCTCGCCCGCACTCAACTCGCGATCGAAGGGGTCACAACCCGCAGTCAGTGCGAGGAGCACCCAGAACGCAACCGGGAACCGCTCTGGCTTGAGCGGCAGAATTGCCGAGTATTTCCTCGTCATTCGTTCGTCGCTGGACGTGGCACAACCGTTCCGGACAATATACGCCGCCGGCCATCTCCGCCACCGACTGGGTTCGCAAGAGATTATGGACGAAGAATCCGCGGCCGCACCTTCGCGCCGCGGCTTCGAATGAAGATGAGGCTCGCCCTGTTACCAGCCGACGGGCGCGCCCTGATTCTGCTGGTCGAGCCACTTCTGCAGCGGGGCGAAGTAGTCGAGGATGGCGGTGGCGTCCATCTGGCCTGAGCCGGTGAGCGCCTCCATGGCCTGGGGCCACGGCTTCGACACGCCCATCGACAACATGTTGGCGAGCTTCTCCCCCGCCTCCTTCGAGCCGTAGATCGAGCAGCGATTGAGCGGCGCGCTCTGACCGGCGGCCTCACACAGGGAGCGGTGGAACTGGAACTGCAGGATGTGGGCCAGGAAATACCGGGTGTAGGGCACGTTCGCGGCCACGTGATACTTGGCCGCGGCGTCGAAGTCGTCCTCGGTGCGAACCCCGGGAGGGGCGATGCCCTGGTACTTGAGACGCAGGTCCCACCACGCCTGATTGAACTGCGCCGGGGTGATCTCGCCGGAGAAGATCTTCCAGCGGTACTGGTCGACGAGCAGGCCAAACGGAAGGAAGGCGATTTTGTCGAGAGCCATGCGCAGGAGGAGGCCGATGTCCTGCGCCGGGGGCGGTTCCTCGTCGATGAGGCCGAGCTTCTTCAGGTATGAGGGGGTGATGGAGAGAGCGATGGTGTCGCCGATGGCCTCGTGGAAACCGTCGTTGGCGCTGTCCCTGAAAAGGAAGGGCTTCTGGTTGTAGGCGCGCTGATAGAAGTTGTGGCCGAGTTCGTGGTGGATGGTGGAGAAGTCCTCCGCATTCACCTCGATGCACATCTTGATGCGCAGGTCGTTGTCGTTGTCCACGTCCCAGGCGCTGGCGTGACAGATCACCTCGCGGTCTTTCGGTTTCACGAAGAGCGAGCGCTCCCAGAACGTCTTGGGCAGAGGATCGAAGCCGAGAGAAGTGAAGAAGCGTTCGCCATAGCGGACCATCTCCAGCTCATCGATCTTCTTTTCCTTGAGGCGGGCGGTGAGATCGAACCCGGGGCCTTCCGTCTTCGGGGCCACGAGAGGCTCGATGTTGCCCCACTGCTGGGCCCACATGTTGCCGAGAAGGTGCGCGGGGATCGGGCCCTTCTCCGGGACCACGTCCTTGCCGTAGGTTTCGACCAGGCGCTTGCGCACATAGGCGTGCAGCGAGACATAGAGCGGCCTCACCTGCTCCCAGAGACGGTCGACTTCGCGGGCGAACGCGTCGGGGGCCATGTCGTACTTCGAGCGCCACAGCGCGCCGGTGTCCTTGAAGCCGAGCTGCCGCGCTCCTTTGTTCTGCAACTCGACAAAGCGCACGAAGTCCTTCTTCATGGGCCGGGCTACCGCGTGCCAGCCCGCCCACGCCTCTTCAAGCTCCTTGGGATCGCGCGAGGTGACAAGCAGGCTCGAAAGCTGGCCGAGATCCAGCGCCTCCTCGGTGCCGTCCTTCTTCTTCCGCGTGTATTTCCCCTTGCCGTAAGTACCCTCGAGGCGAGCGAGGAGCGTGGTCACCTCGCGGCTCTCCACTGATCCGGTGGGGGCGGGGGTCACGAGCGCCACCTTCAGCAGCTTCAGTTTCCGGGCCACCTCGGGGGCCACCTTGACCCCGTCGAACGTGGCCGCCTTCTTGGCTGCGGCGACCGCAGCGTCGGTGAAACGCTGGTTGGCCTCCGACGCGATGGCCTCGGTGTCGTCGGTGATGTGGGTGGACTTCACCCAGTCCGCGCGCGAGAACGCGTTCGCGAGGAGCAGGAGTTCTTTCTCCACCTTGTCGGTGAAGGCCTTGGCTTCGGCGGCGGTCTTGGGTTTGATGGCCATGTCCTGGGCGTTTGAGGGAGCGGTCAGGGGGAAAAGAAAGAGGCCCGCCAGAGCGAGCCTCGTCAATTGAATCATGGGGCTCGTCTACTTTCGGGAAGGATTGGCGAGCATCGATTCCAGGGGCTGGCGAATGGACTCGAGGCGGGCGAGGAGGAGCGGCGATTCAGCGGCCAGAGATGGTGATGCCACGTTAACCCTCACGTTCTCGGCGCCCGCATCGAGGGCGGCCCGGCACAAAGCGATGGCGGTGCGGGCGTCGCTCGCCGCGTTCGGATTGCCGTTGGCCAAAGCCTGGGCGGCGGCGCGCAGGACGTCGGCGGCGCGCTCGCAGGTCTCGAGGGGAACATCGGTGGCCTGGCGCATGGCCGCTTTGATCGCGGCACTGCGAGCGGCCTTCTCTTCGTCGGTGGACTTGGGCAGACGGTAAGCCGCGGTCACCGCGTTGTAGGCATCGGTGTCGAGGTCGACCAGTTCACGTAAGCGCGCCCCGGCTTTCGCAGCGGAGGCCTTCGCGGCGTCGAGCTTCTCGCGCTCGTCCGGTGCGCCGGTGCGGGTTTTGGGGAGACCCGCGACCATCTCGACCAGAGAGGCGGCGAGGGCGCCGGCAAGAGCGGCCGCCGAGCCTCCGCCGGGAGTGGGGTCTTGAGACCCGAAGCGATCGAGAAGGTCGTTGGCGGACAGCGAGAGCAGACTCACGCCATCTTCCCGAGGATCTGTTTGGCGATGACCATGAGCTGCATGTTCGACGTCCCTTCGTAGATCTGGCCGACCTTCTGGTCGCGGTAGTACTTCTCCACCGGGAACTCCTTGGTGAAGCCGTTGCCGCCGAAGATCTCGATGGCCTTGCTGGCCACGTATTCGGCGGTGCGCGAGGCGAAGAGCTTCGCCATGGCCGCTTCCTTGATGAATCCGGCGCCGGTGTCGCGCAGACGGGCCGCGTTGTAGGTGAGAAGACGCGAGGCCTCGATCTGCATGGCCATGTTGGAAAGCTCGAACTGCACGCCCTGGAACTCGGAGATGGCCTGGCCGAACTGCTTGCGCTCCTGGGCGTACTTGAGCGCGTGTTCGTAGGCGCCCTGAGCCACGCCCACCATCTGCGCGGCGATGCCGATGCGACCTTCGTTCAGGGTCTCGATGGCGATCTTGTAGCCCTTGCCCACTTCACCAAGCACGTTTTCCTTGGGGATCTTGCAGCCCTCGAAGATCAGCTCACAGGTGGACGAGGCGCGGATGCCGAGCTTGTCCTCTTTCTTACCGATGGTGAAGCCGGGTGTTCCCTTCTCAACCAGGAAGGCGGTGATGCCCTTATAGCCCTTGGTGAGGTCGGCGTTCGCGATGACGATGAAGAGGTCGGCTTCGACCGCGTTGGTGATCCAGAGTTTCTGGCCGGTGAGGTCGTAGTGATCGCCCTTGTCCGTCGCCTTGCAGGCGAGGGCAAAGGCGTCGGAGCCGGAGCCGGCCTCGGAGAGCGCGTAGGCCCCCACCCACTTCGTGGCCAGCTTCGGGAAGTACTTCGCCTTCTGCGACTCGGTGCCCCAGCGCAGCAGCGCGTTGTTGAAGAGGGTGTTCTGGACATCGACGAGCACGGCCACCGAGGCGTCGACCTTGGCCAGTTCCTCAACCACCAGCACGGACATGAAGAAGGTGGAGGCGGCCCCGCCGAAGCTCTCGGGGATCTCGATGCCCATGAGGCCCAGTTCGAAGCAGGCGTCGATGAGATCGCGGGGCATCTTCGCCTCGGCGTCCATCTTCGAAACCAGAGGACGGATCTTCTCGTCGGCGAAGCTCTTGACCGTTTCCTGGAAGAGTTTCTCGTCTTCGGAGAGGTCGGTGAGGGGAAGCGATCGGTGATCGGCCATGGTGCTGTTGTCTGTTCTCCCGTTTCGGTGGTGAACCGCCCTGGTCGCGCGAGCGGCAGGGGGCCCGCGCGTGAGGGCGAATTATCTCAGATGTGCCGATTCGGCCCTCGGGAAGCCCACTTGATACCCTGAGGCCAGTGGAAGAGGATTCTCTTTCGAAGGTTCGCGACGACATCGTCGGATGCTCGAAGTGCCCGCGATTGCGTCGATGGTGCGCCCACGCGGCCATGGTGAAGGTCGCGCGATTTCGCCATCAGACCTACTGGGGCCTCCCGGTGCCCGGATTCGGCGATCCCAGAGCACGCCTGCTGGTGGTGGGTCTCGCCCCGGCCGCGAATGGAGGGAACCGCACGGGCCGCGTCTTCACCGGCGATCCTTCGGGCGACTTCCTCTTCCCCGCGCTTCATCGCGCGGGCTTCGCCAACCAGCCGTCGTCGGTCTGGCGTGATGACGGCCTTGCTCTGGTCGACGCCTACATCGTGGCCGCGGTGCGCTGCGCTCCACCCGACAACAAGCCGGAACCGCCGGAGACCCTCCGCTGCCGTCCCTATCTGCTGCGCGAGTGGAGATTGCTGAAGCCGCGCGCCGTCCTCGCTCTTGGCAAGTTCGCTCTCGACGCCCTGGCGGCCACACTGAAGGCTGAAGGCGTGGTCGAGCCGAGGCGTTCCTTCAAATTCGGGCATGGCCTCAGCCACGAACTGCCGCCCGCCCCCGAAACCGGCGAGACAAGGAGGATCTTCATCTCGTACCATCCGTCTCAACGCAACACTTCCACGAAGACCCTGACCGCGCCCATGCTCGATAACGTGCTCGGCGAGATCAACCACTTCCTCGAGAGACCTCACAAATCATGAAGACAGCCGAAGTCCGGACCGCGATCGTCGCCCTCTTCCTCGCCAGCGCCCCGGGTTTGGCTCTCGCCCAGGAAGCGCCGCCCCCGGGTGCGCCCCGCGGCCAGGGCGGGCCCCGAATGATGCCCGCGTCGGACAAAGCGAAAACCTTCGACTCGAAGTCGCTCGGCGCCACGGTCACCTACGTTGCCTACCTCCCCGCGGACTATGAAACCAGCAAGAAGGCGTACCCCGTGGTTTACGCCCTGCACGGGATGTTCGAAAACTCGGCTTTCCTCGAACGACGCGGGGTGCTTGCCCAGTACGACGACTTGCGGAAGTCGGGGGTCGCTCCCGAGGCGATCGTGGTGACGGTGGACGGAGGCAACAACCTCTTCCTCAATTCCCCGCGCGGCCGGTATCAGGACATGGTGGCGAAGGACCTGGTCGCGCACATCGATGCGACCTACCGCACCATCCCGAACCGCGGCGGCCGTGCGCTTCTCGGCATCTCGATGGGCGGCTATGGAGCGCTCAATATCGCCTTCGCCCACCCATCGGTCTTCGGCGCAGTGGCCACGCATTCGGCCATGCTGCTCTCCCAGATCCCCACCGCGGAGGGTGGGGCGCGCGGCGGGCAGATGCGGGCCTTCACCGGCGTGTTCGGCGATCCGATCGACGCCGCGGCCTGGAAGGCGAACGATCCCCTCGAGCTCGCGAAGACGGTGGACGTGAAGGATCTTCCCGCGCTCTATCTCGACTGCGGGAGCGAAGACCGCTACGGCCTGTCCGCGGGAAACAAGACGCTGCACGAAACCCTCGAGGCGCGGAAGGTCCCGCATGGATTCGGTCTCTACCCGGGCGACCACGGGTACGAATACGTCCACACCGTCTTCCCGAAGAGCCTCGCGTTCCTGAAGGACAGACTCCCGAAACCCTGAGGGGCGCCCGCGATCACCCCACGCTCGCCCGGATCCTCGCGACGATCTCCGCTTCGTCCAGCGGGTGGCCATCCCCAAGCCCCAGAGCCGCAGAGGCTCGCCCGAGGACCTGATCGGCGCTCAAACCCGAGGCCCGCAGGTCCCGAATCCCGGTGTCGCGGTTCGACTTCGACAACTTGGCTCCGTCCTCTCGCTTGATCAGGGGGTGGTGAACAAAGCGAGCCGGAATCTCGCGCCCAAGCAGCCGAGCCATCTGAATCTGCCGGCCCGTCGAGGCGAGCAGATCCTCTCCGCGGATCACCAGATCAACTCCCTGGTCGAGGTCATCCACCACCACCGCGAACTGATAGGTCCACTGGCCGAGACGATCGCGCGTCAGAACATCGCCGCACTGATCGGCGGGGGTTTGCTCGATAGCGCCAAGGCGCAGGTCTTCAAAGCCCACTGCCTGATGCTCCAGGCGAACGCGCCTCGCCGATTCAACCCCGTTCACTGATCGATCGCGGCAGGTTCCAGGGTAACGCCGTTCTCCGCCCGGGCCAGGGCCAGGATCGAGCGACTTTCGCGTACAGGCGCAGGCGTAGACAAGGCCCTTCGCCTCGAGGCATCGCATGGCCTCTTCGTATCTCGATCCACGCGCCCGCTGAGGCGGGAAGAGTTCGTCCGGAACGAAACCGAGCCAGGCCAGATCCTCCAGGATCGCCGCCTCGAACTCGGGTCGGAAACGGGTTCGATCGTGGTCCTCGATCCGGAGGCCCACCCGTCCGCCGAAGGCGCGGGCCACACCCCAGACGGAGATCGCGTTCGCCGCGTGCCCGAGGTGAAGAAACCCCGTGGGCGCGGGGGCGAAGCGCGTGAGAAAGCCCGCGGCCGGAGCCGCGCGCAGGAAGTGTCCGCTCAGCGCTTCACCGCGATGCCCACCACCTCGAAGCGTGCTCCGAAGAGAAGGCCGCCGGAGCCGATAAAGGCGCGCGCGGGGAACTCCTTCGTGAAGTAGGTGCGGTAGACCGCGTTGAACGCGTCGTAGTGGCGCACGTCGGAACAGAAGATCTGCACGCTGACCAGGTCGTCCATGGTCATGCCCGCATTGGTGAGCTGCTGCTTCACCGCATCCATCACCAGCTTCGCCTCCGCGGCGGCCTCCGCCGGAGGTTTGCGATCCGGGCCAAGCCCGATCTGGCCCGACAGGTAAAGGGTGTCGCCCACCCTGACCGCGCCCGAAAAGGGCGGCTCGCTCTTGTTGAGCGCTTCGCTGCGCGGGTTGACGAAGGTCCGCGCGGTCTGGGCCGTGACGGTGGCGGTGAACAGAAGGGTGAGGGCAACGGCGGTGAAAGCGCGCATGGAGGCTCCTTGGTTTGGCTCGTGGGTGCTTGCCCCTGAGGCTAATACAGGGCGCTTGCTTCTATAGTCTCGCCCCAACGGTCGCGTTGCGGCTCTTCCCCTCCGCCTATGATTTTCCCCTCCCTGATTCTCGCCGCCGCCCTGCTTCAAGGCCCGGTCGCGCGCCCCTATGGCGAGGAACGACAGCTCCTGGATCGGCATCTCGCGCAGCTCTCGCGGCCGCTCCCCGACCTGCCCACTCCCGATGATGACGCGGTTCTCTTGCATCAACTGGCCACGGCCGCGGGTCTGCGCGACATCGTGGTGGGCCCGCCTGCCATCACCGAATCCGGTTCGATCGGCCAGTCGCGGCGGACGATCACCGCGGCGGCGACCTTCCCGGATGCCGATCGTTTCTTCCGGGCTCTGCAGGGTTCGCCGCGCCTCATCGACGTGGAGAGCCTGGCCCTGCGGGCCGCCGACTTCGGGGTGACCGTGGAAGCGCGGGTGCGGGTGTATCACCGCGCGGCGCTGGCGATACCGGCGGCGAGTCTCGACCCCGCGCGGATGCGCGACCGAACCCGGGGAGCCAGCCGCGAAGAGGCTGCGCGTTTCGCGCGCGACGAACAGATCGCACTCGACAAGACCATCACCCTCCACGATCTCCGACGCCGCCAGACCTCGCCCCGCATGTTCATGGCCGAAACCGGCGCGGCCTTCCGTGACGCCGCGGCCGCTCTCACGTTCGGTTCGCTCGACGGCGACACCGGCCGGTTCACCCTCAGGGGTTTCGTGGCCGGGATGGGCGCCGCCGATTCCCTGGAGCGGCGGCTCGAGGGAGGATTCTTCCGCTTGCGCGAGTTCTCGCGAGCCCCCCACGACGGCTGTTATCAGTTCGAGGTGGTGGGCGAATCGTTCCGCGCCGGTCCCGACGCGGCCTTACCGCTGCCCGTGGACGAGCCCTTCCGCCCCACCGAACCCTTCTGCCGTCAGGATCGCGACAGCCCGCTTTCCGGACCGCTCACGGTGTTGCGCGCTTCCGGCAGCGCGCCCGGCGGCCTCAGTTTGCGCGCCGTCGATGCGGACCTCGCCGATGTCGTCGCCATGATGGAAACTCTGTCGCGCGACTCCTTCGTGGTCAGCGAGGACGTGCGCGGCCGGGTTCATGTCGATTTCGCGGGAGCTTCGATCGACGATGCCCTCAAGGCCCTACCGGTCCAGGCCGAGCTCGTGGGCGGGGTGCGGTTGTTGCGAGCGTCGGGCGCGCCTCCCGTGGCCGCCACGGCCGCCGTGCCCGCCGAAGGAGAGGCGGAGACGTCGGGGCGCCTTTCCCTGCGCGCCAAACGTACGCGCGGCGAGGATGTGCTGTCGGCCATCGCCGAAGCCGAGCCCGCCTTCGTCTCGGTCGGGCCCCCGGGTCTGTCCAAGCTCAGTGTCTTCGCCCGCGAAGCCCCCATCGCGCAGCTGCGCCGCGCCGTGCTCGCCGCCCTCCATCTCGAGGAGGTGCGTGAAGACGGAGTGAGAGTGCTCCGCTCCCCCACAAGGCCGGGCGAACCCGGCCCCATCACCGCTTCCCCGAACGGCCGGGTTTTCTTCCGGGCCCGCGACCTCGCGGTGGATGAGATGGCGCTCGCCGGCATCGGACGCAGCGGGGATGAATCGGTGGCTTTCGTTTATTCGCCGCTGGGCGAGATCGTGGCCTTGCGGGTGGGCGATGTGCTCGCCGATGGAGTCATCGCCGCCATAGACGCCAATGCCGCCCTGGTCGACACCGCCGAAGGCCCGGTGCGCATCTCGCTGGCCGTCGTCCGGGCTCGATAGACGAACGCCGGCGAACGCTCAGGCGGCCTGTCGCTCGGAGATCGCGTTCAGGGCCTCGGTCAGGTCGTCGACGGTCTGGAAGCGCTTGTCGCGTTCCTTCTCCATGCACTTCAGGATCACGGCCTGAAGATCCTCGGGGATATTCGGCTTGATGGAGCGGGGCTTGGGCGGAGCGGTCTGCATGTGGTGGATCACGATCTGCATGGGCGACTCACCGGGGAAGGGAAGGCGTCCGCAGAACAGTTCGAACAGCACCACGCCCATGCAGTAGATGTCGGAACGGAAATCGGCGGGCTGACCTTTGCCAAGCTCGGGAGCCAGGTAGTCCGGAGTGCCGAGGACCACGCCTGCGCCGGTGATCGACGAATCCGATGGCTTGCTCTCGTCCTTGACGTTCGAAACCGTGGCGATGCCGAAGTCCATGATCTTGAGATCGCCGGTTTCGGGAATGATCAGCATGTTCTGGGGCTTGATATCGCGGTGGATGACCCCCTGGGCATGGGCGGCGGCGAGGCCGTGGCACATCTGCTTCGCGATCTGCAGACCCACGGCGAGGGGCAGGGCGCCCTTGCGTTTCTGCAGGTCTTTGAGGGTGACGCCTTCGAGATACTCCATCGAGATGTAGGGGGTTCCCATCCACTCGCCGAAGTCGTGGGTGCGCAGCACGTTCTTGTGCGTGATCTTGCGGGCGAGCTTGATCTCGAGCTTGAAGCGCTGGAGCAGGGTGGAGTCCTGGCTGAGAACATCCGAACGCAGAGTCTTCAAAGCCACCACTTCGTCGAGCTGGTTGTCTTTGGCCCGGAAGACCACACCCATGCCGCCGCGGCCCAGGGTTTCAAGAACCCGGTAGCGGTTCGCGAACATCGAGCCCACGGTGAGTGTCTCATCGCCGCCGGGCACGGAGGCGGAAGCGGTCACCCCGGAAAGCCCCATGGTGGCGCCCGATCCGAAGTCGAGGGCCGGCATGTTGGTGGTGCCGCCGGAGGGCTGTGCGGTGCGCATGAACTCGATGAACTGTTCCTTCTCCCGAAGTTCGGTGAGCAGACCGTTGAAGGCCTTGGCCAGGGCTCCTACCTCATCGCTGCTGTGCACGGGAATGGACCCCGCGAAGCTGCCGTCGCGCGCCTTGTGGACGCGGTCGACGAGGAGGGAGATGGGATCGGTGATGCGTCGGGCGATGAGCAGCGCGCCGAGAAGTCCGAGCACGGTCATGACGCCGCCGACCATGAACAACGCGTTCCGGAAACGGACGAAAGGCCCCATCTCCTTGGCCCAGCTTGCGATGACCACGAGCGAACCTACCGGGCGCCGGGCCGCGTTTTCGAGGGGATAGGAGATCGCCCGGTAACGCTCGCCCACGAACTCGAGATCGAAGACCTCGTTCGCCTTGATGGCTCCGACGGATCGAAGCGCCGAGGCGAAGCCTGTTTCCAGCGGACCCAGCGAGGACGCTGAAACCGTCTGGGCGGCTCCGGTGAGAAAGGCGATGTCCGCGCCGGTAATTCGGGCGAGCGACCTCGCGACATTGACGTCGAGCGCGTACCCGGCCAGAAGAACGCCCTGCAGATTCTCGCCTGTGGACATGGGTGTCGAGACCGCGTGGAACACTCGATCGCCCTCCTGCCAGAGGCCGGCCGCTTCTTCACCCTCGACGCTCATGGAAACGACGGGGTCTTTGGAGAGGTCGGTGCCGCGCTCGGTCGGCTTGTCGGAGCGCGCGAGGAGCAGGCCCGAGGCATCGGTGGCCATGAAGAAGTCCGCGCCAAGGTCGGGGCCCCGTTCGGACAGGGTGTCGGCGATGGTGGCGCCGTCGCCCGCTTCGATCATTGCCTTGAAGAAAGGGTCGTTACCCAGGGTTCGAACGGCCAGCTTGAGCTTGCCCAGGCGGTCGGCCTGGAAGGTGTTCCAGATTCCGCCCGAACTGGTCAGCCGCTCGGTCAGGCTGGCCTGAGCGAGGGCATTGGCCTGCACCGTGGTGAAGGCCAGGGTCACGGTCACGATGCCCACGGTGAGGAGGGCGGTGAAGAGAAGGATCTTCTTGGTCAGTCCCATTGGAGCCTTTGATGGGTTTCGCGGAAGCCAGGTTTCAGCAGGGGTCTCTTCATCGGATCAACAGGCCGTGGTCAGTAGGCGTCGCGGCCATAGGACTTGCCGAATTTGTTCTTGTGGGGCACGCGCTTGTAGGAGGCGGCGTCGAGGGAGAGATTGACCGCGACGTCGCCGCTCGCGGAAACCTTCACGTTGACCAGGGCGCCTTCGCCCGC